>DAOTXM010000239.1:0-2124 GCA_034435215.1 Anaerolineales bacterium
AGAATGTGCCCGTGGTTTTTGAAAGTGCTGTACAATCTGTCATGGGGGTCTCTCTCGGTTGTAGTGGTCTGGATAACCAATTCTACTTCCGTCAGAGACCCTCTTACTCAAAATGAATTACCGAATCCTCTCATGGTGAGTTAAGAAGAAATGGAGATCTCATGAAAGAACATCCTCTACGCACCACTGTGATCGGCAGTTACCCCTTCCCCTCATGGCTGGAACTTGCCAGCCAGCAATTGGATAAATTTGGCACGAATGAAATCGCCGAGTTGCAGGAAGACGCAGTCATCGTCGCCATTCACGACCAGGTGCAGGCCGGGCTGGATGTCATCACGGACGGCGAGCAATCCCGGCTGGATTTCAACCTGTCGTTTTACGGGTATTTGCAAGGGATCAGGGCCAACGAACATCCACTGCGCGTTTTTGGCCCTCCCGCGCACGACCAGCGCGGCAAACATGCCATTGTGGACGAAATAACCGCCCCGCGCGGGCTGGGTGTGATTGAGGAATACGAACGTTTGAAGAGGCTGGCACCCGAAGGCCCTACGCTCAAAGCCAGTGTGCCCGGCCCTTACACATTGAGCGGACGATTGATCCCAAATGACCTTTATCCTGATCGCTACGCTGTTACGGAAGCGCTGATCCCGATCGTACGCGCCGAACTGGAAGCGCTGGTGAAGGCAGGCTGCGCCGAGATCACCGTGGACGAGCCGTCCATGAGCTGCTATGCCTATAAGGAAGACACCAAACGCTTCGTGGACATCTTCAACCGCACGGTCGAACCCGCGGTGGGCAAATGCCGCCTGTCCACGCACCTGTGTTTCGGCAACTACAAGGGTCGCGCGGTCGGCCCCCGCCAGTACGCGCCCATGTTCCCCGATTTCCTGAATTTTGATGTGGATGAAATCCACCTCGAAATGGCCTCGCGCGAGTTCGCCGAGATCGAACTATTGGCAGAGATCGCCAGGGTCAAGGATGTAGCCATAGGCATCGTGGATGTCAAAAGCTACTATATCGAGACTCCGGAAGATATTGCCCGGCGCGTGAAGTTGTGCTTGCAGCATGCCCCCGCCGAGCGCCTGTCCTTTGCGCCCGATTGCGGCCTGAGCCAGACGGCGCGCTGGGCTGCGAAGCTTAAGCTCAAGAACATGGTGGAGGGTGTGAAGATTGTCCGCAAGGAGTTGGGATTGGGTTAGGAACAAAGGGAATTATGATCAAACCCGTTCTGCAAGACGACGCCTTCCTCGCTGATGTCCGTTCCGCCCCGGCTGACCGGCTCAACCTGTGGTGGCTGGGCCAGAGCGGATTCCTCTTCCAGTGGCAGGGACATCACCTGTTAGCCGACCCCTATTTATCGGATTCGCTGACCAGGAAATACGCCAACACCGATAAACCCCACGTGCGGATGACCGAACGGGTCGTCGCGCCGGAAAGACTGAACTTCGTCGAAGTCGTTACCTCCAGCCACAATCACACGGATCATCTCGACGGCGGAACCCTGCTCCCGTTATTGCAGGCGAATCCCGCGCTGACGGTCATCGTCCCGGCGGCGAACCTTCATTTTGCGGCAGACAGGCTCAAGGTCCGGCCCGAACACCTGACGCCCATCCACGCAGACGGCGAACCGGTCAGGGTCGGACCGTTCACATTCCACGCCATCCCCTCCGCCCACGAGTCCCTCGCAACCGACGAGAACGGCGACCACAAGTTCGTAGGTTACATTATCGAAGCCGGTGGGAAGACCCTCTACCACAGCGGTGATTGCTGCATGTATGACGGGTTGGTAGAACGGCTGAACCAGTGGAACATCAACCTGGCCATCCTGCCCATCAACGGGCGCGACCCGGTGCGGGGCGTGGCGGGCAACTTCAACGCCGAGGAAGCTGCAAAATTGGGGGTAGAAATCGGTGCAAGGTTGTTAATCCCCTGTCACTACGAGATGTTCGAATTCAATACGGTATCTCCGCAATCCTTTATTGCCGCTGCGAATGCGCTGAGCTGCCCGCACTATGTTCTCAAAGCCGGGGAACGAATGAGCTGGTGAAAAGAGAAAATCAGTACATCACGAAACAATTGGGAGAAGCGCGCAAAAACGGGGGGGGGGGGGGGGGGGGGGGGGGG
>DAOTXM010000240.1:0-4655 GCA_034435215.1 Anaerolineales bacterium
CTAGAGCAGATTTCCTGTTCGCCCATGGAATTCATTCAAAAGTTGTTCAGACGACGGTCAATTATGAAACAACTGATACGATTTTATGAGACTTTCTCCTTTTCAAGGTGATACGACTTAATGAGACTCAACATCTCGAAAAATTTCAATTACAAATCCCACAGGTATATGTACCAAAACTTGGTGCACTTTTATGCGGACGAAAAATGCAAGGGCTGCGGCACCTGCGAGCAGGTCTGTCTAAGCGGAAAAATACGTCTCGACGATAAAAAACCTGTATGGAAGACTGATGTATAGTGCTATGCCTGCTTTGCCTGCATCAATTATTGTCCACAGAAAGCCATCCAGATACAATCCAAATTCCCGATTCGATCCAATACGGTGGTGAATGATCGCTATCATCACAAATCCGTATCTTTCAAAGATATCGCCAAACAACGATGATTAATGAGCGGATGTCATCGCTTGAATTAGTAAAGGTGAACCATTATGACTCACACAGAAATTACCGACACCAATTGGAAAAGCCTGTACGAACTTTGTGGGTGGATTGCTGTGATCCTCGTTGGTTACTCGCTGATTACGATGGTCATTCTTTTCCTGCTCGGTGTCCCACCGACAACCGCGGCTGAGGTTTTCGAGATGCTAGAAGAGAATAGATTCATCGGTCTCTTGCGGCTAGATATATTGACGGTACTGGTCTACATGCCATTGTTTTACCTGCTCTTTTTGGGACTTTACGCCGCGCTGAAGAAAACTCACCTGGTTTCTGCCGTCGTTGCTGTATTGTTGGGATTTGCCGGGGTGACGTTGTTTCTTGCCACTCCCTCGGTCTTCACTTGGCTGGCACTGTTTGAAAAGTTTATTGCCTCAACGAGCGAAGCGCAGAGGAACTTGCTTCTGGCGGCTGGTGAGGCTACCTTGGTTTCGGATATGTGGCATGGCACAGGCGCAGTAATCGGTGCGATTCTGATACAAGTTGCGACAACACTGATTTCTATCGTTATGGTGTCGAGTAATGCTTTTAGAAAAAGTACAGCTTACGTTGGCATTGTTACACATGGTTTGGATTTAGCCCGTCTTTTGATTAGCTTCTTTTTCCAAGCAGGTGGCTTTGTCTTGATGTCAATTGCCGGACCTTTGTACTTGGTCTGGTTCCCCTTGCTGGCAAGGGATTTTTTCCGTCTGAGCAGGACTACATCGAAAATCGAGGAAAATTAAAATGTCGCAAAAAATCCTGGTGACTTATGCCAGCCGAACCGGTTCCACCATCGGCGTGGCGGAAGCAATCGGCAAAACCCTGACCGAACTTGGCATGCAGGTGGATGTCCTGCCCATGCGCGAGGTCGAAGACCTTTCCCTCTATCGGTCGGTGGTAGCGGGCAGCGCTGTTCAAGATCGGCGGTGGTTACCGGAAGCCGTCCAATTCGTGCAGTTTCATCGAGCAGCACTGAACCAGAAGCCCTTTGCCATATTTGCCGTCTGCATGACCTTAGCGATGAAAAATGGGGAGAACTACCGCCCGCAGATATCTGAATGGCTGGCCCCCGTGCGGGCGCTGGTCAAGCCAGTCAGCGAGGGGTTATTTGCCGGGGCTCTGGACATTCGCAAGGTTCCTTCGTTCAGTGACAGGCTGAAGTTCCGCCTGAGCGTCCTGTTCGGAGTATGGAAGGAAGGGGATCACCGCGATTGGAACGCCATCCGTGAATGGGCGCGTGGGTTAAATTCAAAATTACAACAGAGTGGATCGTAAAAGATCAGGAAGACAAAAATGAGAACAGCAACGAAAACTGTCGCCATGTGGTTTGGGATTGCCGCCGGAATCGCCGGATTGGAACACGGCTATTTCGAAATCCTGCAAGGGAACACCAGGCCACAAGGGTTGATGATTTCCTCGATTGGGCCGCCCTGTGATCCTGAAGCCGTCTGGAACAGGTGCGAACCCGCCATGACCATCCTGCCCGACTTCTTGCTGACCGGCATCCTGGCAGTGATTTTCGGCCTGGCCATCCTGGTCTGGTCACTGGGATTTATGCATCGTAAACACGGGGGGGTGGTTTTGATCCTGCTCTCAGGTGCGCTGCTCCTGTTTGGCGGAGGCCTTTTTCCGCCTCTGATCAGCTTCATCGGTGGCACAGCCGGGCTGAAAATCAACAAACCATTGACCGGTAAACAACCTGGCAGGGTATTGCACCTGGCAGCCAAGCTGTGGCCCTGGCCACTGGTCATTTTGATGACATGGCTCTTGGGGCAGTTTCCTGTGGGATATTTCTTCAACGCTTTTTTACAGAGTATCATGTGGTTTGGCCTGTTCCTGATCGTTGTGATGCTGCCTGTGTCCGTTTACAGCGCGTATGCATATGATGTCCAACACGCCCAAACAGGAGAATGATATGTCGCAACCGGAAAAACAAGATTCCATTTGGCAGGGTGTCTATAAGCTCGGCGGCATTGCTGCCTTGAACGCGGTTCTGGTGGGGATACTTGAAATGCTCATCACATTCCTGCCAGGAGGGAATACAACCCAGGATACCGTGCTCGACTGGTTCAACCTTTTCCAGGAGAACCCTTTCATGGGGCTGCGCAATCTGGGTTTGTTGAATATTTTCCTCAACGTCCTGGCGATCCTGACCTATTTCGCCCTTTACGCTGCCCATAGAAAAGATACCAATCGTCCCTATGCAGCCCTGGCCATGATTATCTCTTTTCTTGGAATTGGGATATTCTTTGCAACCAACCGGGCTTTCCCGATGCTGGCATTGAGCAATCAATATGCAATTGCCGCGTCCGATGCACAGCGCGCCATGCTGGAGGCTGCCGGGCAGTCCATGCTCTCCGTAGGCGAAAGCCATACGCCAGGCACTTTTTTGGGGTTCTGCCTCTTGGAAATTGCCGGGGTTATGATTTCTATCGTGATGCTGCGCGGCAGGATTTTCAGCAAAGCCACCGCTTATGCTGGAATCTTTGGGTTTGGGATTTTGTTGGTGTTTGAATTCTTCTCTTCGTTCATATCAGGCTTAAGTAACGTAACCATGATCTTAGCCATGATTGGCGGACTCCTGAGTATGGCCTGGTATGTCCTGACTGCCCGGAGGTTGTTCCATCTGGAGCAGGACACTTTGGAAGCATGAGGTGGAAGCAAAAGTGATGAAATATAAAAGTGTCATTGTTACAGCGAGAGGCGGCCCGGAAGTTCTGCAAGTCGTCGAAAATGACCTGCGCCCACCAAAAACTGGGGAGGTGCGTATCAAAGTCCTCGCCGCACCTGTGTGTGCGCCTGATATGACTGCCCGGCATGGACAATCCCCGTTTATCCCAAAACCGCCATTTACGCCGGGTTACGCCGTCATCGGCGATGTGGATGCAACAGGTGCAGGCGTATCGAACGTTACCGTTGGAGACCGGGCAGGAGCGCTGACTGCCTACGGGGGGTACGCCGAGTACCTGTACTGGAACGCGGATCAGCTAATTCCCGTCCCGGCAACCCTGGATCCGGGAGAAGCTGCGCCATTGATCCTTAATTACATCGTCGCCTACCACGTGATGCACCGTTGGGCACGGGTCAAGCCCGGGGACAGAGTGTTGATCATTGGCGCCAGCGGCGGGATTGGAACGGCCTTTTTACAGTTAGGCAAGCTGGCTGACCTAAAAATGTACGGGGTTGCCTCCAAAAACAAGCATCACGTCCTGAGCGAATATGGAGCAACGCCGATCGATTACCATACCCAAGACTTCGTCAGGATAGTCAAGCAAGTAGAACCGGATGGTCTGGATGCGGTCTTCGATGGCATGGCCGGCGATTCTTTTCGACGCGGTTTTTCCGTGCTGCGGCGCGGCGGCACATTGGTAGGATACGGCAATCCGGTGAGTTATAAAGGCATGTTTCAAGTTTTGGGGCGGATGCTCTTGTACAACCTGTTGCCGAATGGAAAGTCGGCGAAATACTATTCAACGGGCGCTTCCCGGGTCAATCGACGCATCTTCCTGGAAGATTGGGGCAAACTCTTCAAGATGTTGGAGGAAGGCAAAATCAAGCCGGTTATCAACGCCAGGTTCCCCATTCTAGAAGCAAGAAAGGCCAACGAATTGCTGGAAAGTGGACGTGTGATTGGCAACATTGTCCTATTAACCCCGGAATTGCTGTAATTTCCTTGGCAGCAACACCACATCTCAAGAGATTGGAGACAACTTTTATGCAATCGAAACTTATCAGCGTAGGATTATTTTTCCTTTTCATCTTCCTATCCGGTTTCTGGCTGAACCGCATGGGAAAACCATATAGCATGTTCCTCGTCACCCTCCATAAACTCATTGGGCTGGCAGCGGGCATCTTTCTGGGGTTGACCGTCTACCGGATTCAAAAGGTTGTTCCTCTCAGCACAGTCCAAATCGCAGCGGTGGTGATCACTGTTCTGTTTTTTGCAGTCAACGTGACAACTGGCAGCTTATTGAGCACGAATAAATCGATGCCGGGAGCGATTTTGACGATAAATAAGTGGTTCCCGTATTTAACAGTGATTTCCACAATAGTCATGATTTACTTGTTGGCATAAGTTGAATGGTATCATCGCCCTAAGCGGTTCTCCTGCTTCCAACATCCCTTATCCTTTTGGCTCTGCCGTTTTTGGCAGGAAAAATGCCGAAATTTGGGTTGT
>DAOTXM010000241.1:0-1617 GCA_034435215.1 Anaerolineales bacterium
TCAACCATTTCATCGAAATCTACATGATCATCTCTTCCTGCCTGCGCACGGCGGAAGATATCGAACTGATCGCGCGCGAATTCTTGATCGGGCAGGCCGAACAGAATATTCGCTACAGCGAAGTGACGTTCACGCCATTCAACCAGTATATGAATAACCGGCTTGATTTTTACGTGCAAATCGATGCTGTCAATCACGCCCGCGCCTGGGCGGAAAGGGAACTGGGCGTGCGTATGGGGATCATCATGGACATCCCCCGCATCATCCTGCCCGATGACGGGCTGACCGTCGCTGACTGGATGATCGAACGTTACGGTGATGGCTTGATCGCCCTCGGGCTGGGCGGCCCGGAAATCGACAATCCGCCCGAAAAATACCAATCCGCCTTCGACCGCGTCCGTGCAGCGGGCATCCCCTGCATCCTGCATGCCGGTGAGACGGTTGGTCCGCCCAGCATTTGGAGCGCCATCCGGGTTGCTGAACCAAAACGCATTGGTCATGGCGTGCGCGCGATCGAAGATCCGGAGCTGGTCGCTTATCTGCGCGAAATGCAGATCCCGCTCGAAGTCTGTCCCACCAGCAATATTTGTTTGAAGGTGTATCCGTCTCTGGAAGAGCATAGCCTGCCTGCGCTGATGTCACAGGGATTGTACATTACCATCAACAGCGATGACCCGCCCATGTTCAACACTACCCTGACCAATGAATATCTGGTTGCAGCGAAAGCCTTTGGCTGGGATGTAGATACGATTCAACGACTTGTGCTCAATGCAGTGAAAGTCACTTTGCTGCCCGATGCCGAGCGAGCAGAATTGCTCAGTGCGTTTTCAATAGAATTCGAACGCCTCATCCAAAATTAGATCAGGAAGCATCAAAATTTTGCATTTTACCTTTCAAGGAAATAACAGTTGCTTTCCAAATTTGATAGGAACATATTTTGGGAACCCTCCTTATGCTATACTGATTCAAAAAGCAAGATTCGCTCTGGAGGCTTCCAATGTCATTACCTGGCGTTGAAAACAAACAGTATCCGCTTGAAGTATTGACCGAACATTACCTGATGCAATGCGTCGCGGAACCGGTTGGAATGCTGATGACCTACCTGGATTCGCCGGACCGTGGCAACCTGCTCTTCAAGAATATTACATTGACCGGTTTGGGTACAGATAGTACCGTGACTTCGATTAAAATAAAAGAACTGTGGGTACAACGCAGCGAAATCATCGCCATCTGTTTGGACGAAACCGCGTTACAGGGCATGGTCCAAAAACTGCCGGCACAGGAAAAATTACGCATCTTTTTGCCCGGTTTCGTGGTCCAGGGGACACTTACGCATGGAGAAGATACTCGTTCAGGGGATATGTTCGAAGTCATGAAGGGGACCTGGGCGGCAGTGAACCATGCTAAAGTGTTTCCTCTGACTGCCATGAAAGCGCACCCATTTCGGGAGGCGCCATTCTTGCTGGTCAATAAAGACCGCATCCGGTTCTATGAGGTCATCTCCGCGAATTGAGGCTGGAAATGTTAGCACAACGCTCTTTTCTCACCCAGCGCTTGAAAGAAAAACGGGAGGTGCTGGAATCATTGGTTGCAGAGGCGCCCCCTGCTAAAGAAATT
>DAOTXM010000242.1:0-22582 GCA_034435215.1 Anaerolineales bacterium
CTGGCTCAGGGGGGAAGGGGATGGGTTTCGCGCGTACCATGTTCAGGCGTGTACGCTCGTTCGCTTTCCTGCTCAACAGATCCAACATTACCTGCGCGCCGAAACGTGCAGCGCCTACACCCAGGCCGGTATATCCCATAGCATAAGCCAACCTGCCGTCAAACGCCTGACCCCAGAAAACACTAAAACGCGAGCAGGTGTCGATGGCGCCGCCCCAGGCATGTGTGAAACGGAGCCCTTCCAGTTGCGGGAAAGTCTGGAAGAAGTGGTCTGCCAACCGCCCGAAGGACTCGTAATTGGTTTCCAGGTGTGGACCAAAACCGTTGTTCCAGTGGTAAACCGCGGCATACCCGCCAAACAGGATGCGCCCGTCCGTGCTGGTACGGTAATAGTGGAACTGGTTGGCTGCATCCCCTACGCCCATGCGTTTCTCCCAGCCGATCGAGGCACGCTGGGATTTGGTCAACGGCTCGGTCATCAGCGCGTAATCATAGACCGGCACGACGTAATAGTTTAGCCGTTTTAGCAGCGGGGGGAACGCGTTGGTTCCCAGGGCGACCTGCCTGGCTCGGACCTGACCGTACTGTGTGCGGACGACGATCCCCGGCGCATCTTCGCTCAGACCGGTAACCTGCGTCCGTTCATACAGGCGGACTCCGTTTTCCAGGCAGGCCCGCCTCAAGCCCCAGACCAAACGCGCCGGGTTGACCATGACGATATTGGGATCATACAGACCGCCCAGATAAGTGGGTGAATTTACCAGCGACCGGGTCTGTTCCTGGTCGAACCATTGCAGGTCGAGTCCGTAAGGGGCGGCCTCTTCTGGGCCATTGTGCAATACCGCTACCTGATAGGGTTCAGTCGCGACCACCATTTCACCTGCACGTTGGAAGTCACATTCGATTTTGTAGCGCTTGACCGTCTCTTCGATGGCATCCAGGTTTTCCAAGCCCATGCGCACCAGCGCAGGGAGTTCGTCTGGCCAGCGGTTCAGGCCGTTCTCGAGTGTGTGCGTCAGGCAATGATCCACGAACCCGCCGTTACGGCCGCTGGCGCCGTCTCCGCTCTGGCCGGCTTCGAGCAGAACCACGTCCAGGCCTGGATTGGATTCCTTCGCCAGCAGGGCAGTCCAAAGTCCCGTAAAGCCCGCGCCGACGACGCACAGGTCCGCCGTGATGGCTCCAGTTAACGCACAGACTGGTTCGGGACGTCCTTTATCGTCCAACCAAAAAGGGACGGGTTTGGCGTCAGCGAGGGATTTGAGCACTTCCGGATTGGGTTGTTGAGAAAATGGCATACAGTCTCCATGGTATTTCGGGATCGACGCCAGATTGGTTCGATCTGTCTATCGACCCAGAACATTGTCTTGTTGTGTAATTCCCAAAAAGCCGATTGAGAGTAACAAAATTCGATTTTCTCCGTCTTGGATATGAAGCAAAGGGATTATCCTATGGGTCGGCCACATGCATTGATGATTATCGATACACTCGATATTACTTCTCTCGATTTTCGCCAGACGCTGGATTATGCCGGCTATTCTACTGAACTGGTGATGGACAGTCACACGACCCTTGATCAAATCGCCAGGTGCAAACCCTCGCTCATATTCCTGTATCTGGATCTGCCTGTTCTCTCAGGCACAGTCCTGTTCCATGATCTGCAGGGGGATGTACGCTTTAAGGATATTCCCGTGGTCGCGTTGGTGTCTGATCGGGATGTAGCAAACCAATTGTTATCCCTGGTGGATATCGTATTGTTGCGACCGGTCGACCACGAGCGCCTGACGAGCCTTCTTTCGTTGCTCAGCTCGATTGCAAAGCCTTTAGACCGGACTCCCTGGGATGCGCTCACTGGATTTTACACCCCTTCCTACTTTATCGCGCGTTTGAAACAGGCAATCAAGAACTCACATGTAAATGGATCGAACGATTTCATCGTTTTCTCGATCAAATTGGAACATTTAGTGAAGTATGAGCAAAAATTTGGAACGGAGTATGGGCAGCACATCTTACAAGGTATCGCAAAGGTAGTGAAGAAGGTTTTGAGACCGGCTGATATCATCTCCCGTTTCGAATCAGATCAATTCCTGGTCCTGGTGGAAGATTTCGTCGATCGCTTCGCTCCTGTTTCGATTGCGGAGAGAATGCAATCCGAATTCGATGAATTCCTGTCTAAAGCCGGATTAAAGTACAATATTAAAATCGAAATTGGCATTCTCTACTGTACACCAGGATATGAAACAGCTGACGAGGTATTGCAGGATGCACAACTCGCGCTTCGCATGGCAAAAAAAGATAAGCGTGGCGGTTATCGCATCTTTAAGCGTGATACCTCGCCTCTCCAGGCAGGGAGGATCCGGTCTTTGGTCGGGGTATAAATCAGAGTAGTATTAGGCATATAAGTCGTTGAAGTAATTGACCAGGAACACGTTGCAGAGCGGGTCGGGGAGCGCATCCAGAACTTCGTTGATGAAGGCCATTTCCTCGGGCAGGTCGGTGCCAGTCAGCCCGGCACTGGCGGCCAGTTGACCGAACGCAGCTTCGGGGTCCGGGCTGCTCAGCGCCGCGTCGACCATGGCGCGGATGGCTGCGCTGTCGATTGGTTCCATCTGCTTGACTTCCTGGACGCACTCCCGTAAATCCTTGAGCAGGTTATCCACCTGGTGCGTGGTTCCGTAGTTGACCGAAATGTGCAGGTTGCGCGGCGTGTACGGCGTGGAAAATTGGCCCTGGATATACCAGCCGCGTTTGGCCATGGCATCCCCCAGCTGGTAGACATTGATGACATCGGACTTGAACGAAAACATGCACATGGCGGGCTGGCCAAGCACTTCCAACTCGGGGATGGCGTTGATGCCGTCGATCAGCTTGTGGGTGGCTGCCTGCACGGTCTGGACGATGTGCTTGAAACCTTCCTCGCCCAGGTAATTCAGGATTGCCCAAGCGCCTGCCATCGGGCCGCCGCTTTTGCTGGAGGTGACGGTCGGGTTGATCAGCGTGTAAGCGGTGGTGTTGGTACAGGCGAAGATCTGGTACTTGCGAAGATCTTTGTTACGGTACATCACGCACGACGCGCCCTTGGCCGCGTAACCATACTTGTGCAGGTCAGCGGAGATGGATGTCACGCCTGGAACAGTGAAATCGAAGTCAGGTAGGTCGTAGCCCAGCTTGCGCATGAACGAGAGATGGATGCCGCCCACGCAGCCATCCACGTGAAAGAGCAACCCTTTTTCCTGAGCCAGTTTTCCGACTTCGGTGATCGGGTCGATCACGCCCTGCGAGTAACTCGGCGCGGAGGCCACCAGCAGGATCGTATTGGGCGTGATGGCTGCACGCATTGCCTCCACATCGGCGCGAAAGGTCTCCGGGTTGATCGGCGTAACCACTGGTTTGACTCCCAGGTAATGCGCTGCCTTGTGAAAGGACGCATGCGCGGTAATCGGCAGCACCATTTCGGGCTGGGTGATTTCAGGGTGCAGCGCCCGTGCCCGGTCGCGCGCTGTTTTCACGGCCAACATGATGCTCTCTGTGCCGCCTGTGGTCAGGTGACCAACCACATTTTCGTCGCCACGCAGCAGGGTGGCCAGCATGCGCACCACATCCGTCTCCAGCTTCAGCATGGACGGGAACACGGTTGGGTCGAGCCCGTTCTCGGTCAGGAACGACAGGTAGGCTTCCCTGACCACTTCGTTGGGGTCCTCGCCCGGGTTGTAGACATAACACCAGACCTTGCCCGCTTTCCAATCCATATCGCGGGATTTGATGGCCTCCAGCATGCTGAGGACTTGTTCCTTTGGGTGCCCTTTTTCTGGGATTTGCATGATTTCTCCTTGCTTCTTTCTTTTCAAACAGGATGGTCAGGATAGACAAGATAAATGTTCGTTGTGTTATACGATCTGAGCAAAGGACGCGGCTCGTCGCCAAAGCGCCCTTCCACAGCGCTCCCTGGTCTCGATACGACGCCGCGGCGCTTACTCGACCGGCAGGATCGCTCCGTTCAGGGCGAAACGCTTTTGAACAACTCCAAATAATGGATGACCGTCTCGATGCCGTGGTAGAAATTTGGCAGGTAGAATTTCTCGTTCGGGGCGTGGGTGCGATCATCGGGCAGGCCGAAGCCGATCATTACCACCGGGATGTCGCCTCTACCCGGCTGACTCAATTCTTCGATCATGGTCTGTACAATCGGCAGTGACCCACCACCACGCAGGAAGACCGGCGGGTAGCCAAATCCGCGTTCATAGGCTGTGGCAGCCGCCTGCACCGCCGGGGATTTGTAGTCGATTTTCACAGGGTTGGCCTTCCCAAGGACACGGAAATCCATTTGCACAGTAGGTGGGCAGAGTTTTCGTAAGTATGCTTCCAGAGATTCGGCAATTTCATCCGGTGTCTGGTCCGGGACCAGGCGCATACTCACTTTGGCGGTTGCTTTTGTCGGGATGACGGTCTTCATACCTTCGCCCGTGAAGCCGCCGGCAATGCCGTGCACTTCCAGTGTAGGCCGCACACTGACGCGCTCCGCCAGGGGATACCCCGCCTCGCCGCCCAGCGCAGACGCTCCCGTGAGATGCAGCCCGATCTCGTCATTGATCGGGGCTTGGGCGATCAGGGCGCGTTCCTCTGCGTTTAGTTCCTGCACATCGTCATAAAAGCCGGGGATCAGCACTTTGCGGGTCGTTCCATCCTGCAAGCCGGCCAGCATGCGTACCAGCACGTTGAACGGGTTGTCCACCGCGCCGCCGAAGGTGCCAGAGTGCAGGTCGCGGGCTGGACCGCGCACCTCGATCTCGATATACAGGTTGCCGCGCACACCCCACATCACGACGGGTACTTTAGGATCGAGCATGTCCTGATCCGCGATCAGAATGGCATCCGCGGCCAATTTTTGTGCTTGGTCACGGATGTAGGGAAACAAATTCGGGCTGGTGACTTCCTCCTCACCTTCCAGCAGTACTTTGACATTGACAGGCAGGATCCCGCTGGTCTTGAGGTAGGCCTCCAGGGCAGCCAGGACAGCAAAAGCCTGCCCCTTGTCATCGGATGCGCCGCGGGCATACAGGTTATCGCCTTCGATGACGGGATCGAACGGTAGACGCATCCACTCGTCGAAAGGATCGACAGGCTGAACGTCATAATGACCGTAGAGCAGCAGGGTTGGGGCATCGAGACCGCTGCGTTCCGCGTAAACGATGGGATGGCCGGGCGTCTCGTCGATATCCACGCGCGGGAATCCAATTCCGGAAAGTTTATCGGCGGCAAATTGAGCAGCGCGGCGGATATCGTCTTTGTGCGCAGGCAAGGTGGAAATGCTGGGAATGCGCAACCAGTCTTGAAGTTGGGACAGGTGCGCTTTGCGATGTTCCCGGGCGTAAGTGAGGGCTTGTTCTAGCATCTTTTTCACCGCGGAGTTCACAGAGACTTTAAACTCTGCGCTCTCTATAGACTTTTAGGTTATGCTTCCTTTGGAGTCAGTACGTAAAAAGCAATGGCAAAGAACAACACCAGCACGGCCGAGACCCACACGGTGGGATTGGTGATGCCGACTGTGAAAGCATAGCCCAGCATGGTCAGGAATGCGACCGTATTGTCCACGACAGCGTAGCGAATCATGTCGCGGTTCTTGACCGGGTTGCGGTAAGCCAGCCAGTACAGGAAGACCAGGCCGATCTGCGTGGCGCCGAAGATGCGCATGTAGAAGGGCGGATCGGGCAGGGTTTCGCCGAAGAGTTTGAGCACGGATTCGGGCGCGATCCAGGTCGGCAGACCCCATATCAGCAGCACGACCAGCATTTTGAAAATGAGAACTCTTTTGAGCCAGGTGAGTTTGGTAGCCTCGTTCATTGCTTCTCCTTTGGATTTATTCGGATTTAAAGTCGCGTCCCAGGGGATACTTCCACATGCAGAACGCAGTCACCAGTGCGGCAATCATAGGCGTAACACCGATCAGGAAACGGATACCCCATATGGCCGTTTCAGTTTGGACATCGCTGCCTGCGGCGAAACCGGTCAGGCCAGTGACGATGGCGAACAGGATACCCTGTGCAGAGAAAGCCAGTTTGACGATACCACCGTTCATCCCGAAGAAGAGCCCTTCACGACGGTAGCCGTGTTCTTTCTTGGCGTCGTCGTCGATCACTTCCGATATGACCGGGAAGGGCATGATCATGGAGCCGGCCAAGCCGGGAATGATGAGCAAGGTACCCAACAGACCCGAATTGAAGTCCCTGGCAAATGTCATCGCCAACAGGCCGGGAATGAAAGTCAGGGATGAAATGATCCAGGTTTTGCGGTAACCGATTCTCTTAACCACCGGACTCCAGATCAACAGGGCGGGGATGGTCATCACCAGCGGAATACCAAGCAGAACCGCTTCTGCATCTCCGCCGCTCAGACTCGTGCCAAACACATCGACCTCGCTTTGAATGCCCAGCGCATATTTCCGCCAGAAGGGCAGCATGGCGCCCAAAAGCAGCCAGACATATTCCTTGGCGATGTTTGCTCCCAGAAACCAGCGAAAGGGAATGCTGGTGAGCACGATTTTTAAGGATCGTCCCAGGCTTAAGGATTCTTCTTTGGCTTCGTCGATTGGCTTTTCCTTCACGCCGATCATGGCGATCAGGTAACCGAGGGCAATCAAGCCACCCATGATGGCTCCCATGACGATGTAACCGACTTCCTCGGCGATGATGGGAGCCACGATATAGGATATCAAGAGCGCTACGGTGGCCAGGATCTCGCGCGTGGCGGAGAGGTCCACCCGATCACGGTTGGTCGGTGCAACTTCGGGGAAGAGGGCATTATAGGCGATGATGGTGAGGCTGTAGAGCGTGTCAAAGATGAATAATAGTGCAAGGAAATATGCAGCCAGCACAAAGGGGCTGTGTCCGGGTGGTGTCCATAGAAAGAAAAACGAAAGCCCAAGGGGAATGGCCCCGAAGGCTACGTAGGGGACTCGTCTGCCAAAGCGCGAGCGGGTCCGGTCGGATACCTGTCCCATGAGTGGATCGTTGATGGCGTTCCACAAGCCATAAATGGTCCAGATCACCCCGGCTGTTGCTGCATTAAGTCCCAAAATATCCACGTAGTAGAACTGGATGCGGTTGCCGAACACCTGGTAGGCGATGGTATTGGCGAAGTTCCCCATCGAATAACTGATATGTTTGAGCGTTCTCTTCATTGGTATTCTCCTTTGGCTTTTTTGTCCTGAGCGGAGCGACCAAGGGAAGTGTAGTCGAAGGGCACCAGCTATTTCGGGGACGATGCGACTGCGAGCCACGGTCTCCGCTCAGCGAGGGCTAAAGAAAATTCATCCCTTCTCCGCGATACGTTTTGACAACCTCCACAATCTTTCCATTCTGTACAAGATAAAGCTCATCGAATCTTTCGCACAACTCGCCTGCTTTGGCGTGTTGGAAAAAAACCGGATCCCCCAGTGCAATTTCAGGTGTGCCTTTTGCCAGTTGCAAGGGCGTTTGTACTTCGCCAGCGCCCTCCAGCGGCAGGTATTGCATCCCGACTGGCATGACAGGCAGCGGCGCTTTGCCGGCTTCGGTTGGCCCCGATGCGATATATCCGCCGCCCAGGCAGGTGACCATGCCCGGCTTTGGCACGCGCACCACCTGCAAGGCAAAAAATGCGGATGGCTGGTATTGGACTTCCTTGAAATGGTGGAACAAACCCGATGCGTAGAACCCGGACCCAACGGTGACCTCGGTGACGGACTCATCCGTCAGCGTGGAGACCAGGCTGCCCGACCCGCCGCCGTTGACCAGCCGAAGTTCCACACCCGCCTCTCTCAGGGACCGGGCGACTGCCTGCCGCCTCGACGTCAATTCCTTCACTGACAATTTTTTCAGCGTGCGCATGACAAAGTTGTTGAGTGCCCGTCCGGGCAAGTCATCGTTGACGCCAGCAATATGACCTTCATAGCCCATCAAACAATCGATCCGCACGCCCTTGAGCGAGCTTGCTCGCTTTGCTAATTCAAGCGCCTGCGCAGGAGTGCGGATCGGGCTGCGACGCAGGCCTAGATGGATCCGATCCGTGCCAAACGGGCGGTAGGCCAGGTCCACTTCGAGGCAGGCGGAGAGAGTCACGCCGGCCTGCTCGCCCGCGTTTGAGAGAACCTGGATGTGTTCACGGGAATCCACCATAACGGAGACAGACTTCCCGTCCCGCGCGAGGCGGATGAGAAGTTCGATATCGCTGGGTTGGATGGTCGGGTAGGCGACGATGAAGTCGTCATGTCCCTTATCTGCCAAGAATTTTGTCTCTTCGACAGTATAGGTCAGAAATCCCCGATAGATATCGCTGTATTCCAAAATCCGTTGCATGAGCGGCTCGCAACGGATGGATTTCGTACCCAGTCGGATGGTTTTGCCTGTGCCCTGCGCTTTTTGGGCAACGTAAGCCACATTCGCATCGAAGGCATCCAAATCCACGAAAGCCAGCGGCAGGCGCTTGCCCCGGAAAACCTCTCGTAGCAATTGATACCTTTCGTTGGTGAAAGTCATCTTGATAAGGAGACTGTGGCCTGTGGACTGGAAATTGGATTGTGCGATCAGCTATAATTTCATGATTATTATACAGGCATCTTCGTAAAAATCCCACAAATTCGGAGGCAAGATGTCCCAGCCACACATTTTGATCCCATTGCCCGATCACGATTTCGATCCATCCGAATCCGCCTTTCCGTGGAAGGCCTGTGCGGAACGTGGATGGCAGGTCACGTTTGCCACCGAAAACGGGAACACGGCTGCCTGCGACCCGCGCCTGCTCAAAGGGCCGATCTTCGGGCCACTGGGAGCCGGCCCGCGCGGCCTGGCTAATTACAAAAAGATGGCGGCTGCGCCTGAGTTCCAGCGTCCAATCCCATACGCAGAAATCAATGTGGACGACTTCGACGCCGTTTCCCTGACCGGCGGCCACGCGCCCGGCATGAAGCAATACCTGGAAAGCGAGACGCTCCAGGCAAAGATGGTGGAATTCTTCCGCCAGGGTAAGGTGGTCGGCGCGATCTGCCACGGCATGTTGGTGCTGGCGCGCGCGATCGACCCGGAAACGGGGAAAAGTGTTTTGTGGGATTACACAGTCACTGCGCTGACCAAAGACCTGGAATTCTCCGGCTACGCGCTGACATTCTGGCTGTTAGGCCGCCGCTACCGCACCTATGATTGCTATGTGGCCGATGAAGTGCGAGGCGTGCTCAAAGACCCCGAGAATTTCAAGAATGGTCCGCTGATGATCTGGCCGTTCGTTGTGCAGGACAGGAACCTGGTCACCTCGCGCTGGCCGTTGGATGCGCCGTTGTATGCGCGGCGCTTTGTGGAAATGGTGGAGCCAGGAACCTCATAGAGCATTTCTTTGGAGCGAGAAGCCCTTTTCTGGAATATCTTCGGTCTGGTGTAATCCAAATCCGCTTAATATGGACTCTAACAAGGGGAGGAAACTGGCGACACGTTTTGCGCGAATCACCCAATCCCATAGTGGTTCGAACTTCTTCCACCCGCCAGTATAAGCGATGTGCCTGAGGATTTCGGTTGCGTGTTCGTGGACGAACCCCGCGTGAAAGATATTGCTCCATTTATAGAATTCGTGATATGCGTGCCAATACCCCTCCTCCAAGACCTCGGGAGACATGTTTGCTGGTTCGAAAACAGCATGGCGTGTGTCATACTGGTCCCAATTCGAGGTCAAAATTCGCCCTTGACGTTTCATGTTTTCGTACAATGCCGTTCCTGGATAAGGTGTCAGGATATGAAAAGTCGCTGTTTCTATGCCCTGGCGGATGGCCCATTCCACGGTCCGATCGAAGACCGTAGCATCGTCATCGTCCATTCCAAAGACGAAACTTGCATTGACCATCACTCCCAAATCGTGTAAATGTTGGATGACCTGTGAGTAATCCCGGTTAAGATTTTGATACTTGTGTTGTAGTATCAAATTGCTCGGGTTGAGCGTTTCGAAGCCGACAAATAAACTGCGCAACCCGGCCTCAGCCGCCTTTTTCATCAAACCGGGCTTTAGGATGGATTGTACCGTTCCGGCGGCTTGCCACAAGCGACCCAGGCCTCGCATCCCTTCGAAGAGTTCGCTCGCAAAGTATGGATCCCCGAACAAATGATCATCCAGAAAATACAGATGTCTTCCGGGCAAGGTATCGATCTCGGTTAAGGCACGATCGACCGTTAATGTGTAGAAAGACTTCCCGCCTTTGAAGAAGGCCTCTTTGTAGCAGAAATCACACCGATGGGGGCAACCTCTTGAGACGACAATTGAATTTGGGACGAGGTACAAATTGCGCCTGATCAAATCCCGCCTGGGAAGGGGAATATTTACTAAACTCCTGGTATGGGATCGATATTCTTTTTTCGGGCACCCTGCCCGGTAATCGCCCAAGAAGGCCGGCCAGATATCTTCACCGGGTCCAATAAAAACCGTGTCCGCATGTTGGGCAGCTTCTTCAGGCATGGATGTAACATGCAAACCGCCCAGGCAGATGTAGGCTCCTCTGGTTTTATAGTGATCAGCGATTTCATAGGCACGGTAAGCTGAGGTGATATACACCTGGATGACAACCAGGTCGGGTGCATCATCTGTTTTCAAACTCTCGACATGCTCATCGACCAGGCTGATCTCATCATCTTGATCGAGATAAGCGGCGAGTGTGGCCAAGCCCAGCGGCGGAAATAGCGAGTATTTTATTGGCCTCCAAAATGGACTTTTGGCTTCAGTCAACGCTGGCAGGATCATCTTGACTCTCATTGTCTTCCTCCTTGCGTCTGATGTTTCGTCCAAGTGTAGGAGGAAATTGTTTCATAGACTTTCAAATGGTGTCAAAACACTCACAACTAGCGATTGACCTGCCTCGAAAAATTTTACCCAAGCAAAATGAGAGTCCAGCGCCCGAAAAAGGTACAACTCTCTGATGAAACGACGAAAACCTGAAAAATTGTAGCCTTACTGCACCAAGTGGATGCGGCTTTAGGCCAAGGCAAAACCATTGTAAAAAAAGTTCCTTGTTTTGGATGCAGTTGCACTGCATCCTGCTCGCAGTGCAACTGCTCGCGAACATTAAAAACGGGAAGTTGTTTTTACATTACTTCTTAGAGTATGAATAGCACAAATTGGTTGTTATTTACCCTTCCATTATTTCATAATCAACATATAATACTTCACTGCAATGTATCACAATATGATTATGAACATCCCGGTATCTTCGAAAACCAGGATCAATGAGAGGAGCGATGAAAGTTTGTGTCCTGAGTGACCCGGAGTGGGGAGACCCATTTGACCCATCGTATTATTTGCAAAATCATGAATGGGAATTGAACGACCTGCATCGACCAAATGTGAAGGATGAGCTAACAGCCCTCGCACAGCGAGGGTTTGATATTTTCCTGAACATGTGTGATGGTGCCGCAGACGAGGATCGTCCTGGCTTGGATGTCGTCCTTGCTTTAGAGGCGCTGAATGTCCCTTTTACCGGAGCCGCTTCGCATTTCTATGAACCCACACGCGAGCAGATGAAACGTGTTTGCCAGCACTTTGGTATAAGGGCACCGCGCGGCTTGACATTTGAAAGTCTGGATGCCTACAAAATGGGGATGGATGGATTGCATTACCCGATGATTGTCAAACACCCCAGTAGTTATGGCAGCATTGGTCTGGTCAAGGATTCGCGCGTCACATGTGCGGAACAGCTTGAAACTCAACTGGACCGCATGTTGCGTGACTTTGGCGGCGCTTTGGTCGAAGAGTTTATCGAAGGGCGCGAGTTCTCGGTGCTGGTCTCCGAGAATCCGGATGATCCGGCCAGCCCTGTGGTTTATATACCAGTCGAGATACTTTTTCCATCCGGCGAGTCGTTCAAGCATACCGACATGAAGTGGTACCGGTTCAACGAAATGTCAGTCGTCCCGGTGAAAGATGAACCGCTCGCCACGCGCTTGCGTGACATGTCGGCCAAGCTGTTCCGTGGGCTGGATGGAACCGGCTACGGTCGCTGTGATATCCGCATGGATGCGCAGGGTGAGTTGTATATGCTGGAGATCAACCCACAAGGTGCAGTATTCTACCCGCCGGAAGCACCCGGCATGGCAGATTTCATCCTGCAATACGATCCGCACGGCCATGCCGGATTTGTGGATTTGCTTTTCCGGGCTGCGCTGGCGCGCCACAAGCGGAAGAACGAAGAGGCGGTGCTAAAAGTCAAGGCAGGCTGACAACTTCATTCCCGGTTTGCAATCTATCCTGCCCTGCCTTGTATGCCTGTGCAAACGCAGTATACATGACCAGCGAGGTGTACATTGCGATGGCAGGCAGGATAAATGGCAGCGCGCAGACCAACACCAGGGTGAACATGGCGAACTGTACGATGATCGTCAGTGCAAAACTGATCGCGTAGGCAATCGCAAGCGCCAGCAGGAAACCGGACCAGTTCGCCCGGAAGATCTTCCACCATTCCCGCACCCGGAATGCCGCCCCGAATTCGCGTTTGTCCGTCACGTGGACTTCGGCTGCAGGAAGAATCATGCTGGCTAGAATCGAAAGCGGCATAAGCAGGAGAAAAATTCCACCAAAGACCAGCGGAAACAGGACGGCTATCCATTCTGCGTTCCGGCCGGCGTTTTCCATGAGGAAGGGCAGG
This sequence comes from Anaerolineales bacterium, assembly GCA_034435215.1. Taxonomy (GTDB): domain Bacteria; phylum Chloroflexota; class Anaerolineae; order Anaerolineales; family Villigracilaceae; genus JAABUE01. The sequence goes on from DAOTXM010000242.1 coordinate 12,649, forward strand.
ACGAAGCTTAATCCCATCAAGGGGAACATAAGCAGAAAAACTGGAAGCATGATAACCAGACGCACACCGAAGAGCCGTGCGCCATCGACGAGCATTTCTGTCCATTCATCCCATGCCACCATGTGGGCCGGCTCTCCCTTTAGCACCTGGCGCATGATGCGCACGGTATAGCCTATGGCTACCAGCATTGGAAGAATCGGAACGATGAACGAGGCCAGATAGACCAAAGCACCGATCAAGAATTGTTGACGGGCCTCCGCATCCTTTATGGGGAATGTCAGCAGGTGATTCAAGTTGAAGTTGGAAAGCATCAAATTCCTTCACGAATTCTTTGTTTATATCCCGCTCACTGGTGCAACGAAGAAGGCAATCGCAATGAAATGTGCCAGTGCGCCTAGAATCACAAATATGTGCCAGATTTCATGAAAGCCAAATTTACCCGGCCAGAAGTTCATGGCCTTGGTGATATAGACGACCGCGCCAAGCGTGTAGATAATTCCCCCCATCAGCAGCCAGGTCAGCGCCCAGGGCGGCAGCACGCGTAACATTTCCCCGATGGCGACTATGCAAAGCCAGCCCATCACGATATAGATCCCGGCGTTGAGCCAGCGCGGCGCGTTGATGATAAAGATTTTGACTACACTCCCAATCAATGCCAGCGACCAGATGATCGCCAGCATGCCCCATTTCCAAAATCCATCGAACATGATAGCGCAAAACGGTGTGTAAGTCCCTGCGATCAGCAGGTAAATGGCGGCATGGTCCAACTTGCGCAGGATTTCCAGCACTTTTGGCCTGGCCTTCACCATGTGGTATGCCGCGCTGGCCGTAAATAGCAGAACCAGGCTGATGCCGTAAATGGTTAAGGCTATGGCTTTGCTAAAGCTACCCCAAGCGACGATCAGCAGGGTGATCACTCCAATCAGAGCAGCAAAGGCGGCAAAGAGGTGCGTGAGACCGTTGACAGGTTCGCGGAGTTTTTTGAGCACAAGTCCAATTCCCTTATTTTTAAAACCTCTCCTATTCAACTGCGTAACTCCTGTATCTTTCTCTATATTTTCTTGGCGATTACAATCATTACAAGGCTTGATTTTACTTCAATCTGTTCCATTTCAACTTTAAAGCCTGCCTCTACAAAAGGCGTTTTTAATCTCTCACAAACGACTTCGATAGGATCAGACGGAGCCTGTCCGGTAACCCGGAACAGCTCGGCTGCGTAACGTTCCATAAGCTTTTTCCCAGTAATCCACGCAGCTGGCAGGACGACAAACCTGCCACCGTTTTTCAACGTTCGCCATGCCTCGCGCAGGGTTTGCGGCTCGAAGATGAATTCGGATGGGAACGTCGCGACGAGTGTGTCGAAGATGCTGTTCGAAAAAGGGAGTGATTGCGCCAGGCCGCGTACTAACCTGTTTTGCGTGCAACCACTATGGAATAGTTTCTTTCTGGCGTGATGTCCCATGTGCCGGGATTCGTCCAATCCAACGGCAAACAGCTCCCGGTCGAGCAAGAAGCGCTGCAAATGTCCGGGACCATGGCCGAGTTCCAGGATGCGGTTACCCTCGATGAACGGAACGACCGTCAGGACCCAGTCGTTCCAACGTCCAAGAGAGACGGTAGCGGCGACAAGGTCATAGCTCCAAGCGAGGGGATGGTAGAGTAGGTGGAAAAAGAGGCGCAGGACACGGCCGAGGAGTCGCATGGGAACAAAACAAGGGTTTGACTGGCGCCAGCCAAACCCTCACGCTACATAGATGGGTTGTAAACTAAGCGGCTTCTTCCGTACCACCCTTTTTGTGGGGGACGACTTTCTTGACGCTTTCGACAGCCTCCTGCCCTTTGGCTTTGGCGGTGGATACCACCTCCTGGCCTTTTATTTTTGCCGTGCTGATTACTTCTGTTCCGCGTTCTTTGAGTTGCTTGGCCAGTTCATCTGCGCGGGCGCGTGCTTCCGCAGCGGCGGCTTCAGCCTTTGCCAATGCCTCTTCGGCTGTAACCTGAGCCTTGTCACGGAGTTCGATGCTCTTATCCTTGATCAGGGCGCGAGTCTCTTCACCGGATTGCGGAGCCATCAGAAGGGCAACCACTGCGCCCGTAAGGCCGCCGACCAGAAACCCTACCAGGAATGCTCCAAATTCATCTCGATCAGACATTTTATTTTATCTCCTTTCCTTGGGATGCTTATTTTTTCTTAATTCCGAGTAATTCTAACATACGTTGCATACCGGCTAGATAACCATTCAGCTTGATGACTGGTTCGACCAGATTCTCGCCCAGGAACTCAGCTGTGCCGCGCAGGTGGTTGACTGTCTCGTTAGTGGCATCTAGAATGGGACGCACTTCGTTCTGCAGCAGGTTGATCAAACTGGCGAACTGGACGATCAACACGATCAACGCCACACCGATCAGCAGCGACTCGAGCGCCATAAAGATGATGAAAATATCGCGGATCTTATCTGTGGGTGTGTCCGGTTGCAACAACCCAGCAACGGCAGCAACGATCCCGGCAATCAATACGACGAGCAGGATGACAGCGGCAATGACAATGGTGCGTTGGCGGCGTTCTGCTTCGCGTTGGGCTAATTCTGTCCCTTCTGGGGATGCTTCTATACCAATTGTCTCGGATGCTTCTGGGGTGGGAGTTGTCATAAGTTTATTATAGCATGGACATCGGGAGGTAGGCGCAACGCGTTTAACCCGGTTTGTATCCTTTCTTTCCAACCTTTGCCATAAATGCTTCTTCGTCCAGCAGGAAGCGAATGTGGTTGGCATCTCCAATCTGTTCGACTTCGTCCCAGGCCTGAATGCGGAAGTTTAATTTACGCCCCTTTACTTCGACCAGTTCCGCATGGGCGCGAACCTGCATGCCGATTGGGGTAGCCGCCAGGTGGCGCACGTCGATGTGCACACCAACCGTGGTGTAACCGACTGGCAGGTGCCCTTCCAGCGCGCGGACAGCAGCGTTCTCCATCAGGGCAACGAGCGCAGGCGTGGCGTAGACCGGCACTGTTCCGCTGCCCAATTGTGCGGCGGTTTCAGTTTCGCGGACCGTGGTACTGATTTCCGCGACCAAGCCGGGTTGAAGGTATTGAGCAGAGTCTGTTTCGAGGCTCATCTTTACAACTCGACAGTACATCCAAGCCCCGGTTTGTCGGTGGCAATCAGCCAGCCATCGACAAATTGAAATCCGGGAACGGACGGGTCGTTTTCGAGGTCGAAGTGGCCATCCAGGTCGCCGTAGCGGACATTGGGGCTGCTCAATGCCAGGGCCAGACCGGCGGCGATGAGCAGGGCTGGTTCGCTCATGCAACCGACCATGGTGGCAAGATGTCCTGCGCGGGCGATGGTGTCGATCTGGCGCGCGCAGTCCAGGCCGCCGCAGGAAGCCAGTTTGGTGCTGACCGCGTGCGCAGCGCGCTGATTGACGATTTCCAACGCCGATGCCGGTCCACGCAGGCTTTCGTCTGCCAGGATGGGCACCGGGCTGTTTTCAGTGACCTGCCACAGAGCGACCAGATCCTCTGCCGGGGTGGGCTGTTCAAGGAACTCGAGTTGCCCTTCCAGGGCGCGTGCCACGTCCAACGCCGCCTGGACGCTATAGCCCTGGTCGGCATCCAGACGCAGGGTCAAATCGGGAAGCGCCCGTTTGACAGCCTGCACACGGCGGACATCCTGTTCTGGATCGAGTCCGCCCTTGAGCTTGAGAATGCGGAACCCAGCTCGGGCGTGCTTTTGAGCTGTTTCCACGGTGACAGGCAAATCGTCGAGGCTGAGCGTGATGGAGGTCTGGATCCGATCACGGTAACCGCCCAGGAGCCGGTATAGCGGCAGGCCGGACCAAAGTCCCAACAGGTCATACAATAGTAAATCGAAAGCACATCGTACGGCGGACAATCCATTCATCAACCCGGATAATTCCGCCAGGGCGTATTGGGTGTTGAGCGGGTTGAGATCGCGTAGTTTATCGGCGCAGGCATGACAGGCACGTAAGACCTGCTCCAATGTCTCTGTGCCGAAAGGATCTAAGACCGTACATCCCCAGGCATGCCCGTAGTCGCGGACAGTTTCGGCGCGGAGAAAAACCGTCTCGATCTGCATGACCGGTTCCGGGTGCGCCGCGGATCGAAATGGTGTATGCAGCTTCAATAGCGCGGGAGTGACTTCAATACGTGATATTTGCATGAGGTTGCTCCTTTCGCTGAATTGAGGACCATCACTATTTTACTATTTGTTGGGAATTATAAAATATCAGTGTGCCGTAAAACGTGTCAGGGACAATCTGTGAAAATGGGTGGGTATGCCTCGCACACCCATCCATTTTCACGGTACTTTCTGACAACCTTTGCATGCACACAAATATCAGTAAATCACGAAATGGCTGGGAGAAACCCGAAAAAAGGATCCCTTTTTTCGGAGATTCTTTCGACAACGTCTGGGATAAAAAATATCCCGCTTCGTGGAGCGGGTTGAGTCTGCTATCGTATTAGTTTTTCCGATTTTCGATTAGAAAAGATAACGATTGTTATTTTGATTTGTTGTACGTTGCCAGGCGCTCGCGGATTTCGGCAAGCAGGTGTTGGATCTCATCCCGATCTTTGATTGCTTGTTGCAGTGTAGATTCAAAGGTGGGTTTCTCTGCTTCCGAAAGGGTTCTCAGCAAATGTTCATCACGGGCGATCTGCGTGACCTTTTGATTCAGTTTTGTTTCGAGTCGTTTCCGATACCCATCGTAGAATTCGAATTCATTGATCGATATGGGCGTGGCAGGCGCTCCCTGCTCCAGAATATCCGAGATGATTGGCAGGAATTTATCCCAATCGACGGGTTTTTCGATAAATCGGGTTACCCCGATGGCATGTGCAAATTCCTTGTCTTCTTGCGAAATATACGTAGCAGAGAGAAAGATCACTGGGATATCGCGGGTTTCCGGGTTCAAGCGAATCCTGTGCAAGAGACTGAACCCATCCATCTTGGGCATCAGGATATCGGCAATGACCAACGCCGGATGCTCTCGTAGAATAGCATCCAGCGCCTCCTGGCCATCGCGAGCCGTGACTACGCGGTACCCCTTGAATTGCAAGGTTGCATCCAGAAGTTTCAGGATATCCGGTATATCGTCTACTACAAGTACATACCCTTGTTCGGCGGTCATAATATTATTGTACCCCTATTTGTACCAAAGTTTCCCTGTCTTGTGAAGAAATTGGGAGATATTTATCCGTTTTTGATATTTCATTTATTGAAAATAATTATTATCAGTTCTTTACGAAAATTGAAAGAGGACCCGAAAATAGGGGTGTGGAGCGGGCGCGCGCCTGCTCTGCCCCCCTATTTTCGGGCTTCTCCAAGCTATTTCGTGATCTACTGATTATAAAAATGGAGCCCTATGAGAAAACCAGTCTCATAGGGCTTGTTAATGAAATTCCCAGCTATACCGATGAGAGGATTTGTTACTTTTTTATATATTGCTCAGCCATCGCGTTATAGCGGGCGGCATCGGCCTCGCGTCCGCGTTGGATGCTGGCGGCTTCCTTTGCAGCATAGAATTCGGCCATGGCGGTATAACGGGCTGCGTCGGCCTCGCGTCCGCGTTGGATGCTGACGCCTTCCTTCGCAGCATAGAATTTGGCCATGGCTGTGTAACGGGCAGCATCGGCCTCGCGACCAAGTTGGACGCCTCCACTTTTAGCCGCAAAGTATTTTGCCATAGCGTTGTAGCGAGCAGCATCGGCTACACGTCCTCGCTGAGTGCTTTCAGCCTTTGCAGTATAGAATTTAGCCATGGCCGTGTAGCGAGCTGCATCAGCCTGACGACCTAAATGGATACTGTTCTCGTTGACGATGGTAGAGGAAGCTGGCTGGGTGAGCGCTGGCGGAGGGACGATCACAAGGTAACTCAGGATCAATCCGACCACCAGGATGATCAAGGCGACAGAGAAGTGCTTGGACCATCTATTTACAACAGGTGTATTTGTGGACATTTCTACCTCCTTGGTAGATAGTTGGTGGCTAGTTTCATGCATAGTATAGATAAAGGGGGTGGTGAGTACGTGGCTTGAACGTGGCGGATTCGTGAAATTTGCAACAAGTTTCTCCCGAATAAGGTACAATATTTTTAGGCTCTGAATGATTCCGAATAATTTCGGAGGAGAGACCGTGGCACATCTGTCACTTTCCTTATTGGGTTCTTTCCAGGCAACACTGGATGGACAACCCATCACGGGTTTCAAATCCAACAAAATTCGGGCGTTGCTGGCCTACCTAGCGGTGGAATCGGGCCGGCCGCACCGCCGCGAGAGGCTGGCCGGGTTGCTCTGGCCCGATTGGCCGGATCGTGACGCCCTGAGCAACCTGCGCTACTCCCTTTCCGATCTTCGGCGCGCAATTAATGACCACGCGGCAGATCCTCCTTTTCTCCTGATTTCCAGAGAGAGCATACAATTCAATTCATCAAGCAATTACGGGTTGGATGTAACGGCTTTCATCGAGGGTATAGAGGCCGATAAGAATTGCCCATCTTATTTGGACCAATTGAATAAAGCAATTGACCTATATCAAGGCAGCTTCCTGGAAGGTTTTTCCCTGGACGATAGTCCCGCTTTCGAAGAGTGGATGCTGCTGACGCGCGAACGGCTTGCCCGGCAGGCCTCATCCACCCTGCACACCCTGGCCGAATCCTGTGAAGACCGCGGCGATTACGAACAAGCGCAGTCTTATGCCTATCGGCAACTTGAACTGGAACCCTGGGATGAAACAGCACACCAGCAACTGATGCGTGTAATGGCGCTCAGCGGTCAACGCAGTGCGGCCCTGGCCCAGTACGAATCCTGTCGCAAGATTCTGGCTGATGAGTTGCAGGTTGAACCGACCGAAGAAACCACGAAACTGTATGAGCAAATCCGGGATGGAAAACTGAAAATGCTCGCGCCTGCATCGGATGTCCAGATGGATCTCGGCGTCCGGATTCCCCCCTTCCTTGATGAGCAGCCATTCCATCTTGAAGCTCCTGTACTGGTCGCGCGTGAAAATGAATTAGCACAACTGGAAAAGTTCTTGGAAGGGTCTATAGCAGGGCAGGGCAAAGTTGTATTTGTAACGGGCGAAGCGGGCAGTGGTAAAACATCCTTGCTGGCTGAATATTCGCGGCGTGTCCAAGATAGGCATGCTGATCTGGTCGTCGCCAACGGGAATTGCAACGCATATACAGGAATTGGTGATCCTTACCTGCCCTTTCGCGAAATCCTGGAATTGTTGACCGGAGGTGTGGAATCAAAATGGGCAGCGGGAGCCATCTCCCGGGAACATGCCCTCCGTTTGTGGAATGGATTGCCTGTTGCGGCACAGGCGATGGTAGAGGCCGGGCCAGATTTAATCGACACCTTCATTCAGCGCGCTGCCCTGCGTGAGCGTGCTGGAATGTGTGCATCTGGTCAGCCGAATTGGCTGACGCGCCTGGATGAATTCCTTGCTCGAAAGCCGTTGACCGTCCTTAGCGCTGCCACCTTGCACCAGGTTGATCTGTTCGAGCAATATGCCAAAGTTTTGCAGACCCTTGAAAAACAAAGCCCTCTACTCTTGATTGTAGACGATTTGCAATGGGCTGATGCCGGCTCCATTAACTTGCTCTTCCACCTCGGGCGGCGTCTGGCTGGCAGTCGTATCCTGGTTTTGGGCGCTTATCGTTCCGAAGAAGTTGCCCTGGGAAGGGATGGGACCCGGCATCCACTCGAACCAGTGATCAATGAATTCAGACGTATGTTTGGAGCGATCACCGTACACCTACCGCAGACTCAAAACCGAGATTTTATAGACGCTTTTTTGGATAGCGAGCCTAACTGCCTGGAAGCCTCGTTCCGCGAGATGCTTTACCAGCAAACCCAGGGTCACCCGCTGTTTACGGTCGAGTTGCTACGCGGTTTGCAGGAACGGGGCGATATCGTCAAAGACTCACAGAACTGTTGGATCGCGAGCCCGTCATTGAATTGGGGAACATTGCCAGCGCGGGTGGAAGCCGCCATCCAAGAGCGCATTGGGAGGTTGCCTGAAAACCTGCAAAAAGCATTGGACGTAGCCAGCGTAGAAGGCGAATTGTTTACAGCTGAAGTGGTAGCCCGGGTACGAGGAATGGACGCACAGGAAATGTTGGAGCATCTGAGCAGCGAATTGGATCGAAAGCATCGGCTGGTACGCGCGCAGAGTATCCAGCGCGTGGATGGTCAACTCGTTTCTCGTTACCAGTTCCGGCACATCCTCTTCCAGAAATACCTGTACAACAGCTTGGACGAGGTAGTGCGTGTGTACCTGCACGAGCAGGTTGGAACCAACCTTGAGACCTTGTACGGTTCACAAGAAAATGCAGCAGCGGTCGCTGTGCAGTTGGCGCGCCACTTTGAGGAAGCCCGGATCGTTGATAAGGCGGTTCACTATTTGCATCTGGCAGGGAGCAAGGCTATGCAGCTTTCCGCTTTCCAAGAGGCGATTGCGCACTTGAGCAGGGGGCTGACAATTCTGGAAGTCCTGCCCAAATCCACACAACGTGCCCGGCAGGAACTCGATCTGCAATTGGCCTACTCCATTGCCCTTCAAGGTGCTTTGGGTGCAGCGGCCCCTGGATTGGAAAATACTTTAATGAAAGCACGTGAATTGTGCCAACGGGTTGGAAACACTTCTCAGATGGTTCAGGTCTTAGGTGGATTAGCTGTGCTTTATTATGTACGGGCTGAGTATAGACTGGCTGGAGACCTTGCTGAAGAAGCACTGAACTTGGCTCGGGTAGCTGAAGATTCGGTCTTGATATCACTGTGCCATTGGTATCAAGGCTTTATCCTGTTTTGTCTCGGAGAGCATTCAACTGCCAGAGAGCACTTAAGGTACGTGATCGATTTTTACAAACCTGAACAACATCACCATCCCTTCATATCCTTGCGTGGATCGGATGCGGGATTGAGCGCTCTAGCCTATGACGCTTGTTGTCTGTGGTGCCTGGGATATCCTGACCAGGCCTTGAAGCGCAGCCAGGAAGCAATTTCATTGGCTCAAGCGCTGGGCCACCCCTTTTCACTGGCTGATGTTCTGAGCTATGCGGGCTGCACGTTTAATTCCATGCGACGGAATAGCAGTGAGCTTATAAAGTATGCAAAAGAATTGATGGAGTTGTCGCGGGATAGGAATTTGGGAGGCTGGTATGCCACTGGTGTCCGCCACATGGGAGAAGCACTTGTTTTGCAGGGGGGTATCCAAGAAGGAATGGCAATCATACACGAAGGCCTGGAAGGTATGAGGTCAGAAGGGGTTTTGTTGAATTGTTCTGAGACCTTTGGCTATCTAGCCGAGGCGCAGGCAAAAGCGGGTAATCTGGAAAAAGGATTGGCTACCGTGGACGAGGCATTCACGTTTATCGAGCGAACGGAAGAACGCTATTGGGAGGCTGAGCTTTATCGGATGAAGGGAGAATTGTTGCTGAAAACGGGAGAGGAGACCGAAGCAGAAACCAACTTCTACAATGCCATCGCGATAGCCCGCAAGCAGAGTGCCAAGTCTTTGGAATTAAGGGCAGTGATAAGTTTGTACCGCCTTTGGCAATTGCAGGGGAAAAAGGCCCAGGCGAAAAAAGTATTGGCAGAGATATACACTTGGTTCACTGAAGGGTTTGATACCCTCGATTTAGTTGAAGCAAAAATATTGCTTGAAGATTTGGAGTGACCACCTCTACTATTCAATGGGGAATTGAATGCTTGATGGGAGAGAATTAACAAAATTTCCAAAAACTACTTGTATGTAACGAAAAAATTTGATATACTGAAACTACCGACCGTTCGGTAGGGAAAGCCCATGACCAGAGATGACATTCTAGATGCCGCCGCACAGGTATTTCGCCAGAAGGGCTTCCATGGCTCTTCGATGGCTGACATTGCCGAAGCCGTAAATTTGCAAA
>DAOTXM010000243.1:0-21239 GCA_034435215.1 Anaerolineales bacterium
AGAATATAGGATTCTATCATGCCAACCATCCTCTTCAACAAACCATATGGTGTGCTTTCACAGTTCACAGACGAAGGCACCGGTCATCCCACGCTCAAGGATTACATTGACGTTCCAGGCGTTTACGCTGCAGGGCGCCTCGACCGTGATTCGGAAGGTTTGTTGCTACTCACGGATGAAGGGGCGCTCATCAAACGCCTGACCGACCCCCGACATCATGTGGAGAAGACCTACTGGGTGCTCGTGGAAGGAGAACCGACTCAAGAATCGTTGAGCCGTCTGCAAAACGGGATCAATCTCAAGGGATATAAGACGCAAGTAGCGAAAGTGCGTGTCATTCCGGATCCGGGCCTGCCACCGCGCGCCAGACCGGTTACACCTCATGCGCCGACAGTCTGGCTGGAGATAAAACTACGTGAGGGGAAAAAGCGTCAAATCCGCCACATGACAGCCGCAGTTGGTCTATTTACGTTGCGACTGGTGCGGGTTGCAATTGGTAATATTCAATTAGGAAATTTATCATCAGGAGCGTGGCGCGAATTGACTTCTCGTGAATTACTCTGGCTGAAAAGTGTATGACAAACCGTGTCTAAACTAGCCCCCTTTGCTGCGCTTCTTTACGGAGTGCAAGCATCACGGCGTGGATATCGATGCCGCGGTGGCAGGCCAGACGTGCCTTGGCAAGGACACAGTCTGACCATAATGTACGTGAAACAAGAATTTCTTCATCATCGAACATCACCATCTGGATCATGCTACCGATGGGGATGTCAATATCTTCAGGGCAGGATACCTCGCAATCCAGGCAAGCCTGACAACGGGAGATATCCTGCCCTGTGGCTTCTTTAACGATTCGTTTCAGGGTTGGCATCCTGTGCCTTATGCGGCTGCCTCTTCCTTTTTGGGCTCAGGCGGTGGGACAAACCCTTTGGGCAATAATCCGGCCTCTGTTACGATGCGCGGCACGATCGATTCCCAATTGACCGGCATCAGGTGCAAGCCATTAACGCCCTGCAGCTTCTTCACCTTTTCGATCAACTCCAACGCAATTTGTACACCTTCCTCGCTTGCATTGTCACCAGCATCTTTCATGCGAGTAAGCAGGGGTTCAGGAATGAAGACGCCCGGTACTTCATCGTGCATATAGCGCGCCATTGTGTAGCTTTTGAGTGGCGTGATTCCCACCAGGATATACACTTTATCGAGGATGTTGCGCTTGGCGAGTTCGTTCAGCCATACCTCGAGACCATCGGCATCGTAGACCAGATTGGTCTGGAAGAATTGCGCTCCAGCGTTGAATTTCTTCTCTTCACGAATGGCTTGAAATTTTGGCTCGGAGGCGAATGGCGAGGCGGCTGAACCAAGGAAGTACTTAGGCGGGAATTTGATCGGGCGTCCATCCAGATAATGCCCCTCATCGCGGATTCGCCGCAGTAGCCAGAGCATCTGTACGGCATCGAGGTCGACAATGTCCATGCGCCCACGGGGAGGCGGCGCGAGCACCATGCTGTCACCAGAGAGGCATAGGATATTTTTTATTCCCAGTGCATTGGCTCCCATGATCTCAGCCTGAAGTCCTACCCGTGTACGATCACGGGCAGCGATCTGCATGACCGGTTCTGCGCCCTCGCCAATGGCGATGGTGGAACAGGCCCAGGAGGACATGCGCGCCGCTGCTGAGGGGCAGTCTGTAAAGTTAATGGCGGTCACATAGGGTTTCACCAGCGCGATATTTTCTTTCAATTTTTTGGTCGCCACCGTGGCAGGAGGGGCTACTTCGGTCGTCACGACAAATTCACCCTCTTTCAACCTGCGTTCCAACTCAGAGACGGGTTCTTCATAGCCCGGAGCATGATATTTTGCATCTCCTTGCCACCATTCCGGCTGACGCACAGGCTGGAAGACGGATTGCCAGTTCTCTTCGCGCTTTTCCTTATCTCCCGAAAACATGCCACGGAAGAATTTCATTCCGCCCACTTTTTTAACCTGGTTGATGACATCGCCCCAGGTTTCCGTGCCGGTTTTTTCCCAGTCTAATGGAGGTAGAACTTCAAGTAGCATTTCCTCTCGATGCATCTTGAAAGCACGGTCATAAATTTTGTACCAGATGCAGGGACGGGTGGGGTCAACGTAGCAACGTTCTGATGTGGACCCGCCGCAAGGTCCGTTGCGCAGTCCCTTTGGGCATTCCATCGGACAGATGAATGCGGTCTCTTGCAGCAGGCAGTTTCCGCACATGCGGCAACCAAATAAGGGACCTTTAATAATATATTCTACGGTTTCTAAAACGCGGTTTCCAAAGGTTTCTTTTTTAAAGGGGATGTATGCTGGCTGCCAGCGTCGTCCGGGAGTAAAGCCGGGCATAAGTCACCTCCGAGGTAAATCTACCTGAAATTGTAGCATTTGCATGATTTGGTCTGCCAGACCGAATGTCATCTGTGAAACGGACGAATGCCACGAAAAGGATATAAGACAATTGACACTCGGGGGCAACGGTTTCGCTGCCCCTGATGATCTACAGTTGTGGAAGCAGATATTCGTAAGCGCTGAGAGCTGCTTTTGCACCCTCGCCGACAGCAACCAATACTTGTTCCTGGTAATTGTTGGTTACGTCCCCGGCAGCAAACAAGCCAGGCACGTTTGTACGGCAACCACAGTCGATGATCACCCGTCCTTGTTCATCCAGATCGACCAGGCCTTTAACCATATTAGTATTTGGTGTAAGCGCCTTTTCAACGAACATGCCATCAGCCTCAAGCTCGTTGCGTTTTCCGGCGGCATCTTTGAGGATGAGTTTGCGCGCGAAATCATCGCCCTGTACCTCGACGATTTCACAATCCTTCATGATTTTGACGTTCCCGGCTGCCTGCAATTTCTTGCCAAGCGGGGTTTCCATCATTTTTTCATTTGCGCACACCATCGTCACTTCTTTGGCTACTGTGGAAAGTTCACCAGCAGAACGCAGGGCCAACTCTTCATCGCCAATAACAACCACAGATTTGTCGATGAACAGGGGCGCATACGAAAGCGCCGAATAGCATAGCCCCTTCATGGTATATTCTTTTTCGCCGGGCACATCCATTCTTACTTGGCGGGTCCCTGTGGCTACAATCACAGCCTTGGACTCCAGCACAGCACCGCCTTTGGTTGTGATCGCAAAGTGCTCGTTTTTCTTTTCCACCTTCTCCACTGCTTCAATGTGACGGGCGAAATCCAGATATTCCAATTCGGTGCGGAACTTATTGACGATTTCCAGGCCTTTGATGACCTGGTAATCCTCTATCCAGGGTAAGGCCAGACGATAATTGGTTTTGCCACCCAGGTCTTTGCTGAGCAGCAAAACGTTCAGGCGCTTGCGGATGGCGTAAATGGCGGCTGTAAGCCCGGCAGGCCCGCCTCCAATGATAATCAAGTCGTACATGATCTTCTCCTTCCGCTAATATGCGGCCTTGACTGTTTCTACATCTACTTCGGGACCATCCCCATCGTCTTCGGGTGGTTCGGGGATGAAACCTTCTTCCATCATCCGCTTCGTCAAATCACGCGAGCGTTTGATGATCTTGGTTGCTAGCTGGAATTCCTGTTCGTAGGTAGTCTCGATGCGCGCCAGGCCCTGCTCCACCGCTTTCATCGCAACAGCAGCCGCTTCACGCGGGAAGACCTCCCAGTCATCCATGTTGGGCAGGATGTGTTCGGAATCCAGCTTGTCGCCCACATGGTCGGCCATGGCTTTTGCGGCGGCGAAGCACATCTCATCGGTAATCGTGCGTGCGCGGACATCCAGCGTGCCGCGGAAAATACCGGGGAAGCCCAGCGAGTTGTTGACCTGGTTTGGGAAGTCGGAACGACCGGTCGCAACCACAGCTGCACCCGCTTCGAGCGCCTCCCAGGGCCAGATTTCAGGCACCGGATTGGCGCAGGCAAAGACAATGGCATCCTTGGCCATGGATTTGACCCATTCCGGGAGAATGACACCAGGCCCAGACTTGGAAAGACCGATAACCACGTCCACACCCTTCATCGCTTCGGGGATATCTCCTTCACGACCTTCCGCATTGGTGATGTTGCACAGCTTCCATTTGTCCACATACTCAGCTTTGCGCATCTCCAGGTCTTTCCGGTGTTTACCAAGGATGCCCTTGGTGTCGACCATAAAGCATTTGGCTGGATCTGCGCCCCAACCGAATATCAGGCGCGAACAGGCTACATTCGATGCGCCGGTGCCGATGAAAGCAATCTTGACTTCACTCATCTCCTTGCCAACGACTTTTAGGGCATTAATAAGCCCTGCCAGCGTTACTGTGGCTGTGCCCTGCTGGTCATCATGCCAGACTGGGATCTCAGCTTTTTCACGCAGCGTATCGAGAATGTAAAAGCACTTGGGGTTGGAAATGTCCTCCAGATTGACGCCCCCTAATCCTGGCTGGAGCATGAGCACAGTATTGATGATGGCGTCCGGATCTTTGGTATCTAACATGAGCGGAACGCCATCTACGCCGCCCAGATACTTATAGAGTAGAGCCTTGCCTTCCATAACCGGTAACCCGGCTTTGGGACCTATATCGCCCAGGCCCAGCACACGCGTCCCATCGCTGACCACTGCGACCGTATTCCATTTATTCGTATATTCGTAGACTAACTCCGGGTCAGCCTGGATTGCCTTACAAGGTGCGGCCACACCGGGCGTGTACCAGATGGCAAAATCATCGAAAGAATGTACGGTACACTTTAGGGTTGATTCGATCTTGCCCCGGTAGAACGGATGCAATTTCATCGCATCCGCCGCCGGTTTGGTTGCTTTTGCAAGCAACTCTTCGACATTCATGGGTTATACCCTCCCCGTAGCATCAGTTTTGGTCACCTTGATCATGCAACAACTTCGAATGACCAGAGCTGCCGCTACGACTAAAAAATTATGTGCCACGTAGTTTCGAAGAACGCGGCACATGGTTGCACTATTGATTCAGATACCCGTCTGCATAAATGACTTTGTTGAGCAGGATTTGAGTTGTCTTCCAGATGGCGGCCTGGTCAGGATCACTCATATTGAAATCTTCTATCTGTGGCTCGCTACCCGCCCCGGTGTGTTCGGCAATCTTATTGTAGAGTGCGCCCAGCGGCGTCGAAGTGTCTTTTTCTTCGATCCACTTGATTACCTTGTTCTGTTCTTCGTCCAACGGGTTTGCGATCATCATTTGCAGTCCGACCCCCATCAACATGGCCAGGTAGACTCGATTGATCAAGGGTCGATTTTCATGCGGTACCGCATTGGAGACATTGCTCAAACCGACCGAGATCATCGGCGCTGGGTCCCACGAATATCGGAGCATGTTGACCGCGCCGATCAGTTCCGGACAGTACTGCTGGCAGCCAGAAACCGTCAGCACCAGCGGGTCGATGATCAAATCTTCCATGTTGAATCCAATTTCCATCAAATGTGGGATGAGTGTCCCAACTGCGATCTCGACACGCGCGTCAGCTTCCACCGGGATGCCGGAAGTACCCATGGTCAGCGCGATGATTTTCGCTCCGTATTTCTTTGCCAGGGCTGGTACTTTTTCGAGCCGTTCGGGTTCGGCGGAAGTCGAGTTCAGGATGGGCTGTGCCTTTTTGATTGTTTTAAGTGCTGCTTCCATCCCGTCGACATTGGTCGTGTCGATAGAAAGCGGAACATCCACAACCGTCTCAAGGGTTTCGATTATCCATGGGAATACTTCAGCCCAATCCTTCTTGCGCGGTCCCAGGTTGACATCGATTGCTTTCGCTCCGGCTTCCACTTGCCTGACCGCTAAATCCATGAAAAACTCACGATCGCGGTTGGCAAGCGCCTCTTTGACTTTCTCGGAAATAATATGAATGTTTTCGCCGATGATGTACATAGGTGCCCTCCATTAGGGTGCGTAGGGTTACCCCTACACTTTTTGCATTGCCGCTTCTACAGACGGGAATTTGCTTAGGTCTGTATGCGGTAAAAACAGAGCAGACGTAAATGCCTCATAGAACGTATTGTCTGCCGAAAGTTCGATATAGGTCATGCGACTGGCTATTTCTGCGATCTGTTGGCGCTTGCGCCAGTCTAGTAGTGCCAGGTAAGCACCCTTAATGGATGTGTTACCCAGGAACTCGAACTGGTTCCATTCCATATCTGGCAGCAAGCCAATCTGCACAGCCTTTTCTACATTTATATATTTACCAAATGACCCGCCGATCTGTACCTTAGCCACGGATTCCAGCGGAATACCAACCTGATCTGCCAGCACCGTGAAACCAGCATAAATAGCGGCTTTTGCGCGTAACAGATTGTCGATGTCGACGCGTGATAGGACGATATCGTTGCCGGACGCGGTGTCTGTGCCCCAGGCGACCACATACTCAGCTCCGTGCGCACCTTCCCGGACCCGGGGCGTGGGCAGCATCAAATTGACGTTGCCGGCCTTGTCGAGAATCCCCGTTAAGAACGCTTCGGACAGTAAGGAGATCAATCCCGAGCCACAGATCCCTCTTGGTTTTTCGTTGCCGATCACGCGGTAGGTGGGTTCGTAAGTCTCATTATCGATCCAAACTTCCTCGATAGCGCCCTCCGTAGCTCGCATCCCGTTCACCACGCCTGCACCTTCAAAAGCTGGACCAGCCGAGCAGGCGCAGGTGAGCAGCAGATCGCGGTTACCCAGCACGATCTCGCCGTTAGTGCCCACATCGATGAATAAGGTCATCTTCTCAGTTTGGTCCAGACCAGACGAAAGCACGCCAGCCGTGATATCCGCACCGACGTAGGACGCCACGCCAGGCAGACAATCCACCGTTGCTTCGGGATGAATGTGCAGACCAATTTCCCCGGCAGTCATGGGTGGGAAATGGTTGACGGCCGTGATGAATGGGGAAAGACGTATGCTGGCGGCTGGAATCCCCAGCAACAGGTGCATCATGGTGCTGTTCCCTGCGATGGTTGCTTTGACTACCTCGGCAGGACGGATGTTCAAGCGTTTACAGGCTTTGATAAGGAGTTGGTCGATGGTTTCAAGGACCAATTCGCGCATTTCCTTCTCACCGCCGTTCTTACTGGCATAAATGATGCGCGAAATCACATCCTCGCCGCGTGCAATCTGTCCGTTGTATTCAGCTACCTGCGCCCTGACTTTACCGGTGATCAGGTCCACCATCCACAACGACACAGTTGTGGTTCCAATGTCGATTGCCGTCGCCCAGAGTGGATCGTTCTGGTTGAAATGGCAGGGTAACAAGTTCACCAATCGCGCCGGGCCGCCGGAGGGATCGATTTCAAGGATCGCCGTAACCTTCCATTCGCAGTCCCTCAGCATTTTCCCAATGTATCTCAGGCTGTTCAGCGAAACATGGACCCTGTCGACGTGTGCTTGCGTGCGCAGCGCGGTCTGAATGCGTGACCAGTCATCGGTTTGATCATCCATGCTGGGAGGGGTGAGCGTCAGCGGAATGCGTTTATAGGTTTGGGATACGGCGAAATCGTAATCCGCAGGAACGGTCACTTCAGCAGCCACACGATCGGTGGTCAGGGTGCGTTCGATCTTCTCCTGCAGCGGGACGAAAACGGTCGCGTCGCCTTCAACAACAGACTGGCATGCCAGCGCGTACCCTTCTTCAATGGCTTGTTGCGAGAGGCGCAGGGTGCTGCGCCGACGCACGTTGCCCGAAGAAACTTTAACTGTGCATCGCCCGCAGCGTCCCTGGCCTCCGCATGGCTGACCGATCTCCACACCGGCCTGGCGGGCGGCATCGGAAAGCAATGTGCCAGCCGGTATGGAAGCTACAACGGGGTCTTTGATGTTTTCAACGATGAAAGTGACTTTGTGATCGGTCATTTCCTAATCCGTTTGCCATTATTCCGTTTTCCTGTTATCTCGTTTCCAATCGCGTTATGAACGGAATAATAGCTTTTGATTCAACGAGACAACGTAACTAGAGTGCTTGCTTCATGAACGCTGGCAGGTCAACTGCCTCGCGTGGGCCCACACGGATCTCCCAATCAGGAAGTTCCTCTTCCAATTCGCCAGAGAGGACCGCCACATGACCGGGCAGGACGATGCGTTTCTTGTTGACCTTACTGGCCACGTCAAATTCCTTGACGGATTTGGCGATACGCTCGGCATCGAACTTACCAGCCGCCCAGGCTGTGAGCACCGACATGCCCTCGGCGTCGGTGACGACCAGCCAGGCGGGCAAGCCGGAGCCTTCCACTTCGTTGGCCACGGAGAAGTAGGTGATGCTGAAGTTGGTGGTGACCAACGCAGGAGCATCTGCGGTTGGGTTGTTGATCTCATATACACCGGGTTGCACCTGGATGGGTTTCTGTGGGTCGGTGTAGATATTTTCGCGCAATACAAGCAGGGCATAGGCCAGTTCGGGCGTGAAGGTATCCAAGACAACAAAACCAGCATATTTTGCAACGGCTTGCGCTGCATAGACAGATTCCTTCACTGGGTCTCCCGCATCACCAGGGAAAGCAATGACCGGATATCCCAATGGGCGAAAGTTGGTTTTGAGCGCCAGGCGGCGTACTTGCGTCGAGCGAGTCAGCCACTCGCCCATATTTTTACCGCCGAGGTCGAGCACCATGTCTTCCACGCCCTTGGCCTGGATTTTCTGGGTCAAATCGGCCAACTCATCGAGTGAGTCGCTCTTGACAGCCAGTGCAGCCTTGTGCTTGGCTGCCAAATCGGCCATGGCCTCCCAATTGGACCCGTCAGCGGCGTAGATCATTGGCGCCTCGGTTTGTCCGGCAGTTGAACTGCTGGACAACGCCTCCAGTCCGGCTGGCAGCGTGGCGGGGTCGCCGATCAGGATAAGAGGACGTTTGGTTGCAGAACGAACTGCTTTGACAGCCGCTCCAAAATCGCCGCCATCTGCTTCCACCGCAAAACCATCGATGGTGAAGTCCATCCCGACGTAGTTGACTGTGTATTTGTCGATCCCAGCGACTTTCGCCGCCAGATCGCCATCGCTGGCCTTGACGCGCACAAACAGACCAGGTTTGTTGTAGAAGGTCTTCTCATGACGGAACATGACCACTTCATTGCCAGCCTTGACCTCGGTGCCTGCCTTGAGCGTCACCAGGCGGATGGGCGGCGCAGCCGATTCGGCCAATTGTTTCTTGGACTCTTCGCTTACGTACGGGCAAGAAGCAAGTTCGACTTGCTTGGCGGCCAGTTTCATGGCAAAGGCCAGGCAGGTTGGGAAACCGCATTCCTTGCAGTTGGTCTGCGGAAGGAGTTTGTAGATTTGAATTCCAGAGAGTGCCATGTCCTCCTCCTTATGCTGGGATCATCAGTTCAGCGATGGCTTCTTTGACGCGTTTTACGCTTTCGGGATGGCGCAGGACGATGATATCAGCCCCGGATTCAACCAACGCAATGGCAGTCACTGTTTCCCAGTGGACGCCGCGCGCAGACCAGTCGCCCCAGGCCGCGGGAACGCCTTCACCTACCTTGGCTTCCTTGGCTTTCCAGGCTTCGAAACCGGGTGTGACCATCATCGGCAGTTGGGTCATGGCATCGCCTTGCAGAGCGGCCAGGCGTAAGCGTTCCATCACTGAGTAACCGTACTCCATACCATAGCCAAGCGCACCTGTTGTCGGGTCCATAACGACACGGTCCGGGGGCAGGCCCATGTCGGTGATCAGAATGTTGAGCTGTTTGGCTAAGTTGACATCCATCGGCGTGCGCGCCTCGACCAGGTGCCCGTTCGCCATAGCGGTCGCAACAATGGTGCGATAGTTCTTATCTTCGCAGATTCCCAGGACAATCCGTTCGCCCTTGGTCGCCTCAGCGACGGGAACGAGCAATTCATTATCCTTTTCGGCTTGGCCTGGACCCCAGACAACCAGCGGCAGGCCAGTGGCACCCAGTACGGATTTGACTGCTCTAACCGCATCATCAGGTGTATCCTCGAGTGACAGGGCCAGGACAATGATGTCAGCTCCGGCTTCCTCAGCCTTTTTTGCCCATTGGGCGGGATCGTTCATTGCGTCGCCCCATACTTCCGCCAGCAACGGGGACCAGTCTTCAGGCTTGCGAGATTTGATCTCGATCGCCACAACGGGTGTATTGGGTGTAGGCGCTTCGAAATGCAGGTAGGGCATGGTGGTCTGCCCCCCCACGGTGATAGATTTGGCCCGTGTGCCGCCCTCCGCAGCCGTTGCGCCGATAGTGACCTTGCGAACGCTTCCGGGCCACTTGTCTTTAGGTATTTCAATTGGCATGTCGTGTTCCTCCTTGGAGCGTTATGTCATTGCGAGCCGCCGGTTGATGGCGGCGCTGCAATCCCATATTGCCTGGAGACTGCTTCGTCGCGAAGTCTACACTGAGCCTGTCAAAGTGCTCCTCGCAATGACATTTGAATAGATTAAATTATAGATTATTAAATTATGCCTGCCTGTTTGCGCGCTTCGTCGCGTCTTTCAATGAATACTTCCAACGGAGACTTGCGCTCCGCATTGATGCCCAAGTCTTTGAGTTCCGACTCGTCTTTTGCTGCCAGGTAGCGAACGAGATGCTTGTAAGAAATGGAGGCCGCAGGGTAAATAATACCAGCAGAATTGTGGTTCATGTAGGCTACGCGGATGCCTCTGTCTTTCATCAACTGCGCTGCCAGTTTCAGCGTGATGTCTGAGGGCAGTTCAGGCACACCCTCGGACATTACATCCTCAGCGGTCAGTTCGCGTGCATCCTCGCGGTCGTAGACATTGACCAGTTCCTTGTAACCGCAAACACCCACGCCTTCACCTTCCTCGCCCAATATGACCATTTCCTCGACGTTGTTCTCGATCAGGAAACGGGCGATTTCGACAACGGGTGTGTTGACCTTGCAGGTCGGCACGCCAACGGTCATCAAATCTCTGACGAGTTTTGGGGAGCTTCCAGGCATTTGTCTTGTTATCAGGCTTCAGCGGTCAGCACTCAGTAATCTTTACTGACAGCTGACCGCTGATTGCTAATGGTAAAACCCTAAAACATCGGGTCCATCACCATGGCCGGATGATTGTGCGCCTCCAGCCAGGCAAGCAACTCTTCGACCGTGTTGACGTTACGTTCATCTGCGATCTTGTCGAGCAGATCAGGGTCGCCTTCACGTTCGCAGACGGCTTTGAACTCGTCGGCCATGCTCTCTTTGAGCACGGACGACATCCACACCACGCGCTTGAAGCCGCCATCGGCTGAAATGAACTTGGGGCTGATCAGGTAGAATTTGCCGACGCCCATCACGCCGGGGGTTTGCAGGCCGCCGCCCGCGATGCCGGCCAACGTCGAGAATGTCATACCGGCCGGAGTCATGGCCGTATCTTCGCGGGAGACCACCATCACGCCATTGGCCTCCGGAATGAGCATGACGATGCACTCGAAGCAGCCACAGGCTGTCATCGGGTTCTCCATGATGGAATACATCGTCACTTCCTGGACGACGCCATGCGAACCGATCTTGGCATAGTCGTTGGTGCCCTCCCAATAGCCTTTGACTGGGTCGAGCAATTTGCCCAGTTTGATGGGCTGGTTGGGGCCGGTCGGGTTGATGTTGAAGGAGGCCTTGCAGTCCAGCCAGTTGTACGCCCCACACAGACCAAGTCGTTCGGGCGACACCACGCAGACATGATTGGGTGCGAAGGACTGGCACAAGGTACAGGAGTAGAACTCATCCACTTTATCGTCAGTCAGGTCGGCCAGGCGCTTGTTGCGGAAATCATAAGCCTCGCGCGCTTTTTCCAGCCATTCTGCGTGTAGTTTGGGATCGGTGTAGATGGTAACCTGAACTTTGTCCACAATCGCGCCGAAGTCTTCGTGGAAGCGGGCATGCAGGATCTTGCCGAAATGTTCCAGGTTGAAGCCTTTATCTGCAGCGGCATTCGAAATGCGGATCCAGGCGATATCGCGCTGACCGACATGCTGAATACCGCTAGCGCCGTTGAC
The DNA here is from genome assembly GCA_034435215.1 of Anaerolineales bacterium. Taxonomy (GTDB): domain Bacteria; phylum Chloroflexota; class Anaerolineae; order Anaerolineales; family Villigracilaceae; genus JAABUE01. The sequence continues at coordinate 11,937 of DAOTXM010000243.1, forward strand.
AAAATAGTGTACCTGTCGTTCGAGCACGGGCTCGAAGTCCTGTTGCATCTGACGGCCTGCCACCTTGATGACGATACCCATGTCCATAGCGCCTTGCGGGTCGACTTTCGAGAAGTCCGGGCCAACAACCTCGATCTTGCCATCGGTGACTTCATCCAGCTTGGCCATGTGCAGGTATTCGAAGCAGCGGCTGTACTTGCCGCCGAATTCCACGCGCAGGTCGGCCTTGCGGACCACCTCGCCTTCGAAGGCAGAGCCGTAAGGTACAGGCACGTCCACGTTGGATACTTTGACCTTGACGCCGCGCACTTCTATACACTTCTGGACCAATCTTTCGGCTTTTTCAAGGTCATCTTTGCCATCGATCTGTTCGAAAGGCATGGAAACGACATGCTCGTAGGTGGTCACGCCGGTCGGTAAGATTTCAGGAATGACTGTATCCGCAATGACCGGGAAACCATAATTGATGGCGCCCGCCGCGGCCGCGTATTTCAAATCGTCCACTTCGCCCAGCGCCAGCACAAAGGCAAAGACGCGTTCTCGATTGTAGAGCAGGATTTCGCGCGCCATGCCAGGTTTCAAACCGCCGAAGGTAAGCGCAGAGCGAGTGGCGAAGCCCAGCGCGTAGATGGCAGACAGGGTATCGGTCCCGAACGGAACTGTGTAGGTATCATACCCCAGTTCCACGCCTTCTTCCTGCAATTGGTGAATGATGCTGCGTCCATTGACGTTGCCGGAGAGGAAGGTCAGGATGTTGCGGCGCTGCAGTTCGCGTACAATTTTGACTGCCACTTCATTGGATTTGGCGCAACCGACAATGGCTGCAAAACCGGGCATGCGCCCATCCACGAGTTGAATGCCCCAGGAGCGGAGCTGGATATCGTCGATCGGCCCGTTCAGGTGGCCGTGGCCGTTGGCCCCGCCGTAGGAAGTTCCTCCAGCCAGGACAAAGTCTTCGGGCATCTTCTCAGGTTGAAGTCCGTAAATGAAGCGTACGGCCTCGATTGTCTCGGCAGCCAACAGCGTAGCCATCCCGGAGTCGAGCGTCTCACCCAGGTAGGGTGTCCATTTCGATGCAGATGGAAGAGGATGCAACAAATTACGCGCCTGTTTCATTACGGGTGACAGGTCGCCAAGCTTGGTGACTTCGATACCAGTCATGCCCAGGATAGTAGGCAGGTAGTAAGCCGTGTTAGGGAACGAAACCGGTGCATCAGCGCCTTTTTCGTTGAGCGCCTTGTTGAGCATGACTTCGGCTTCGGTGACCAGGGCGTTTGCGCCACGGATGGCGCGAGTAGCGATATATTTCGACATTTCTTCCCTCCGTTAATCTGCCGCTATACCGTAGATCGCCTTGCGTTTTTCTGCCAGTGGGAGCGCCTCGAGTTCGAGCATCCGGGCATCGCCGCTGCGACCAAAGCGGGTCGGATCGTATTCCGGCAGGCCAAGCGCAGCGCGCTTGGCGTCAATGTGTGCTAATGTGGCTTCGATCATTTTTTCCGGATCAGGGATAAATTCCAGCTTGCCGCCGTATTTTTCTTCCCATCCGGAACTGATCAATTTGGCGACGATATCGCTGTCCTCCACCCGATCGGGCATACCGCTTACAGGCGATGTGCCGCCAAAGATGACGTATGCGCCGGATGCAACACAATATGTGCCAATGGAAAGCGCCTTTTCGCTCATCCATTCTGGTGCCAGGCCAACGGCTGGGATTTGATCGATATCATCGCCCAGACCGCCCTCTTCCACTATTTGGGTCAACACGGTTAAGATGCGGGTATTGTCGACGCAGGAGCCCATGTGCAGGACGGGAGGAATGCCGACCGTTTCGCAGATCTCACGTAGACCGGGGCCGACTTTGTCCAAGCCTGCTTCTCCTAATAGGAGTCCTAATTTGGCTGAGGCGATGGCGCCGCATCCCGTTTCAACGACCAGTACATCCTGTTTGAGCAGTTCTTCAGTCACATGGGTGTGCAGCCAGTCTTGCTTAGAACGCGGGTTGTTGCATCCGACGATAGCTGCCACGCCGCGGATACGCCCTGACATAATGGCATCATTGAGCGGCCGGAAGGATGCCCGGTATGAGCCACCCAACATGTAGTTGATGTATTCGTGCGAGAAACCAGGGATCAAATTTTCCTTGTATTGCGGAATCTGGGTCTTGACTTTATCACGGTTCTTGAAATTGTCGATGGCGCTCCTCAGGATTTCTTTCGCGATGGTCATGGCTCTGTGCTCATCGAACTCGATGTGGGTTGCGCCCTTGAGCCTGACCTTTGGGGAAGTGGTGATCACTTTGGTATGGAAATTCTCTGCCAGACTAACCAATGCCTGCATGATGCACTGCACATCTACGATCATGGCTTCGACAGCGCCGGTCATGATGGCTAGTTCCTGGTGTAGGAAGTTGCCTGCTGCCGGTACACCCTGGCGCATCAGGATTTCATTGGCGGTGCAGCAAATACCAGAAAGGTTGACGCCGTTCGCGCCGGCTGCTTTCGCATACTCGATGATTTCGGGGTCCTGCGATGCAGCTACGATCATCTCGCTCAGGCTGGGTTCATGGCCGTGCACGACCACATTGACCATGTCTTCCTTGATGACACCCAGGTTGGCTTGCCCGAGAACGGGTGCGGGCGTACCAAACAGGATGTCCGAGACATCCGTGGCAATCAACGAACCGCCCCAGCCATCTGAAAGCGCCGTACGGACCGCGTGTTGTAAGATATGGTCAGCGTCCTGATCGTCGCCAATGTGTGTGCGGTGCAGACATTCGACCACTTCCCGGTCGACGCCGCGCGGGACGATATCCAGATCGCGCCACAACTGTTGGCGTTTCTTCGGCGCTCTCCGGGCAGGAGCCACTTCGCCGCGTTGTTGACCGAATTGCGCAATATACAAATCTGCTAGGTCGTTGGCGATTTCTTCCGGTGCGCGGCCCTCTATCGGGATATCATAATAGGAAGCGACCATGCGTAACTTGGCAATATCGCGGATCATGTAGCCTTCTGCCTTACCTTCGGCGGTCGCTTTGAGTAGGAAGGCCATATCACGCCCATGGTCGGAGTGAGCCGCCGCACCTGCCGCAATGGCACGGGTCAGATTGCGAGCCTGGATCGTGTCCAGCGTGGCGCCACAGACGCCCACATCACCGCTTTTCGTCAACCGGCAGGGTCCCATGCCACATTGCTTGCAGCACATTCCCGCTCCACCGATATTACAGGGTACCATGTTGTCAGCACGGGTAAATGCTGTACCAATGCCCAATTCCTCCGCGCGAATTAACATCTCCTGTGCAGCAGGGTCAGTCGAATATTCGTTGATTTCTCGTTTCTTAGCCATTTTTCACCAACCTCTATGGTTCATCCATTTTGATCACGCCCAGGCCAGGGCAGGGCCATAATGGTCTTCCCTGATATTGGACACGTTGCGCAAAACTGACCGTTTTCTTGACTGTTTCGTAGACAGCTGTGTGCCGGAAGTTGCTGTTCCCATTCTCTCTGCCGTAGGCTGCCTCCCCAGTTTCTGCCAGTATTGGTATGTCCCCTAGATAACCGGCTTCTTCCAGACGGGCGGCAAGCTTGTCTGCGGTTGTTTTACTCTCGTCATATGTGACTTCGATTACCTGGAATGCGCTGCTGGCGTACACGTCCTCAACGCCAGGCAATTCCCTGAGAATGCGTTGCACTTCTAAGACATGATGATCTCCATAAAGTGCAGGCGCTTCGAACGCCTTGGTTTTCATAAAAGACACCTCCTGTTAACAGTGATAGTATGTTTTATAACAAAAATATACTCATCAGGATAAAGCAGTAGATACAAAATCCTTACCATTATTCTAGCATCAGGCTTGTTTAATAGAAACGTGAGAAATATCACGGGAAAGCACGATAAATATCGTGGTTTCTGTTGACCTTTGACAGCACTTTCATTTTCATTCAGGGCATATTGTCTGGACAAGACATTTTATAAAATGAGCATGTATAATCAAATCCTATTTGGCAATGGTTTGAAATGGAAAATATTGTTCACAATCAGGCAAATTTACGTATTGAACAACCCAGGATCAAGAACGGATATTTATCGAAAAATGATTTGCAGATGGATGTCATATTAATTTCATGATAAGTTGTCTGACAAGTGTATGTAATTCTGGTATACTTTGTCAGGTTGTGAATAATATCACAAATATACATCGAGATGTATCTGGAGCTGCATATGAGTGAAATAAGAATTGACGCCTTGTTACCGGCTGAGATGGCAACAAGGGCGGAATATGTGGGTGTCCGCAAAGCGGAAGCCCCGGCAATGACAACGTTTACCCTGGCCATAATAGCTGGGGCGTTCATTGCATTGGGAGCAGTATTTGCCACAACAACCGCGGCGGGATCAGGAGCTTTACCCTTTGGCGTTGCCAGGCTGCTGACCGGGCTGGTCTTCTGTTTGGGCTTGATCCTGGTAGTGGTTGGAGGAGCTGAGTTGTTTACCGGCAACAACTTGATCGTGATGGCTTGGGCTAGCGGAAAGGTAACCGGACGCGCCCTATTGCGCAATTGGATCATCGTTTATGCTGGCAATTTTGTCGGATCATTTGGCACAGCTCTGCTTGTGTTCTGGAGCAAACAATATACATTCGGCGGTGGATCGGTTGGCGAAACTGCCTTGAAGCTCGCAGCAGGGAAAGCCAGTCTGGATTTCTTCCAGGCCGTGGTGTTGGGCATATTATGTAATGCATTGGTCTGTCTGGCAGTCTGGCTCACCTTCAGCGCGCGCAGTACAATTGATAAAATTGCGGCAATCATCTTCCCGATCACTGCCTTTGTGGCGGCTGGTTTTGAACATAGCATAGCCAACATGTACTTTATCCCGTATGGATTGCTTATTAAGGACTTTGATCCTGCTTTCGCTGCTAAAACAGGCCTTGATTTGACCAATTTAACCTGGGGTAATTTTCTCGTCAATAATCTATTGCCGGTTACATTCGGCAATATCATTGGTGGGGCAATCCTGGTTGCTGCCATCTATTGGTCTGTATTTCTACGCAATAAAGATGTATAAAATCCGGAGGAAAAATGAAAGCCTATATCCTGATCAAAATTCGTACGGGCGAGGTCAAGCAGGTCGTTCGCCAGCTTCGAAAGCTTGGATCCGTGGAAAGCGCGGATATGACATTCGGGCCGTATGACGCGGTTGCAGTCGTCCAAAATGGGGATATCAATAAGCTGGGCTCTTTACTGGCCACGGAAATCCAGCCAATTCCGGGTATTCTCGAGACGTTAACCTGCCTGGCTGTGGATGTCTAGCCCGGAGCGAACTTCGCACCCTCCCAAGCCGGCGCTTGCAGTGCGCGTGGACGAGTTACGCGCTACCCTCCAGTTTGTTCCCGCCAACCTGCTGGCTGAACGTACGGGCGCCAAGTATCAGGCGATCGGTTCAGGGAGGGGCGAATTCAGCCTCTCCCTGTTCGATTCCCCCATCCTGGTGACGTATCCTGGCCTGGTCGGCTTTGATGCAAAATCTGCCGTTGAACCCCCTCTCCCGGTCCAGGCAGTGTTGGCATATTACTTCCACACCAGTGACGGTACGCCCCTGACCGGGCAGTGGATCTCGTTTGCCGACCTTCCGGATGGACGAATGTACAACCAGGCATTTCAGGGTTACAGCGGTGATGAGCTGGTCAAGTACTTTGGTTTGGATTTGGAATCCTTCAAGGCGGCTTGTGAGAGGGGTGGGGGAGTGGCCACACCGTTGGGGAATGCGGCTTATATTTTCTACGCCCTGCCGCGTCTGCCCATCTTGGTCAATTACTGGTGCGGAGACGAGGATTTTCCTTCCACGTGCAAGATCTTGTTCGATCGTTCCGCCAGTCATTATCTACCGACAGATGTATGCGCAATTCTGGGGAGTATGTTGACACGGAGAATCATCAAAAACGCTGTATAGGCGGTAAAATTGCGGGGATGTATAAAGAACGATATTTCATATCAGAATCGATACAAACAAAATCACAGGAATTGCTTGCGTCCGTAGAAGAAGCTCGTCGCCGTCACGCGGATATTGTCTTTCGACCAGCGGAGGCAGCGTTGCTCTTATTGGATTTACAGGAATATTTCCTGCAAGAAAGTTCGCATGCTTTTATTCCCAGCGCCCAGGCTATTTTGCCTGGAATCTTTCGGTTGGCTGAGGCCTTTTCAGATGCTGGTCGTCCCGTTATCGCGACGCGTCACATCAACACCTATGAAAATGCAGGTATGATGGCCAAATGGTGGCATGACCTGATCAGGTCAAAAATTGCGTATAGCCAATATAACACAACCATCACCAACAAAAAAATAAAAACCCTCAAAAAAACACAATACGACGCCTTCCACAACACACCGCTGGAAAAAAAACTTCGCCAACGTAACACAACACAAGTCATCATTTGTGGAGTAATGACCCATCTGTGCTGCGAAACCACAGCGCGCGCTGCATTCATGCGTGGTTTCGCGGTCTTTTTCACGGTAGATGGCACAGCCACGTACAACGAGGAATTACACCGTGCGTCTTTGTTGACGCTTGCGCATGGGTTTGCTGTCCCAGTATTGATCGATGAGTTATTAGAAAAGATGAAATCTGATGAAGCCTGATGAAGTCCTCATTATTGGCGCAGGTCCAGCGGGAATGACAGCCGCCATCCAACTTAAGCGCTATGGCATTCCCTTTGTCCTGTTGGAGAAGGAGCGGGTAGGGGGCATGTTATGGAATGCCAACCTGGTGGAAAATTATCCCGGCTTCCCGGCTGGTATCAGCGGACCTAAGCTGGTGGGTTTGATCGAAAAACAGATGGAACGCCTTGGCGTATATATAACGTTTGATACTGTTTCGAAACTTCGCTATAGAAATACTGGTTTCCACGTCATGACCCTCCAGAGCGAATATCATCCCCGCTTTGTGGTTGTTGCTTCTGGGACCAAGCCGAATCCATTCCCGATCCCTATCCCTGACCGCGCGCGAGACAAGGTGTTCAATGATATTTACCATTTGCTATCCGAATCGAACAAAAAAGTCGTCATCGTCGGAGCCGGCGATGCGGCTTTTGATTATGCCCTAAATCTGACAAAAAACAGGAATTCTGTCACTATTCTCAGCCGTAGCAGGAATGTAAAATGTCTGGGATTGTTATGGGAACGCGCCCTGGCTGAACCTGGGATCACATACCGCGCTGAGACGCCCGTTTGCGGGGTCGAACGCGATGAAACGGCTGACAGGTTGAGGGTCCAGACAGAAGCGGGCGAGTTCCTGAGCACAGACTACCTGCTCTTTGCTACCGGTCGAGTCCCGCAGGTGAGCTTTTTACCAGACGAACTTCTCACTAACGATCTCGAGGGTATGTATATGGTCGGTGATGTAAGGAACGGGCATTACCGACAGGCGGTAATTGCCGCTGGAGATGGCCTGCGCGCCGCAATGGATATCTATCTTAAACTAAATTCGGAGGCATCCTTATCATGAAAGTTTTTGCAGTGACCGGCACACCGGAAGTCGCCGAGGTGTTCATGGCAGACATGGGCAGGGGGTGTATGGTCGAATTCGTGGAAGCGCTCCAGCCACCATTCTCGCGAAACGAGCGTTGGATTTTGATGGTTTCAACTCTGTATGGCTGTCCGGTCAAGTGCCTGATTTGCGACGCGGGCGGGAGTTATCATGGCAAGCCGACAGCCGCGGAAATCTTGCAACAGATCGATCATATGGTCTACCGCTGGTACCCGGACGGGCGTGTTCCGGCAAGCAAGTTCAAGATCCAGTTTGCGCGCATGGGGGAACCGGCCTTCAATCTGGCCGTGTTGGATGTGCTGGAACAGTTGCCAGAACGCTATGATGCACCCGGTCTGATGCCCTCGATCTCGACGATTGCACCGCATGGCACGCAGGCGTTTTTCGAAGGTTTACTAGAAGTGAAGAACCACCTGTATTCTAACGGGAAATTTCAGTTCCAATATTCCATTCATACGACGGATGTTACCTTGCGAAATCGGCTGATCCCGGTGCGCAAGTGGTCATTCGACCAGATGGCAGCTTACGGGGAACGTTTTTTCCGACCTGGCGACCGCAAGATCACGCTCAATTTTGCGCTGGCAGAAGGCATGCCTGTAGAGCCGGATGTGCTGTTGCATTACTTCGACCCAGCTCATTACCTGGTTAAGATTACGCCTGTCAATCCAACCTGCCATGCGGTACAAAATGGTCTGTCCACACACATCGACCCATATCGCCCGGAGACCGGACAGGCTGTGGCGCGGTCGTTACGTGAAGCTGGATATGATGTCATTGTCAGCATCGGCGAGGTGCGGGAGAATGAGATTGGCAGCAACTGCGGTCAGTATGTTTTGAAATATTTGGAAGGCCGGGCGTCCTTGCAAGATGGTTACACTTACGAAGTGAAACAATTAACTGTGGCATAAGAAGGAGACGAGATGAAGCTTGCCATCACAGGAAAAGGTGGTGTTGGAAAAACCACCCTGACAGCGCTGCTGGCGCAGGTCTACGCGGATCAAGGCCGGGACGTGCTGGCTGTGGACGCGGACCCCAGCCCCTGCCTGGCTGGGGCGCTAGGCTTCCCCGATGAACTGCGCGCGAAGCTCAGTCCCATCGCGGAGATGGACGAATTGATCGAGGAACGCACGGGCGCGAAACCTGGTACGGTGGGTGGCTTTTTTACGCTTAATCCCCGCGTGGACGACCTCCCGGAACGCTTCAGCGTGATGCATCGCGGTGTGCGGTTGCTGGAGTCCGGCTCAGTGGACCTGGGTGGTTCCGGCTGCATTTGCCCCGAATCTGCCATGCTCAAGACTCTTTTCACACACCTGCTCTTCCGAAAGGACGATGTGTTGCTGCTAGACATGTACGCGGGTGTCGAGCATCTTGGCCGTGCCACAGTCGATTTTGTGGACGCGATGATCGTGGTGGTCGAACCGACCCGTCGCAGCCTGGGCACAGCGGCGCAGATCAAGAAGCTGGCCAACGATATTGGCTTGCAACGTTTGTACCTGGTTGGAAATAAATTACGGAACAAAGAGGAAGAGGAATTCCTGCTGGCCGAAACGCCCGGTTTACCTGTGCTGGGATTTTTACCGGCTGATTTGAAAGTGCAGGAAGCCGACCGTCTGGGCATCCCAGTCTACGACCATGTGCCAGCGTTGAAGCAATCTGCGCACGCAATGGCTGAAAAGTTGGTTGCCCAGAATAAGTAGACGCAAACAAAGGTTTTACCGTTTCAATAAAAAATTGGGGTGTGGGGTGTTGTGGACGGGCGCAGCC
>DAOTXM010000244.1:0-8328 GCA_034435215.1 Anaerolineales bacterium
CCTGCGCCTGACAGATAAGATCAACGAAGTGATCCAGGTCGTTACGGATCTGATGCGCGTGCCAGTGATGGGACGCATCGTCGCCAGCGCTCCGGTGCCTGTCCCCGCCTCGGACTTCAACTACTATGATGCCGAGACAAGCGTCGAAATCGCCACTTCCCTGCTGCCTGCACCGGAAAAGAACAGGCAGCTCTTTGCCCTGGAAGTCGATGGAGACTCCATGATCGACGCCATGGTCAATGATGGCGATTTTGTCATCATGAAGCCGGTCGCCAGCAATGCGGAGGTCCGCAATGGAGAGATGGTCGCTGTCTGGCTCCCGAACCGCGACGAAACCACGCTCAAATACTTCTATAAAGAAAAAGAAGGCTACCGCCTGCAACCCGCCAACCCGACCATGCAACCGATCCTGATCAACAAGGAAGAGCCCCTGGAGATCAAGGGCAAGGTGGTCATGGTTATCCGCAAAGTGGATACAGTGGCAGCTTAACGATCGAACCAAACCATATAAAGAAGACGGCTTTCGACAAGCCGTCTTTTTCTCTAGAAACAGCGTCCTGAAGGTTCAGTAAAATCCTTCGGGACGTTTTTATTTATTTGAACTTTACGCGCGGTTTGGTGTTGTTTACCGGCGGCTTGTCCAATCTGATCCTGCCTTGAGCCTGGGTCTGAGGTTTCGAAGATCTCGAAGATTTCACACTTGCAAAAACCTGTACACCTCGTGTGAGCAACCCGGGAACCACCAACAGGAGCAATATGCCCGCCAGGATGCCGCCGAACAGCAGCCACGAACGTCCGGGGACTTCAGGCAACACGCCGCCGGGGTTATACTGCCCTTCCATCGATACGCCGATTTCCGAGAGGGAAACTGTCAGGTTGCGGTTGACGCCATCGCGCAAGGTAGAGGGCGAGACGTACGTGATGGCGTATTCGCTCTGCAACGATTGACCGTATTGCTGGTACAGCGCGCTGAGGGTCTGGGCATCGGTGGCAAAGGCATACTGACCGCCGGCCCTCTCGGCCAAAGCCCGCAGGCCGGCTTCGTCCAGTCCCTCCTGCCCGGTAGCCGTGGCATCGCCAAAGCCTATCGCGGAAATCGACAGACCGCTTTCACCGATCGCGTTGATCACATCGTCCGCCGTGCTGCTGCTCTGGTTATCCATGCCGTCGGTCAGGACGATGATGGCTTTGCGGCCGGAGATGCTTTCCAGGGCTTTTTCCGCTTCGATCAGCGCGTTGTACATGGCCGTATCGCTGCCGGTTTGCAACCCGTCGATTGCGCCGACCAACGCAGTTATATCCGAAGTGATCGGCTGGACGGTATACACCTGCGTATCGTAGGTGATCAAACCGGCCTGGTCGCCGGAGCGCATCCCGCTGACGTAAGCCTTGGCCGCCTCTTTGGCAGCGCCGATCTTGTTGTTTTTATCCATGCTGCCGGAAATATCGATGACCAGCATGGTCGTCACCGGAATGGCCTCGCCGCCAACGACTGCGCCCCCGCCCTGGATATCGACCGGCTGCATCAATTCACCGTTCTCATGAATCTGGATCGTGGCCGGGTCTAAGCCGACCGGTTCCCCGGCCGCATTGGTGGCCGAGACGTAAACGGTCACGGTCGGGAATTTGGAGTTGTCCACCTGAGTAATACGGACTTGCGTGTCTCCGTTCCCGGTCTGCGCGACGGCCTGTGAGAGCGGTTGCAGCCCGATGAACGAGAGCAGGCAGAGGGTGAGAAGGAAGCGTGTCCATCGATTTGTAAACATGGCTACCTCTTTTCGTGGTACACCAGTTCGGTGTTACCCATACGGATTCTTTGTCCGTTTGCCAGGGACGTTCGTTCGACCCGCCTGTTATTGATGTAAGTACCTGAAAGGCTCATGTCCTTTAGGGCAAACTGGGATCCATCGCCTGTCAACATGGCGTGTTGAGGTGCGATGTCCGGGTCGGGCAGGACGATCTCCGACTTGAGCGGGGAACTGCCGATGGCAATTGCTGGTCCGCCTGCGCGCATGAATTTATCCAGGATGAACTCGGTCCCTTTGAGCTTGCCAGAAACAACCTCCAACCAGGCTTTCGAGAGCAACACCTGGATCAGTGAGATGAACGCCCCAACAGCAGCGCCCAGCAAGACCAGGCCTGCCGCCTTGCCAGCTAATGGGTCCCGAAGCCAGTTATGCGCCGACTCGAGCAGAAGACCGCCCAGAACACCACCGAGCAAACCGCCCAGCATCCCTTTCCAGACCTGGCTCTTGCCCACGATGCCCTCGGCTAGACCGATCAACAGGCCAAATACCGCCCAGCCAAGGGCGCGACCAAAGATGCCCGCGCCTACCGTCTGGAAGAAAAATTCGCTCAGTGGAAGGCCGATCGCACCGGCTCCCAATCCCAGGATGCCACTGAACAGACCCGACCGCAACGCTTGTACGGGGTTGCGCGTCAGCAAGCCTTCGGTGAGGCCGATAAAGAGGCCCACGCTCAAGCCCACCAGCGCACCGACGATCATCTCGCTCAAGTACAGGTTGGAGATGAAGGATAGTCCCAGCAGGTCGCTGATCTGCCAGCCGACCAGGCCGCCGAGCGCGCCGAGCAGCGCATAATAGTAGGTACGCATTCGTCTACTCATAGGATGAACCTCCTTTAGATCCATTTCCAACTTTCCATAGATTCTGCCAGCGTACGATGCTATGCCCGTACCCTCCATCCACTTCGTAAAAACCGAAGTAACGCGTCGGGTCCAGACCGCCGTCCGGCTGGCGGATAAAAAAACCACCAAGAGAAGAGTAAGGTTCGACAACAAGTGCTACCTGCCAGGGCTCAGGAAAGAAATTCTTGTGCAACCAGGTATCGTAATGAGACAGAAAGATGCCCATACGCGGATGGGTGTGATACCAACCCACAATTCTTTCACCCTCGAAGCGTTTTTCGATCTGATCATGGAGGTCCACGAGACTGTCCTGGGTAAACGTCAGATAGACACTTCCCTGAAGGGTGTGACGAGCCGGCAAAGCGTGTTTCACAACCACGAACTGTTCGTCGGTCTCCTCATCCGTGCACCACTCGCCGACCAGTACGCCGCCCACTTCGACTGTGTCGCTGCTGCAAGAATGCACGCTTACGCGGATGTAGGCTGCGCGATTGAGAAAGACTGATACAGTTGGTCGCAGCCCATTACCGTCATGTGGCGATTCCCAACGTTGAGCGTTCTCAAGCGGTTTGAGTGTTTGGTTAGGTTGCGGCACGTCTGGTGGCGCAATGCGGATACCAAGTCCGGGCATACTACTCTCTCATCATTCATTGCCCGGGCCGCCCCGGAAAACCGGGGCGGCCCGGCGGGTGGAATAGGGATACTACCCCGCAGTTACATCGGCGGTCATCATCAGCCGATCACCTTCGGGTATCCCGGCATCTGTCAGGGTCTCTTCTTCCTTTAACTCGCGACCCAGCGCTTTGCTGTCCAGTCGGTAGGACATAGGACGTCCATCCGGACCGGTGACCGGCAATTCCAGGGAGGTAGTCAATTCGGGAATCAACTCCTTTACCTCTACATCGCCAGGTACTTCAGCGTTGCGGCTGCCTCCTGAGGGAAGCACAATGGTGACAGGGATATCAGACATGGTATTCTCCTTTCTACATTGAGTGGTCGGCTGATCATCAGCCGTTTCGGAACCATCGTTCCTGCACGTGCAGTGCACCGGTTATTTCAGTTTTATTTTTGGCTTCTTCTTCAACAAATCGAATGGTTTAAGCTTCACACGGCTCGAGGATTTCTCTGCATCCGTTGGAGTCAGTTTCACACTGGCCTTTGGTTTTCCAGGATCGGCCGGATCGAACTTCACACTTGGGCGTGTTTTCTCAGCATCTCCCGGATTTATTTTCACGTCCGCATTCGGATTTTTACTCCCGTCGGAGGAAATAAGCTTCACACGTTCCGGGCGGAGCAATTCGCGCTTGTCGAGAGGAAAGGCATCAGGATGTTTCTTGCGATACTCACGTGACCAACGCGCGGCCTCTGCATCCCACGGGAAGGGTGGCTTGGTCGGATCGTCGTGGAAATTCTTCCACTGAAGCATTTCGCCCAGCATGATCACCAATCGATCCAGCGAACGGCTGGCAGCCCACCAGGCGGCATCGATACACACACTGCCGTTCAAGTGATTGATGTTTGGATGCCAAATCGGCGTCAGCCACTTCATCCCGGGCCAGCGATGTGGATACTGGTTGTGTAAATAAATCTCCACCTGATGATGGTCGGCATGCTTAGGGTTACCCTGCCGGTCGACACCGACAATACTCTTGCACTTAAAGGTAACGATGTAGCGTTCCGGAGGCAGGTTGGGGCGTGGTGAGGAGGCCGCGAAGGAAATCAAGTCACTGCGAGCGGCCATTTCCAACATCAACTCGTGGTCGGCGCGCAGGCGGCGCATGCGCGGTGTTTCTGCTACCGAGTTTGCACCCGCAGTGATATCTGCCGTTACCATCAACCGATCGCCACCAGGGACGTTTGCCTCAGCCAGGGTTTCATCTTCCTTCAGCTCCCGACCAAGCGCCTTACTGTCAAGTCGGTATGCCATGGGGCGGCCATCCGGTCCAACTGTAGGCAGTTGGAGCAGAGAGGTCAATTCTGCCAACAGATCCCGAACGGTTACATCATCAGGGATTTCAGCGTTGCGAGCCCCGCCACTGGGAAGAATCAAGGTTATATTAAGATCGGGCATGGTGTTTTTCTCATCCTCAAGTATTTAGGTGTGGCACCTGGCAAACGCCAGTGATTGCCCAGCAATCAGCGTGATGTAAAGTATGACAGACATCACATTCCTTTACGCCACGCGGGTCCGTGCGCAATACAGGTTCCAGGCAATATGGACAACGATGCTCTTCGATAACTGCCAACTGAACATGAGGCCTGCGAAGGAGAGCGCTTCTATAATTCTTCGGCCGAGTTGGTTGTCTCGTGACCAGCTTCAACCGCGAATGGACCGATGGCCTGCTGCCGTTTCCAGAGTGGGCATCCATTCCGGAGCCAATTCTCATCCTGGGTTGCAGAGACCAGCTTCGAGGGAGTCCGCTGCGGCGAGGTTGAGGAATCACCGCAGGTGGAGTGGGGTCGAAATATTCCGATATTTCCGCTTCCCTTGACGCTGGTCGATACCAAGCCCACAAAGCAGCCCACGATACCGAAATCCCTACAATTAGATGGATTAGATCCGCCCAACTTACATAACCTCGGCTGAGCGCAATTGCGTCGATACCGATTTTCCAGTCCGAGAAATATCCAAGGATGGACAGGCCAGTCAGGATCATCACAGTTGCGGTGAGAGAACGGATGAACCAGTTTCGTCGCGATAAGAGGAGTCGCGACCCGAACCCGGCTACAACTGCCAGGGTGCTGTCGGCAAAAAAGCTGAAGAGTTGTATTGGAAACCATGGCGCTTTGAAAAAGAGCAATACCAGACCCAGGGCATACGCCGCGCTGAGCAGCAGCAGCAGCACCAGTTTTCTCAGCAGGTGGCGCGGTCTTCTAATTTGCGGTGAAACATCCGCAGGGTTCATAGCAGCAGCTCGCAGGGCCATTGTTCCTCAGCACTTAGCACACTTTCACTTGATCCTGATGAGGCTCAGAAGAAATCTTTTCCTGTCGCACAGTCTCAGTCCCACGGGCGCGGTTGCGAGACGACTTTCCGACCTTAACCACATCTGGTTTGTCCTTGATTTCCACGCGTTTCTTGATAGGTTTTATCGTGAGCATTTCACTCGGCTTTTCATCTAGGATCCGGATGCGGTCACGGGCAGGATTCGTGGGAGGATCCACCAGGCGCACTTCCTCTTTGAGGCGGATACGCCCGCCAATTTTCAGCGGCTTTTCGGGCTCGGCCTTCTCGAAGTGACGGAAATGGAGGGCTTCCGGCAAATCGCCAGTTAATTCATAAAAACGATACTCAAAACCATTGTGCGCGCGCAGGATGTGCAACGGAGGCACCCCCACATTGGCAAGTGTGCGATGCAGGAAATTTTCCTCACCTGTGATCATGTGTGTGAATTGGGCTTCGCGCAACTCTCCACAGGTTGGACAATGGCCGGCTTCGAAAGTAATCTCACTCACCGGTCGCAACACTTCTTCGATGGAATGGCAGCCAGGACACTCGAGCGAGGTAACCAGTTCCTGGTCCAATTCGATCACGGCTTCCGGGCCCAGGTCAGCGCGGGCGATCCGGAGCAAATCTTCGAGTGTGGCCCGCTCGGCACGGGCTGGCAATTCGGTGATCTCCCCATATGTCCAATGGCTTTCACATTCATCGCGCGGTACGTAAGCCGTGGTGTGCATGCTGTTGGTCAAGCCATTGAAGTGTACGACTTTGCCCGTTTCAACCGGCATGTCATGGATCAGCTTGAGCACTTCCTGCGATTGCATCCCGCCAATGATCGAGGCGATCGTCGGCGTGGTAGGGACCTTGCCAAGCAGGACATTCTGGCGCGCCAGCAACTGGCAGGAATAACGCAAGGACAGGTCACGCAAAGCCTGTTCTGTCAACGTACATTCATAACACGCACCTTCTCCAGGGACGAAAACCCGCATCAGGCCAAGTAATTCCTGAATGGCGCCATCCACCCACGGCTTGTCCATCCAGTAGCAGAAACGGTTGACAGCCAGGCGGGCCTCGCGATTGTCCAGGCAGCCGACGATGGCATCCATGCGACGGATAACGCCCAACCCCAGGCCAGTCGTCACATCCGCATTGAGGTATTGGACATGGATCTGGGGATTGATCGCCTTGGCTCTGGCTGCCACGACTTCCGCTTTGCTGCGGTGGTTGTCCGTTTCGCGAAAGAGCACCGAACGGCTAAGATTGGCAGCCTCGATATTGTCAAAATCGATGATGAAGATATGCCCCACCCCCATAAGCGCCAGATTCTTGATCACCTCGTTGCCCAGCGCTCCTGCTCCAACTACCAAAACTTTTGCCTCTTCGACCTTTTCCCGCTCCCACCACGAAATGAATTCGAACGTACCCAGGCGGTCTTTCTGTAAATTGGGGATGTGCAACGGTTTCTCCGGGCTGACCGGCACACGGCGCGGTCCGGTTACCGGTTCGTTCGCAGCCTGGATCGAAACACGATTTGCATGCACCCCAGCCAATTCTTTAGCCTGCGTGATGTTCGATTCGTCAATTTTTCGCACAAACCAGCCCACATTCGGGCGCGATTCGATCAGGCCGTTTTCCTCGAGGGATTTTAAAGCTTCCCGTAATGTCGTACGGCTGATTCCGAATTGGTTCATCAGCTCGCGCTCGGGAGGCAATTGGGTACCTGGCAACAAGCTGCCGTCAAGAAGCGAGGTTGCCAGCTTGCTGGCAGCAGCCTCGGACAGGGTTTTGTGGGGGATAGGGTTTATTTTCATAATCATTCGCTTGGTATTGTGGTCAGACCAACTATACCAACAGTATAGAGAGGTACCGGGCCAGAGTCAACAGATTCGACTAGGATAAAAGTCCTCCCTCGCTTTTAGTAATATAGTACTATCCCCGGGGAATCAAAAAGACGACTCCAGGTGAGTCGCCTTTTTGCAAATATGTCAGAACTTACGCCAGTTCGATCACTGCACCAGCTTCTTCCAGTTTTTTCTTGGCATCCTGGGCAGCTTCCTTACCCACACCGGTCAGGATCTTGCCGCCAGCGGTCTCGGCCATGGTCTTGGCCTCACCCAGTCCCAGGCTGGTCAACTGACGGATGACCTTGATGACCTCGATCTTCTTGGGGCCGGCATCCTTGATCACAACATCGAACTCGGTCTTCTCTTCAACAGGTTCGGCAGCAACAGCACCGGCAGGGCCGGCAACTGCTGCCATAGCAACCGGGGCAGCAGCGGAAACGCCCCATTTTTCTTCGAGCATTTTTACCAATTCAGCAGCCTCCAGAACGGAAAGCTCGCTCAATTGTTCAGCCAATTTTTCAAGATTAGCAGCCATTCTTTAGTACTCCTTACGAAATAGAGATATTTATTTGTATATTATTGCGTAATAGATCAGCCGATCACGCCACGGCTTGGGCTTTCTCGGAATAAGCCCGGAAAACGGAAGCCAGCGAACGCGCTGGTTCCGCTATGGTGCGGACCAGTTTACCAGCCGGAGCTTGAAGCATGCCCAATAATTGTCCGCGAAGGACAGGCAATGGGGGCAGGTCTGCAAGCGCTTTTACTTGTTCGGCGCTAAGCAGCTCGGTACCCATGTAACCGCCTTTGATCTTGATGGCTTCCAAGCCTTTTACTGCGTCAGCCAGGGCTTTTGCTGTCCCTGCGGGATCGGAGAAAGCAAACGATGCTGCCGAGCT
>DAOTXM010000245.1:0-7943 GCA_034435215.1 Anaerolineales bacterium
CCCCCCCACAAAAACAACCCCAATTCCCATTTTTTAAAAAGCTACAGCTAATTTGTATCCACCGGGCCGGTCGAAACCACGTCACCGGCTTTCAGGCTGGATTTCACCTCGGCGTATAACAGGTCCTGCAGGCCGATCTCGACCGTGCGCGGGCTAAGTTCATCGTTGTCGACTACGAAAACCGTATACTCGCCGGGCGATGTTTCGTGCAAAGCTTCGATTGGTACCAGCACGGCTTCCTGCACCTGGGCATGGATTACGTCCACGCTTGCGCTCGCGCCAAGGGGGAGATCGAGCTCGGCCGGGGCGTCGTCCAATCGCACGATACCCCTGATCGCGGAAGTGCTGCCGTTCTGGTAGAGTTCCGCATCCAGTTGGATGACCTCGCCTTCAAAAACCCTGTCTGGCAGGGCATCGAAGGTGATTTCCACCGGATCCCCGACGGCAACCAGTTCCCAGTCCGATTCGTCCAGGTAGATTTCCACCACGAGCTGGCTCAGGTCGGCCATGGTGATGACCGTCCCCGTGCCCACCGTGCTGCCCGCCGCTGTGTCCACGGACAGGATGGTTCCGCTGAACGGCGCGAAGATGTCGGCACCCTCCAAAGTCTCCCGGGCATTTTGGAGCTCGCGTTCGGCCCGTTGCAGTTGGATGAGGGCGTCGCTGTCCGCGTCCGCTGGCATCGGCTCTCCCGTCAGGACGGCGTACAGTTCCCTGCATTGCTCCAATTGCGCCCGGGCCTCGTCGATGGCGATGCGCGCCTGTAGGATTTCCATGTCGGTCGGGAGGGCGTAAACATCCTTGTCGTTCCTGTCTTCTATGATGGGAAAAGTATCTGGGACGTATTCTTCATAGTAAAGTTTCCAGGCTGCCTTGAGCTTATCCTGCGCAAAATCCAGGAAAGCCTCAGCCTTCGATACGACCTGCTGCGCCTCTTTGTCTGTAGGGGATTCTTCCAGGCGGGCTTTTGCTATTTTTAGATCCTGTTTGCCTTCTTCGATCTCCGTTTCCCAATACATGACCTCGGGACTGATCAGATATTCCAACTGGTACTTGGCGGAATCCAGGTCGGCTTGCGCCTGCGCCACCTGCTCCTGCGCGGAAGCAATGGCCGCTGGGGAGGTAAGCTCCAAGTAGGCTTGTTGCGCTTGCGTATAGTTGGCGCGCGCCTCGGTGCTCTCCACCTGAGCCAGCAGCGTGCCTGCTTGCACAAAATCGCCAGGCTGGACGAAGACGCCGGTTACCTGCCCGCCGGTCGAAAAGTTGAGCTCGATTTCTTTGGAAGCGGCCAGTTTGCCGGTCCCGCTGGCAGAAATGACCAGGCTGCCCTGCCGCACCGTGGCTGTTTGAGGGACAGGCTCGGTACTGGTCGCAACAGCCCCCCAGGTCTGGACGGCATACATCAATCCAATCGCCACACCCAGCAGAAGAACGACAGCCAGCAGGAACGCCCTGCCAGGATGTTTCTTGATGGAGGACAGCCTGTCTGTGAGTCCGATGGTACCTGAGATATCCATTGACTTCGCCATAAAGCACATTTACGTTGCGGCAAGCAGAGATCAGGAGCCTGCTTTCGATTCCAGCAGTTTGATGACAGCCTCCACCAGGGGTGTGACCATCCGGTTGCCAAATCCACCGCCGCCTTCCGCGCGGCGCGCCTGCATCGTAGCGATCTGCTCCGGGTTGAGTTCCTGCCCGCCGAACCCGCCGCCCGGGCCGCCGCCTGGAGGGGCGTCACCGGGGACGAACCCGCCGCCCGGTCCCTGGCCCTGCCCGCCGCCAAAGCCACCCCTGGCTTGAGGCGTGCCCGAAGCGTTGACTTGTGGCGCGTTGGCCAGGCCCAATTCCTGCATGGTAGCGAACATATCTTCAGGTGTGAGATTCATTTCATCGATGGCTTGCAATTGTTCCGCGGTCATAGTCTCCTGGATCTGCTCGGTGATGGCGGTGATCTCTTCCGGCGCGGCGCTGTCACTGCTGCTGAGGTTGTCGAGCACCTGCCATAACGGGAGCAGGTCCGCGGCCTGGTCCGAATCGACAGCGAACGCGGTTCCTTCGAGTTTCAATGTGCCCAGGGCAAGTTTTGTCGATAAGGGGAGTTCGCGCACCGTTTCGTCGGTTTGTAAGCCGGTTGGATTGTTGGTTGCTTTTACGCTACCGCTGCAGGCAGTCAGGGCAAGCGCGAGGAGCAACAGCATAAATGTCAGTTTTTTCAAGGTGTACCTTCCTTTCTTTTCTTTGTCGTTATCTGGTTCCGCAATCGTACAGCGTGATGGGCAGATTTCCTCCCGGACTGCCGATGTTTCGAATATTCCTGTTGAGCGGATTCGTGTCGGGACCGTTGGGCTTCGCACCGGTGCCATCAGGCGCCCCGGCATTGCGCGTGGTGGTGTCGAAACCTTGCACCGGGGTGCATGTGGCCGAAATCCATGCAGCGATTTCTGTATTGCCTTCACGCCCTGGACTGTTCGAGTTCCAGTATATGTAACGCAGTTCCCCGTTGCTCACCATCTCTGCCAGGTCTTCCGCCGTGACGACCTGGTCCTGTCCCATGAACCCGCCCATATAGAGCACCGGGCGACCTGTGGCCAATACATAGTCCGCGCCTTGCATGGCGCTGGGCACCGCCATCAGGTAGTAGACATCCTGCGTGTTTGCTTCGAGGTAATCCAGCAAATCCGGATTGACTTGCAGGCTACGTCCGGCGACAGGACCAATCGCCCCCCCTGCATACGCGCTGGGCAGGGATTGGTTCTGGCTGGCGCTCAAGTTGGTCAGCACGGACCAGATTCCAGGCATGACCAGCAGGGCCGCAATGACAAGTGTGAAACCAAGCGGATACCGATGATCTCGTTTATGGCTGAGTGCCGCGCTTACAAGCATCCCCAGGCCGATGGCGAAAAGAAGGACCATTGTGGGAATCCACCAGGTGTTCTGTGTAAAGCTGTTGGCTGTGTACCATTGAAAAACCAGCGTAGCAGCTGTCGAGGCGCCCAGAATGCTGATAGAGAGCCTGGGACGATGATCTGCCATCTTCCACAGCCGGTTGACGCCCATGGCGACCAGCGCGGCAAGCGGTGGTGCCAGCATGGAGAGGTAGTATTCATGGAAGAAGCCTGCGATGCTGAAGAAGACCAGACAGGTGAGCAGCCATCCACCCCAAAGGACGAGCGCCTGATGACCTGGCGAGACCGGCCATGTCCAACGCGAGCCAACGGTAAATAGCACGATGCTGGTCAAGGCAAATGGCAGCAACCAGCTGACTTCTTTGTTCAGGGGCGGGATGAATAGTCTAAACGCGCCGGGCTGACCTATGTTCATACCTCCACCAGACCGTTGTCCGCCGGGGGCCTGGCCTGGCCCCGCGATTCCGGGGCCATCCTGCGGTCTGCTCGTACCGGTAGGACCTTGAGAAAATGGAGCGCTGTTACCATCTGGCCTGTTTGGTGGAACGGGGCCGCCGTAAGGTACATTTGGAAATGGCCTGCCGGACTGCATCGGTCCCGGGTTTTGAAGGGCTGCAGGCCGGTTGCCGGAACCATCGCCGCGCCGTCCGAACATACCGAGCAGGCGATTCACCCCGTTATAGCCCAGGATCAGGTCCGTTTCCGAGTTGTCGCTGCTGCTGCCAACATAAGGTCGCTGGTCTGCGGGGGTGAGGTCTACGGCAACCGCCCAGGAAAGCGAAACAGCTAGCAGTAACAAAGAAGTCAGAACCAACTTGCCAGCTTTCTGCCAGATGCTTTCCCGCGAGCCCAGGAAGTACAGCGTATAGAAAGCAGGCAACGGCAGGTATGCCTGGAGCATTTTGATATTGAACCCAATCCCAACCAGGGTCGCGCCCAGGAGCAAATACCGCAATTTATCGCTTTCTGTGCTTTTGATGAAAGCCCAGGCTGCAAAAAGCAGTGTCAAGACCAGGGTGCTGTCGATGGTATTGTTCCGGTCTGTGGCAACCACGACCGGTGTTATGGCCAGCGTAAGCGCTGCCAGCAGCCCGGCGGTTCCCCCGAATGACCGGCGTACCAGATGATAGAGCAGGATGACCGAGGCTACCCCTGCCAGAAGCTGCGGCAGTAGCACACTGAAGCCATTGACTCCCAGAAAGTAGGCGGAAATGACCTGTAGCCAGAGGCCCACGGGCGGTTTGTCCACGCTGACCGACCCGCCGGGTTCTGCGGCTACGAAGAAAAAGTTATGCCAGGACTGAAGCATGCTCTCGACTGCGGCTGTATAGTAATGGTTGACATAACCAAGCGACTGCAGATTCGAAAACCGGAGCGCCACGGCAAGCACGATCACAGCGAAGAGTGCGGCAAGTTCGATTTTTCCTTGTCGTGGTAGCCCGACAGCGCTTGTCTTAACGGTCTCCATGGATGACTTTTCCTGGGGCGATAACTCCATTTTTTTGCTCATCTCTTTTTATTCATATCGCAAGGCTTCGATAGGATCGAGTTGAGCGGCCCGGTTGGCTGGGTAATATCCGAAGAATACGCCCACGAAAGCGGCGGAACCGAAGGCCAGCAGGATCGAACTGGCCTGGATGACGGTGCGCATGTCGCTGAGCGAGCCGAAAATGTACGAGCCACCCACGCCGACGAGAACGCCGATCAGGCCGCCAACCACGCTTAGAAGGAGTGCCTCGGTCAGGAACTGCAGGCGGATGTCGTTAGGCGTTGCGCCCACCGATTGGCGGATACCGATTTCGCGCGTCCGCTCGGTGACGCTGACCAGCATGATGTTCATAATGCCGATGCCGCCCACGATGAGCGAGACGCCTGCCACCCAGGCCAGCAGGTTGCGGAATGCGGCGGTGGTGGATTCCTGCGTACTGATGATGTCCTGTTGGGTGGTGATGCTGAAATCGGCTGTGTCGAGCGTCACATCATGGCGCTTGACGAGCAGGAGGGAAATCTGTGTGATGATGTTATCGAGGTCGACATCGGGATCCACTTTCACATAGATCATGCGAACGCTATCGCCCATAAAACGGGCAAAGGGGTTGAAGGTGAATTTTTGGAAGACGACACTGATCGGCATATAGATGCGCGAGTCGAAGTCCGTGTTGCCGACCATGCCGCGCTCCTCGAACACGCCGATCACAGCCAGTTTGGTGTTACCGACGGTGATGTATTGTCCTAGTGGATCCAATTCGCCGAAGAGTTCTTCGGCCACACTCGAACCCAACACAACCACTTTGCTCTTGCGTTCATTTTCCTGGTCGGTGAAATACCGGCCAGCAGAAAGCTCCATGTCGCGCACAGATGGGAAACCGGTGGTTGTGCCGAGAATCTCGACATCTTCGAGGGTGACATCCCCGGCCTTGACGGTCTCGCTGGAATATTGTTCGACGACCACTGAAACCACGCCATTGACGCCTGTCTCGATGGCGGAGGCGTCATCATAGGTCAGGCCGCCGCTGGGCATTTGTCCCGGACCGCCGCGGGTGAATGCCCCCTGGACGAAGATCAGGTTCGAGCCCAGGCTGGTGATCTGCTCCTGGATGGTAGCCTCCGTCCCGGCGCTGATGGCGACCATGATAATGACCGCCGCCACACCGATGATGATGCCCAGCATGGTCAGGAAGGAGCGCACTTTATTCTTGATGATGGCTTCCCAGGCGATGTGGATGGCTTCAGATGGTCTCATGTTGCGCTTCCTTGTGAGTCAAATCACCAATTTGACCTGTACCGTTCTTGACCACGCTATCCACCAGCCCGTCCAGCAGATGAATCGTGCGCTCGGTGTGCGCAGCGATCTTGGGGTCGTGCGTCACCATTACGATAGTGGCGTCTTTGGCGTGCAGTTGGTGG
Organism: Anaerolineales bacterium; assembly: GCA_034435215.1. GTDB lineage: Bacteria > Chloroflexota > Anaerolineae > Anaerolineales > Villigracilaceae > JAABUE01. Next base: position 5,814 of record DAOTXM010000245.1, read on the forward strand.
AGCAGGGTCATGATCTCTTCGCCGGAGTGACTGTCGAGGTTGCCGGTCGGTTCATCAGCGATGATCAGCACCGGGTCATTGACAAGTGCCCGCGCGATGGCCACTCGCTGCTGCTGTCCGCCGGAAAGTTCGTGCGGCTGGTGGGTGATGCGGTCACCCAGTCCTACCAGTTCGAGCATGGCGTGGGCTTTTTCTTTGGCGGTGTTGCTATTGATCGAAACGTCGTGTCTGTACAACAGTGGCAGGGTCACGTTTTGCAGGGCGGTAGTGCGCGGCAGGAGGTTGTAAGCCTGGAAAATGAAACCAATCTTCCGGTTGCGGATGGCGGCCAGTTGCACCTTGTTGAGATGGCTTACGTCTTCACCGTCCAGCAGGTATTGTCCGGATGTAGGTTGGGAGAGACAGCCGAGGATGTGCATGAGCGTGCTTTTGCCGGATCCAGAGGGCCCCATGATGGCTACGAACTCGCCGGCCTGGATCTGGATGCTCACGCCCCGCAGCGCGGCAACGCTTACATCGCCCATCCCATAGATCTTGGTAATGTCTACCGTTTCGATGATATTGTGCATAGGGTTCATTGCGTTTCCGTTATGCCGGTAGAAACCACATCCCCTGGTTGCAGCCCGGAGATGATCTCGGCGTAGAGCAAGTCCTGAATGCCAATCTCGACAACGCGTAATTTAAGTTCACCGTTTTCCATGACGAAGACAGCGTACTGGTCTCCTGCCTGGCGCAGGGCTTCGACTGGCACGAGAATGGCATTTTCGGCTCTCCCAGCGATCACATCCACCGAAGCGGAAGTGCCCAGCGGAAGATTGAATGAGTTGCTTATGTCATCCAGCTTGACCAAAGCTCTTATGACCGATGTGTTCCCGGATGTGTACAGACCGGGGTCCACCTGGGTCACTTTCCCGGTAAACACCTCTTCGGGCAGGATGTCGAAGGTTACTTCGACGGGGTAACCAACCGCGATATTCACCCAGTCCGATTCATCCAGGTAAACTTCCAGCATGGGTTGGCTGAGATCTGCCAAGGTGATGACGGTATTAGAACTGCTGACCGTATCACCGACACTCATGTTGATGGACATGATGGTTCCTGCTGTCGGGGCGTACAAGCGGGTGTCGTCCAGCTCGGCCTGTGCGGCTTCCAGATCCAGTTGGGCTTGCTCAAGTGCGTTCAAGCTGGAGCCGGTTGCGCTTTCGGGCACGTCACCGCCGGTCAAAGCTGCATAGAGGTAGCGCGCCTCTTCCAACGCCGCCTGCGCGGATGCCACCGCAGCGCGGGCCTGGAGAATTTCCGCCTCGCTGGGTGCGGCGACATATTTTTTGCCTGTTTCCTTGTCCCAGCGCATAAAATTGTTCGGCAGATAATTATTTATGTAATACGTTTGTACGCCTGCGAGGCTGGCTTTAGCGTGCTCCAGATTGTTCTGGGCTTCCTGAAGCACCTGCTGCGCGTCCTTGTCCGCAGGCGAAGCGTTCACCGCGGTTTGTGCTTCTGCCACAGCTTGCTCAGCTTTTTCCACCTCGGTTTCCCAGCGCAGCACGGCAGGGCTGATCAGGTATGCCAAATGGCCGGTTGCATCTCCCAGGTCTATGTCGGCCTGGGCGATGGCTTCTTGGGCATTTGCAATCGCAGCAGCCGAAGTCAATTCCGCCAGAGTGCGTTTGGCCTGGGTATAAGCGATTTGAGCGTCCTTGTCATCCACCTGCGCCAGTAGATCGCCGGCCTCTACCTTATCGCCGACCTTGAAAAAAATCCCGGTCACCTGACCGCTGGTCTTAAAAGCCAGACTTGTTTCGCTGGCAGCACTGAGTGTTCCGGAGCCGCTGGCATAGATAACCAGATCTCCCTGGCGCACGCTGGCCGTTTTCAGGGTGGGTTCAGTGGATGTCTGGGCAGGCAGGTAAATCGCCCGGTAGTAGGCATATCCACCGGCGCCAATCAGAACCCCGACAGCCAGAAGGATCAACAGTGTACGTTTAGGATGTTTAGATAGGAAAGCAGGCAGTTTGAATTTGGGCATTGAGACTTCCTCTGTAAAGAAAACAGCTTTTGTTATTTATAGGTCTACCGTTTATGACGGAACAGGGGGTCGGGGGGGGGGGGGGGGGGGGGGGGGGGGGG
>DAOTXM010000246.1:0-5652 GCA_034435215.1 Anaerolineales bacterium
AAAAAACAACCCAACACCCCGCCATGTGGAAAAGATACGATGTACTTCTATAAAAGTGATCTGCTGCGCGGGGATTTGGGGGCGGCGTTCATGTCGATCTCGATGGCCGAGAGCAGGATCTGGATGCCCAAGATGAGTGCCAGGGTAGGCAGGATGACCGTGCCAGTGGGAGCAGGCACGCCCAACTCGAGATATTGCGCCCATTTGACGCTGCCGAAGATCAACCCGAAGAGGATCAACGGGATGCCGGTCAGCAGGTAGACAGACACCATCGAGAAGTCGAACAGAAAATACCTGAGCAGCAGGCGGCGCAACAAAGTGGCCAGGAGCTTGGCTGGGAACTCGAACAGCACGCCCCAGATGGACAAGCTGGAACGTTCCCCGCGGTAGCGGGCGGGGATGGGCACATCCAGGATGAAAGCGTCCACCAGGTACAGGTTGGCCAGCATGGAGGTTTCGAAAAAATAACGGTGGTCGATGCGCTCGAGGGGCAGTTGCGCCAGGATCTCGGCGCGGATGGCAAAGTATCCATTGGTCGGATCGAAGCAATTCCAGTAACCGGTTGCGGCCTTGGTCAGGAAGCTCAACCCCAGGTTGCCGATGCGCCGCACCAGCGGCATGTAGCGCAGGGAGGCAAAATCGCGAAACCGATTGCCTTTGGCATAATCGGCCTTCCCCTCCAGCAACGGGGTCACCAAAGCCGGGATGTAGGCCGGGTCCATTTGATGGTCACCATCGATTTTGACAATGACCTGCGCACCGAGCTCGAGCGCCTTCCTGAACCCGGTCAGCATCGCGCCACCCACGCCTTGATTGTGCGCGTGTCGCACCAGGACGATGCGCCTGTCACGGCTGGCAAGGGTACGCACCCGCTCCGACGTATTGTCCGGTGAGGCATCGTCCACCACGATGATATGGCGCAGGTAAGCCGGCAGCTCGACCAGGACCGCCTCGATCGTGTCTGCGACCTGGTAGGCCGGGATGACCACGGCAATGGAGAATTTGCGGAAGTTGATATCCATTGAAAAGGTGGAGCGAGATACCTCGCTCTACACGGCCTCCATGATCAACGCTTCGTAGGGGGCCAGTTGAACACGTTGGGCGTTTTCAGGGACGGAGTCTCGATAGGTCGAAAACAACAAATTCCATTCTCCTGCAGGGAGACCTTCGAAGGTCGTGGCGCGGTTCTTGAAATTCAGCACCACCAGAACAGTCTGTTGCAGCGTTTGGCGCTGGTATGCCAGTACATCCTTGGGTTGCCTGGTCAGGAGCGTGAAGTCGCCACGGTGCAGGGCGGGTTTCTCCCGGCGTAGTTTGATGATTTCTCGCGTGAAATTCAGCAGCGAGTTCGAGTCTATATGCTGATTTTTTACATTGCGCGTTCGATAATCCGGATGCACTGGCAACCAGGGTTCCACGGATGAGAATCCTGCCTGGGCTGTATCGTCCCATTGCATGGGGGAGCGGCAGCCGTCGCGTCCCTTGTAGAACGGCCAAAATCGCTTGCCGGGCGGGTCGAGAATTTCACTGCGCTTGAGCGCGATATCGCGCATGCCGATCTCTTCGCCGTAGTAGAGATAAGGCGTACCGCGCAGGGTCAACAACATGGCCATGAGTACCTTCAACCGTGCATCCTCTTCGCCTTTCGTATGACGTGTAGCCATACGCGGGACGTCATGGTTGCCCAGCACGTAATTCGGCCAAATACCGTGTTTTGCGTACAGTTCTTCCCAGTCCAATATATATCTGACATACCGTGCCGGGTCGAATTTACTCCAGGTGAATTCGAAGTTGAAGGCCGCGTGGAGCTTGTCTGCTCCGGTGTATCGGAGGATTTTCTCGCGGGTCGAGATGAAGGTTTCCCCGACGGCGTAGCGACTAGGGTAAGAATTTAATATACCGCGCAATTCCTGCAACAGGGGGATCATTTCGGGCTGGTCGCAATCGTAAACATGGTGCTGGCGGTCGAAGGCGCGCAATCCCGGCTTCAGGGGATTGTTACGTAATTGTGCATCCTTGAAATACATGTTGAACACATCCAGGCGGAAGCCGTCCACGCCACGTTCCAGCCAGAAGCGAACCACATCCAGCATTGCCTGGCGCACATCTGGGTTGCGCCAGTTCAAGTCCGGTTGTTCGGACACGAACATGTGATAGTAATACTGGTCCCGTTCGGGGGCATAAGCCCAGGCAGGTCCTCCGAAGATGGATTGCCAGTTGTTGGGTGCCCTCCTTTTTCTCTCCCCCCATTTTCTTTGAAATTGGGGGGAGCCGGAGGGGGGTTCCCAGATATACCAATCGGCTTTGGGGTTGTTGCGGCTGGAACGCGATTCGAGGAACCAGGCATGCTGGTCGGAGGTGTGGTTGAGCACCAGGTCCAGGATGATGCGCAGGCCGCGTCGATGCGCCTCGGACAGCAGCAGGTCGAAGTCCGCGAGCGTACCGAAGCGTGGATCGATGTCCACATAGTCGCTTACGTCATACCCAAAGTCCTTATCCGGGCTGGGATAGATTGGCGAGAGCCAGAGCGCATCCACGCCCAGATTAGCCAGATAATCCAGCTTATTGGTGATGCCGGGCAGGTCGCCCAGTCCGTCATTATTGCTATCTGCAAACGAGCGCGGATAGATCTGGTAAATAATTCCATCGCGCCACCAAAGAAAGTCAGTCATGATTTTACCTTTTGCTAGGATTCTGCAAGTATAACATCGAGACGTTTTATGTTAAAAGTGTTACAATCCAATCAGCAAAAATTGAGAAAAGTTGTATGCCTATGATGAATTCCGGGGAACGAATCGTTGTCATCGAAAGTGATCCTGATATCAGTGACTTGATTTCTCGCCAGGCTCTGCAACCCCTGGGATATCAAGTGACGGTGGTCACATCCGCCTCTGCAGTTTTGCAGCAGGCGCTTCAGGCTCCCCCAGACCTGTTGATTGCAAGTCTGAACTTACCGGGCCTGAATGCGAAAGATTTGTTGATTGCCCTGTCTTCGAAGGGGATTGATGTGCCTTTGATCGTCGTTGCCGAAAAAGGGCGGGAAGAGGATATCCTGCAGGCCTTTCGTGTGGGCGCGATCGATTATCTGCACTGGCCTGCACGTGATGCAGAGGTGGTCTCTGTAGTAGAACGTGCATTGCGGATCACGCATGAAGGGCGCACCCGTGCCCGCCTGGACAAACAACTGAAGGATGTCAATGCCGAGTTACAGCGCAAGGTCAAGGAGTTGACAACGATTGTAGATATCGGCAAGGCAGTTGTGTCCATTACCGATCAACGCCGTTTGTTCATGCGCATTGTGGAGGGGGCCGTGAGGGCAGCCGAAGCAGACCTGGGCTGGCTGATGTTACGCGATGAGACCAGCAAGGCTTTTTTGCTAACTGCGCATCGCAACCTGCCCGATGGCTGGGCCCAGAAGATGAACCAACCCCTGGAAGATGGGATCAGTTCCCTGGTGACGCTTTCTGGAGAGACTTTGTTGATTCACGGCAAGCCCCTGGAAAAATTCAAAGTGGCTTCGCTGGGCAAGTCCGCAGCGGTCGTGCCGATAAAAGTGCAAAATGAAGTGATCGGTTTGCTGCTGATGTTGCGGAAAGAGGAGCATCCCTTTGACCGTTCCGATCAAACCCTGCTTGAAGCGGTCGCTGATTATGCTTCGATATCCCTGGTCAATGCGCGTTTGTTCCGCGCGCTCGAGCAGACGGCGGAGGCTGCCAATTCCGGTGCGAAACAGCGGAACGCCTTGCTGGAATCGGTCCGGGAGGCTGTGCGTGATGAGGTCCAGGCCATCCGATATCCGGTCGAATCGTTGCTGACCCTGAAAGCGGGTCCATTGACGGAACAGCAACGCGAGGCATTACAAACGGCTCACGCGGCCTTGCAGCGGCTGGCGCGGGTTACGGAAAAAACTGTCCCCCCATTGGCGCCAACATTGAAGAAGCAGTAAATCATTTATGCCGAAACGCGACCTGGTCTTATTAGCCCTCGATGATGCCACGATACTACAATTGATGCAACGTGCTTTACGGGCCGCATCATACGAGACCGCTGTCGCATCTGACCGTACGAGACTGGGCAATATCATCCAGGAGACGATCCCTGCGCTGATCATGTTGGGGGAACAATTCGACGGAGTGCCGGGGGTGAAGAGCGCTCGTGAAATCCTTGAACGCTTGCCGACCATTCCCATTCTGATCTATGCCGAGCGTGAATCACTTATCCTTTATAAGGAAATTGTTCAGGCAGGTTTGAGCGGATGCTTATGCCCGCCATTGCGGAACGAGGATATCACCGGTACTGTCGAGCGCAGTTTACAGCGGGCGCGTGGCTTGGGGGATTGGTTGCGGAGGGAAGTCAAACGGACGACCGCTTCTCTTGAACGTCGAGCCACCTTGAGCGAATCCGAGTTAAAGCGATATGAATTTATCTTTGCCAATATCCAGGATGGAGTTCTCATCCTGGATGAAGATGGAAGAATTCAGTTGAGTAACAAGACCATGGACGTTGCTTTTGATCTACCTGGGAGGCAGATCAGAGGGCAACTGGTTTCTGATGTGATCGACCATCCTGATATGGTCTCTTTGCTCAGGCGGGCTCAGTCGATGCCTTTGAAGTATCACGAGATCAATTTTGACGATGGACGTATCTTCAATGCGCAATATACGCCGATTGGTGGCTTTGGTTCCGTGATCACCATGCAGGATATCAGTTACCTGAAACAATTGGACCGAGTGAAAAATGAATTCGTACACACGATTTCGCATGATTTACGTTCACCTTTGACATCTGTGCTTGGTTATACCGAATTGATCCAACGCGTTGGTACACTCAATGACCAACAAATCGAATTCTTAAATCGTATACGTTCAAGTGTGCAAAGTATCACTTCTCTAGTCAACGATTTGCTGGACCTTAGTCGCCTGGAAGCAGGCTTCGATACCCGCCGTGAGATCGTTCGTCTTGATAATATTTTGAAATTTGCCTTGGACACGATGGAAGGTCAACTTAAGATCAATGATTTAACTTTACATGTGGACATTGGGGAAGAATTACCTGAATTACGAGGCAATCCGATCCGCCTGCGTCAATTATTGGATAACCTGCTCAGCAATGCTGTCAAATACTCTCCCAAAGGCTCTACCATAAAGGTTTCGCTGCAATCCGAAGACGACCAGATCATCTTTTGCGTGGCAGATCAGGGTGTTGGTATCCCACAATCTGAACAGGCGCGCATTTTTGAAAAGTTCTATCGTGCCAGCAATGTTCCAGACCAGGTAGGTGGCTCGGGCTTGGGACTGGCGATCGTTAAGTCGATTGTCGACTCACACCAGGGGCGCATCTGGGTGGAATCCAAAAAGGGCAAAGGGTCGACCTTTTTTGTGGTCTTGCCTGCGTATAAGCTGGAAAATTATCCCATTACAGCATAACAAATTAAGGGTTTTCCGCCAAAAACGGAAGAACTCAAGTTAAAATTTAACTACTCAGACTGCCTTTAGAATGGCGGCAAAGACGGTGTACGCGGGGGGCGTACGCCCCCGCGTACACCGTTTTTAATCTACTTTTTTGCATAGGTCTGAGTAGTTCGACAATGTCATATTTCAAAAATGTCCCGAAAATGGCGGGGGGGGGGGGGGGGGGGGGGGGGGGGGGGGG
>DAOTXM010000247.1:0-2659 GCA_034435215.1 Anaerolineales bacterium
TGATAGACTCATGCATGGTAATGGGCCTCCTGTTTGGATTCTCAGAATTTCCTTTACAGGTAGTCCCATTACTCTTTTTTGGCTAGCCCTTTTCGGGCTCTCTCTCGCCTCTATTTCGGGCGAAATTTAGGTAATTAGACTCAACAGAAGGCTGAAAAAACGGATGTATGGGGGTGTACACCCTTACACCCATTTTTTCGGAAACTTTTCAACTTTTTCGAAACACACTCAAATCATTTAAGCTGCTTGGTGATAGATTGTGCTGCTTCAGCCGGGAGTTGCTCTCCGCTGAGTACAGAAAGCGAGGCTTTTACGAACAAGGGTCCAACGGTAAGAAGCAGATCCTCGCTCGGCGCCAGACTGGCCGATTCAGCGATTTGAATCAGGATACTTTGTTCCCTGTCATCCTTCCAGGACAACAGGGCTGTTGGTCGTGTCGGGAGGTATCCTGTCGCCTGCGACCAATCCCCCAGGAAATTGCTATCTGACAAGAATTCGGCCAGTTCGACGGCCAGCAGTTGATTTTCTGGATTGGAACCGGCCAGAGCCCAACTCCAGCCAGTTGCCAGGGTGTACTCGCTATTTTCATAAGCAGGGGGGGGCGCGAATGCCAAGGGAAGGGTCTGCTCGGCCAGATAGCGTGAGGTCCAGCTGACGAACAGGTTGCCGCGTTGTTCGCGGAAGGCGGTCCAAACCTCTTCGTCATTTTCATAATTCGCGACTTGGGAAGAGATAAATCCATTCTCGATGCCAGATAAATATAATGAAAATACTTCGGTCAGGATGGCTTCATCCAAAGCCGGGCGACCCTGGCTGTCTTGCAAGGTGCCGCCGGCTGAAAGATAAAGCGACAGGGTGAACAATGCGCGCGGGTCGGCGGCCGGAAAAATCAATAACGATCCCTCGGGCAATTCGTTCCAGTTCGATGGCAGGGGATAACGATACCCGATCAAAGTCAGCGCATCTCCCGCGAAGGGCAGGCCGTAGGCGGTGTTCTGGAGATGTGCCAACTGGCGTGCATAAGCATACCAGTCAGGGTCGTCGTGCAAAGTCGTGAGACCCTCCAGGGGATGCAGGAAGCCTGCGACAGTGGCAGCTTCCAGGTCGGCACGGGAGAGCGCCACCAGGTCTGGCATGACAGAAGGCGCAGCCAGGCGGGTGGTTTTCAGCGCATCGAGCAGACCGCCCGTACCGGCCTCGGCTTTGACCCGCACTTCGATCTGCAGACCGGGGCGGCGCGCAACAAACTCATCCAAGCGTTCCTGGAATATTGCCCCAGCCGGGGTCTCCGCGGACGGGGCGAATTGCGGCGGCACCCAGATGCGCAGGATCCGCAGACCGTCAGGTGTAACGCGTGGCGGTGCAATGGCGGTGGATGTGGTGTAGGGAGTGGCGGTGCTTGTCGTTGTGCTAACAGGTTCGGGGGTGGAGAGCAGCGCGGAGATATTGCCGCAGCCAGCCAGCAGGAGCAGGAAAATCGAATAGATCAGAAATTGTCGTTTCATTCGAAATCAATTGGCGCATTGAGCAAGGCAGTCAGCAGTTCGACTGCGTTCTCGATATCCTCATAATCCATCATTTCCGAAGGCGAGTGCACATAGCGACATGGGATCACCAGCCCGCCCGTCGGCACGCCCGCGCGCGTGACTTGAATGGCACGAGCGTCGGTACTGCCTCCTGTGAGCACTTCGCGCTGGGTCGGGATTTTGGCTTTTTTGGCCGCTCGTTCCATCCAGGCAACCACTTTTGGATCAGCCAGCATCAAGTTGTCTTTAACCTTGATGGCCGGGCCTTTTCCCAGGGCAATCTCGCGACGGATGGGATTGGGAGTGTCACCGGTGGGCGTGACATCGATGGCGATGCCGAGCTCGGGATCGATGCCGTAAGCCGAGACGGTTGCACCGCGTACACCGACTTCCTCCTGCGCGGTGAAGACGAAGTACACCTCGTTCGGGCGGCGCCCAAGCCTGCGCAACGTTTCGATAGCGACCGCCACACCGGCGCGGTTATCCAATGACTTGGCCACCAGCCGCCTGCCCAAATCGACGAACGGGCGCTCGAAGGCAGCCACATCGCCCATTTTGACGGGACAGTCCTTTTTACTGGTTGCGCCTACGTCGATGAATAATTTGTCGGCAGGCGGGATTTCGTTGATCTTATCGGGACGTTCCCAACCGATCACACCCTGTACCCCGTTCACAAAACGGACGCGCCCGCCCAGCAGGTAGCGTGCAAAAGGGATGCCAACGGTTGTAAATCGCACGAAGCCGTTCTCGTCGATGTGCGTGGCGATCAGGCCGATCTCGTCCATATGAGCGGCAACCATAACGCGTTTTCCTTGACCTGAGCTTGTCGAAAGGCCGTTCGCAGCTTTTTGGCCTTTGCGCGCGATAATGTTGCCCAGAACGTCTACACGGATCTCGTCCGCCAGGGGCCCAATTTCGGTCAGGATGACTTTACGGATGGCGTCTTCATAGCCGGAGGGGCTGGAGGTTTCGGTCAGTTTTTGGATGAGTTGTTTCATAGATTTTTCCAGGGATGTTGTACCATGTTTTTCAGTAAACCTTTCGAAGGCTTATTGCAGGTGGATTTCTTACCCGGCGTCGAAATCTTGCTGGTTCTCGCGGGTAATGATATGCACCTTGCCCTGCCCCATGAC
>DAOTXM010000248.1:0-22101 GCA_034435215.1 Anaerolineales bacterium
GATATGTCCCGTGCTGGGGAACGAGGCCAGATGAGCCGGGTTCTGCAAACAACAGGTAGTGCGCAGGCGTTGGGTAATTCCCCGTTGGGACAAACCACTCCTTCCATGCAGGCTCTTGTTTCAGAAGTCGGGAAACGGGAACGCCGGTTTCGAAATCATAGCTGCTGCTCGCGCTTACAGAGGTCCTCTTCAGTTCGATTGACCTGCCATCCGGGCACGTCCACACGAGCGAAGCAAAGGGAAACTTCTCGACATATTTGGGATCGAAATACAGGAAAATCTCGCTGGGAACTTCCTGATAGGGATAATCGAATTGGAACGTGACCGTTTTTTTCACCAAGCCGCCCTCCAGCGCCTGGGTGGACACACTGGCTTCCTGGCTGGCCTCATCCATGACCAGCGTGGACAGCCGCGGAATACTTTGAAAGACATTCAGCCATTCCGGCATGGCCACGCGCGGAAGATAACTCCGTCCCGTCGAACGCTTTCCGTCGTAATCCTGGCCAAACTGTTCGTACGGTAACGCGGTCACTGCATATACCGAGCCTGCGAGCATCAACGCAATTACCGTCAACCCGAAGATGGCGGACGGATATCTGCGAAGTTCCTGGAAGAATAACCCGCTCTTCTGACGGACGTCGCGCAGGGATTCCTGCAAGTTACTTGCAAGACCCTCCCACGAAAAGTCTCGCTTCGCAGCAGGACCCTGTGCCTGCCATGCGTGGTCCAGGCCTTTCTCTTTCACCCGCGCCTCTACCCGCACAGACCGCTTCGCGCTGGCCTGTTTTACCCGCAGGTTGATCTGAGCCGAATTGTTTGCCGGAAGCAGGCGAATGCGCGGATCCACGATCACATAAACGAGATCGAGCAGGAAAACGAGCATCCCAAGCAGGTACGCAAAGATGACCACAATCTGTACCACGATCATCAAATTGCCCGGGTACATGTTCTCGCCCCAGAAATTCGGCAAGGCCGTTTTGATATACAACCAGCCCAGTCCCGGCCATTGGAAGATCACCTCCAGCGCCATGGTCAACTGCCAGAAACCGATCAGGGTCGTGGCAAAGCTGGTGATGACATAAGGTAAGGCGGGTTTCAGGATATATTGTTTTTCCAGGGTTTTGGATGGCAGGCCCTTGGCGCGCGCCAGGTCGACGTAATCCTCTTCGGCATAGATGACGAAGAAAGTACGCCACGCGTAGACCACCTGAAAGAGCAGGCTGAGCACAATCGCAGTAACCGGCAGGGCCATGTGCTTCGAAAGGACCAGGACATATTCAACCGGGTTTTCTGGCCGGTGAAGATCGTACATACCGCTGACGGGGAACCAGCGCAACTCCACTGCAAAAATAGCGAGTAACAGAATAGCAATGATCCAGCTCGGAACGGACGAAATAGGGGAGAGGATTGCCAACAACCTGTCGAGCCGGCTGCCATGATTCCGCGCCAAATGCAGCGACAAGGGCATGCCAATGAGTAAGACCAGGAGGTAGGCGCTTCCCATCAATAGCAGTGTGTTGGGAAAATGTTCCAGGACAATATCGTGAGCTCCGGAATCGGAAACCTGCGCGAGCCCCACCTTTCCAACATAAGTCACGGTCAATTCCCCCCAGTCGAACGTCAGGGCTTTGAAAGTCCAGATCAGGTAGCGCAACACATACGGCAGATTAAGTCCTGCCTCATCCCGTAATTTTCCTCTAATGGCTTCGACCTCATCTTGATTTACACTGCCATCGGGATTTAGACCGATCTTGCCATTAAAAATAAGCACACTGATACGGTGATTGATTTGCGCTTCGAGGTTCACCTCGAATGGCGATCTGGCAGGATACAGTCCATGTGGGGAGGGCTGGTTTGCGATCAGCACGGTGATGAAGACGCCGACAAATATAGTCGTTGCGATGGTCAGCGTCTTGCCGGTTAAATACCGTAATGCGTTCACCATCGCGCGTTTGGGCACGGAAATTTCCCGCCCGGTCGTGACAAGACTTCGATGGTGTCCCATGATCAAATCATACAATACCCCACGAAGAACCACTCCCCTCTTCAGAATGGGATTTGGTTATAGTCTATTCGGAATTTTCAATTGTGGACGATGCCTCTCCAGGAGTGCGCTAGGTCAATCACCTTATAAATGGAATACCTATTGCTATATCAATTACCAATCATTATCCGTTTCGTACCCCAGCCTGACCAGCAAATCCCCGGCCACATCTTTGAACAGGGCCTTATGCTCCTCAGTGAAATACTCACGCCAGCCTCCCGTCTTTCCCGAGCGAAAAGTATGACTCTTCTTCGGCTGGATAGTCTTCACCAAAATTCCCAACGCCTCATCGCGCGGCGTGGGGATGTCGTAGCCCGTCTTCTCCACTTCATCCAGCATGGCGTTCAAGGTGGCATCGCGCTGATTGATCAAATCTTCGAAGCGGATGCACATCACGTCCGGTTGCTCCAGCCATTGGAACACGCCCTCATAACGCTGCTTCACACTAACCATTTTCAACCCATCACGGTCGATGCCGGCGATAGCAACTTTTAGCCTCTCCCCAAAATCCGGCAGGGATTTGTAGAATTTGTGCATGCCGTGCTCTTCATGCATGTCGGTGGCAAAGAAGACTTGCGAGACCAGCATATCGCGCGGGTCGCGGTAGATGAAGTAATTGACGCGCCCCGGTTGGCATAAAACAGCAACATTTTCAGGTGTAGCTTCCACGTACCCCCAACCGATCACCCCGCGTGGAATACGTCGCAAGTCTGCGGCCACGCGGTCTACGGTCCGCCGTCCGCCGTCTTTCCGGATCGTTCGGATCGGCTCCGCTGCCACATAGGCGTACGGCATGATTCGCGTGAATCCATTCAAGATCTGCAACAGCAAATGCGACCCGCTCTTGGGTTTGGCATTGCCAAAGATGGGCGGCGCTTCGTTAAATCGAAACCGCTTCCAGCGCCAGATCGCCTGGGCGTATTTACCAGGGCTACGGAAAACACGACGGAGGGTAATTAGAGCCATGGATCTATCCACCACAGAAATCACAAAGGTCACAAGCTCTTTTAATTTCTTGCTCTGTGTTCATCTGTATCTATCTGTGGTTAATCTTCTCCTGAGAACCGTCGCAGCTTCTTGAGAGAACCCATCTCGCTGTCGTACACTTTCTTCACGCCGTCCCCCAGTGCGGCCTCGGTCACGCGGATGTATTTCACCAGGCGTTCGAAACCGCCCGGCTCCACCGAAGCCGCCTGGTCCGAACCCCACATGGCGCGGTCGAGCGTCAGGTGACGTTCCACCATGCAGGCGCCCAGCGCCACCGCAATGGTCGAAGGAACCAGCCCGACCTCGTGCCCCGAATAACCAATTGGCACGTTCGGGAACTCACGCCGCAGGGTTTCGATCATTTTCAGGTTCAATTCATGCGGCTCACACGGATAGGTGCTGGTGGCGTGGGTCAGCACAAGGTCGTGCGTACCAACCACGTTCACTGATTTGTGAATTTGCTTCATGGTGGACATGCCCGTCGAGAGGATCATCGGGCGGCCGGTTGCTCGCACACGGCGAAGCAGGCCATGGTCGGTGAGCGAGGCGGAGGGGATCTTGTAAACCGGGGTATCGAATTTCTCCATGAAGTCCACCGACGGTTCGTCCCAGACGGACACGAACCAGTCAATGCCCCTCCCCTTGCAGTGCCGGTCGATCTCGCGGTATGCATCCATGTCGAACTCGACTTTGTAACGATATTCCAGGTAGGTGATGTACCCCCAAGGTGTCTCACGCATCTGCTTCTTTTGATCATCCGGTGTCGAGACTTCGGGTGTGCGCTTTTGGAATTTGACCGCGTCCACGCCTGCATGTACCGCAGCATCGATCATCTGCTTGGCAGTCTCAACGTCGCCGTTGTGATTGATGCCGATTTCTGCAACCACATACGCCGGATGGCCGTCACCGACCAGCTTGTTACCGATTTTCATTTCACGCGCCATGTTGTCTCCTATGAGCAGGTCACGTTTCGAACGTGACCTGCAAATTCTTCAAAATCAATTCACACAATTCCCGCACCGCACCGCCGCCGCCCGGTTTGCGCAAGACAAGATCGGCGGCACGGATGACTTCGGGATACGCATCCGCAACCGCCACCGCCCAGCCGACCAACGCGAAACAGGGCAGATCGTTGACGTCGTTGCCGAGATAGACGACGTGCGCGGGATCGATCCCTTTCTTTTTCAACATACGCTTCAAAGCCGGACCTTTGGCCTGCAAGCCGAGACCCTGAACGACCTCCACCCCCATTTTTTTTGCCCGCGCCTTCACGACGGGATTGGTCTCCGACGAAAGGATGACAGTTTCCACGCCCGCTTCGCGCAACGACGCAATGTGGATGCTATCGCTGCGACTGGCGGCTACCATTTCGCGCCCATCCTGGTCTGTCCAGACCAGGTTGTTCGTCACCACGCCGTCGAAATCGAGCACCAGCAGTTCGATTGTTTCAGGCATAGGCCGCTTCAATTGGTCGTTAGGCAGGACCATGTCCAAACCGCTGTACACCAGCGCTTCGTATTTCGCCCAATCGGCGAGTGTATCGATATCGACGGTGTAGCGCGGATCGATCAACAACGGGTAGACCACGTCCCCGGTGAGGGAATGTTTATTGGCGATCGTGGATATGCGGATTGCATCGATATGGCCTGTCTGCCAGTAAACAGGCGGCAAACTCTGGCGCGGGGCATTGTAGGGCTCAGGGATGCCCTCCACATCCAGCAAATTCTTCATCGGGCCGTTCGCGCCTTCCGGTAAACGCCACATTTTGTGTGGGTTTTGCCCCGCCGGGACGACGCCGCGCACACAATCGGCATCCTCATGGGCATGCAAGATCATGACAGCCTCATCCACCATGCCGCGCGGCCGGATGGGGGAAGTAGGTCGTAGTTGTACGACAACCTCCGGCTTATAGCCTTCCACTTCTTCCAGCCATTTCAGCGCGTGCTCGAAAACCGGCAAATCCGTGGTCGTATCCTGGGCGAGCTCGAGCGGCCGCAGGAATGGCGTTTCCGCGCCGTACTCGCGGGCGACCGCTGCAATCTCAGGGTCGTCGGTCGAAACGACAGTGCGGGTCACAGTCTTTGCCTGTCTGGCGGCTGCGATGCTCCAGGCAATCAACGGGAAGCCGGCAAAAATGCGGATGTTCTTGCGCGGGATGCCCTTCGAGCCGCCGCGCGCGGGGATGAGAGCCAGTGTTTCGATCATCAGTCACCAGTTATCAATTGCCAGTGACCTGTGTTGATGATCACTGGTCACTGCTACCTGAAATTACCAGGCCGTCCAGCCGCCATCCACGACCACATTGTTACCCGTCATATACGACGAGGCATCCGAGGCCAGGAACAGCAGTGCGCCGTTCATCTCGTCTTTCCGGGCCATGCGTCCCAGGATGGTTTTGGCGGAATAATTCCTGACAAAATACTCTTCGTGATTATTGTACACGCCGCCGGGAGTGAGCGCATTGACGCGGATCTCCGTCCCAGCGTAATACGCAGCTAGATATTTGGTAAATCCCATCACGCCCGCTTTGGTGGTGGTGTAATACACGGGCTTATACGCCACGCGCTTCCCATCTTTGACGTAAATGCGCTGGTCGGGGCCGTTCAAGCCGTAAGTGGAGCAGATGTTGATGATGCTGCCCTTTTTACCCTGGTCCAACATCGGCTTGACGCAGGCCTGCGTGACCAGGAACAAGCCCGTCAAGTTGACGTTGAGGGCCGTGTTCCACTGCTCGAGCGGATAATCCTCGAACGCGCCGGGGGCGATGCCTTTAGCCGCCGCGTCCGGATCGAACTTGGGATCGAGTGCTGCGCTGTTGACCAGGATGTCGAGGCGGCCGAAAGTGCTCAATGTAACGGCGACCAGTTCACGGGTCGATTCGATGCGGGTCACATCCAGACCGAAATCTGCTGCTGCGTATCCAGCCTCCGTCAGGCCTTTGGCAACTTTACCAGCCCCTGCCTGGTTCAAATCTGCTACCATGACCGCTGCGCCGGCTTCGGCCAGGGTCCTGCAAAACTCAGCGCCGAGCAACCCTGCTCCGCCCGTGACGACTGCTACCCGTCCTTCGAGATTGAACTTGTCTTGGATCATGAAAAAGCTCCTATTTCGGGAATGCGCTGAAGATCCAGGTATTGCTATAGTCCGTCTGGTAGAGTCCGCTGCCCAGTTGGTAATAATAATCCATTATTTCGGCATTTGCCTTGTTCACGCGAAATAAAACGATCACGATCTGCCCGTCTAAAACCGGTTTTTTGAGCTTGGTTATCTCAGGTTCTGTTTTCGGCAAGATGCCGCTGGGACGCCCCGTATACAGGTATACCACGCCCGGTTCGTTCGAAAGGATCAGCACATCCGGCGGGATCTGTTCGAGTGCCGCAATCGCTTCGGAAGCAAACCACTTCTCGCCCGCAAAGGCATCGCCGCCTCTGCGAAAATCCTGCACGGCATCGACCTGACTATTGGCGAACATGCCCAATAGCCCCACGGCTAACAGAAAAGTGACCGGTTTCCAGATAACCTGTCTTTTTCGCCAGAGCCATGTTCCCAGCATTGCGAGCAACAGCAAGAGCGAGACATAGGTTGGGGAGAGGATGCGTACTTGGAATTTGGTCGCCGGATCGAACATGGTCATAGTCAATACCAGGACGGACATATAGGCAATCACATACAGCGCATGCGTGAACGACAGAATGCCGGGCCTGGCAACCTGAGCAGGCCGAAGCAGATAAGGGAAACCCTTGTAAAGCACCCAGATCACCAGGCTTACCCCAATCAGGATGAGGATGATTTCGAATGATGCAGGGATTTTGTTGAGCGCTTTGCGCACAGCGTTCAGTGGCGCAATGAATTCAGCAAACGTCTTTACCCCTAGTTCCCAATTCTCCAGGGTAATGGGATGCCAGCCGAGCACACGGTTGGTAAAACTTCCCCCAACGATTCGGTTTCGAAGCGACCAACCCAAGATCCAAGGGAGAGCGCTCACGGAAAGGATTAGAACACTCTTTAGCCGCATGCGCCAATTCTCATGCAAGACCAGCAGGGCTGCTACCATGGTCGCCAGCAGGGAGAGCGCTGCATAGCGCGCCAGATAAGCCCAGCCAAGCGTAAATCCAAGCGCAACCAGCAGAACAATTCGGGATCGTTCGAAATAATAATCCAGCAGCAGGAACGAGAGCAGCATCAGAAAAAGGTATAGCGGCTCACTCATCGCCCTGGTATGGATGTATAAAAGCGAGCTGCTGAGCAGGGTCAACGCGGCAACGATGATGCCCACGATACGTGATTTGGTCATACGCCAGCCGACCCAACCTGTCAGCATGATGTTCAAGCCGAAAAGCAGCCCATTGAACGCGCGCGCGCCCCGTACAGGGTCGAGACCGGTGATCCAGCCGACAACCGCCAGCGCAGCCGGAAAGCCCGGCGGGAAATGTGTGACTGGCGCATTGCTGGCCAGCCAGGCCGCGCGGTAGCCATTGCCTTCCATAATGCTGCGCGCCCCGGCAATATAGGCGATCGAGTCATCGTTGAGCCCCAGACCAATAGGCGTGCTATAGGCCAACAACCAGATCCCGCCAACGGCAAGCAGACCGAGAATCAGGGAAAAGATCACGGTCTGCCTGTCGAGGCACAATTTACGAATCACAGCGGGCATATCCCAGCTAACTGGCCTGCGGCTGTAAAAACCCCTGTTCTTCGAGATAGGCAATGATCTTGCGCGCGTTTTCTTCCGGCGTTACAACCGCACCAGATAATGTGAGCTCAGGGTCGATTGGTTCTTCATAGGGATCGTCTACGCCGGTAAAGCCCATGGGCTTGCCTGCCAGCATTGCCTGGCGTGCCTTAGCGTACAGGCCTTTGACATCGCGCTGTTCGCAGATTTCCACGGGCGTATCCATGTGCACCATGATGAAATTATCACCGACCATCTTGCGGGCTTCGTTGCGGGCATTGCGATAGGGACTGATCGCCGCACAGATCACGGCGCCACCGTGACGGACGATCTCGCCGGCTACAAAGCCGATACGCAGGATGTTGGTATCGCGGTCTTCCTTGCTGAACCCCAGTCCCTTGGAAAGATGCGTGCGGACCACGTCGCCATCCAGAACGGTCAAATTCCTGCCACGCTCGAGCAGCAGATCGGTCAACACCTGTGTGGTGGCCGACTTTCCCGAACCGGACAAGCCGGTGAACCAGATGCAGAAGCCCTGTTCATGGCGCGGGGGGTAACTCTGGCGCAGGATTTCAGCTGTTTCGGGACGCGTAAACCATGCGGGCAAGAGTTTTCCTTTGGCGAGGTAATCGTCGCGCACCTGTGTACCGGAGATATTGAGCGTCTTGGCGCCCTTTGGTACATCCTTGATTTCGACATAGCGGTCTTCATCCGGCAGGTAAACCAACTCCTCGAATGGCACCATCTTGACGCCAATTTCAGATTCGTACTGGACCATGATTTCCTGCGCATCATACGGACCGTAGAAGGGTTTACCGCTGCTGTCGTTGCCGGGTCCGGCATGGTCGCGCCCGACAATGAAGTGATTTGCGCCGTGATTGCGACGGATGATGGCATGCAGTAGAGCTTCCTTTGGACCGGCCATACGCATGGCCAACGGTAGCAGGCTGAGCGCCGTGCTGTTCTTCTCGTAGTAATTTTCCACCAGGGCTTTATAGATGCGGACGCGTGTATAGTGGTCCACATCGCCGGGTTTGGTCATGCCGACCACCGGGTGGATAAGCAGGCTGCCACCGACCTTTTCTGCGGCGCGTTTGGTCAACTCTTCATGGATGCGATGCAACGGATTGCGCGTCTGGAAAGCGACCACATTCTCATGTCCCATGGCTGTGAGCATTTCCCGCACCTCGGCGGGCGTACGGCGGAGCTCCACAAAATCGTTATATTTTGGGAGATTGATGACTTTCAATTCGCCTGAAATGCATACCTTGCCCCAGCGCACCATCTCAGAGACCATCGGGTGACGGGCGTCATCGGTGCCGTATGCCAGGCGCGCTTCCTTCTCCGGGCTCCAGGAGAAGATTTCTTCCAGTTTCATGATGGCCAGCGTATCATTCAATGCGTTCCGCAGAACGATTTCGTTCCCCACGGTTGGCAATTCGTCCGGATTGGCAGTGAGTGTGATCGGCAGTGGCCAGAGCGTGCCGCCGTCCATGCGCATCTCATGCAAAACACGCTCGTAGGTGGCCTTGTCCATGAACCGATCCAACGGTGAGAACCCGCCGGTGGCCAGCAACTCCAGGTCACATTGTGCGCGCATGGAAATCTTGATAGACGGCAACTTGGGCACGCGGGCGATCAATTCATCCCGTTCTTCTCCGGTAACGAGCAGATTCACCAGTTTTCCTCCATAGGGAGGAATCAAATTTGCTTTGGGCATTTATATCTCCTTAGTCATTTACACAACTTCTGTGTGGTTTAGTGGCAGATTACATCTTTTCAAAAAGGGTCAGGAGGTGGGGTGTTGTAAGCGGTCTATGCCTGCCCACAACACCCTACACCCCGATCTGTCGAGAAGACACTGTGGAATTACGCACAAGGCGCTATTATAGCGCATATTGCTTTATAATTCAGCAAATGAATTTTAGATTTCTGCGTACTTTTTTATTCAGTCTGGTCCTGCTCGGGTTTCTATATTATGCCTATCGCTACATCCAGGCCAGCAGTTTTTTCATCGAGGACAAAACCTATTATGTTCTTTTCGATGACGCCATGATTTCCATGCGCTATGCCTGGAATCTGGCGCATGGCAACGGCTTGGTCTGGAATCCTGGCGAACGCGTGGAAGGCTTTACCAATCCGTTGTGGGTTGGGTTCATGGCTCTGTTCCATCTCTTCCCGATCCCACCCGAAAGGATCAGCCTATACATCCAGGCGGCAGGTGCGCTCTTTCTGGCCGCCAACCTGTACTTCGTCAAGAAAATTGTCGAAGAGTTTACTGAGAGCCTCCTCGTGATGCTGGCTGCTGTCCTGATCACGGCTTCCTATGGTCCGCTGAACACCTGGGGATTGCTGGGGATGGAAGTCAGCCTGCTGGCGTTGGTGACCAGTGCCGCTGTCTGGATGACACTGCGGACAGATCCCAAGCGTTTCACTCCCTGGACCTACATCCTGCTGGCCGTTTCGACGTTGGTGCGCGTCGATATGGCGGTTCCGTATCTCGTCATTCTGGGCGTGATGTTCTTTGCCCAGCCCAAATTCCGCAGGCAACATCTACTATGGGGAATCGGTTTGCTGGCCCTGTTCCTTGGCGGGCAAACCCTGGCGCGCTATTTATATTACGGCGACGTCTTACCCAATACCTACTATCTCAAGCTGGAAGGATTCCCCTTTTCCCTGCGCATCTTGCGTGGACTGTACACCCTGTTCATGCTGATCTGGTATTCCAACTGGGTGTTGTGCCTCCTGCCACTTGGTATTTTCATCTTCCGGCGCGATTGGAAGGTGACGTTGTTGTGGTTGGTCGTGCTCGGACAGGCGGGGTACAGCGTGTTCGTCGGCGGGGATGCCTGGGAGCATCGCGGGGGAGCCAACCGGTTCGTATCCATCGCCATCCCGCTGTTCTTCGTTTTGTTTGCCTGGGTATTGGAGGAAATCCGAAAAACGGTGGCAGGTAAATGGTCAAGGAAGGAAGCGGTAGTATTGTCAAATACAGCCATGCTTCTGCTCATCCTGTCCAGCATCGGCAATTTCAACGCGCTGCTGTCCGATTGGAAGAATGTCGAGCGCTGGCTGCTCCTGCGGCGGGCGACCTTCATCGCCGGGAACGAGCAAAATATCTATTATGCCATTGGCTTGGAGAAAATCACCAAACCTGGCGCCAGCCTGGCGGTCATCGGTGCGGGAACCACGCCGTATCTGTTACCCGACCGGTATGCCATCGACCTGCTTGGGAAAGCCGACCCGGTCATCGCACACGGGCCGATCCGGTTCCCGATGAGTATCGCAGATATTCCGGATATGCGTCCCGGACATATGAAATGGAATTACAAGCATTCCATTGGCAAACTGAAGCCGGATGTGATCGTACTGCTTTGGGAAGGTACGGGGGATGAGTTCAAACCTTATCGGGAGGATTATGTTCCGGGCGGGGCAGGGGATGGGACCGGATTCCTGCTCCGCAAGGATTCCCCCAATATTTTGTGGGACCGGGTTGTTATCGGAAACTGACCGCACGTCCGGTTTGCTGTGACTCCTTAGCCGCCAGGGCCAGGCGCAAGGCCTGAATCCCATCGTCCAAAGTACAAACGGGTTGTATCCCTTGCACAACATCGATAAAATGGCGCATTTGATCCATGAACAGATGGTTGCGCTCGAAGCCTTCAGGCAGGGCAAAGGTTTCCACAACGGGAGCAGGTGGGTTTGCTGAGTAGGAACCGAAGGGAGCGGGCATTTTATAGAGCTGTAATGTTCCATCTGCATTGTCCCAGCACAGGCTGCCGTTCGTCCCGGCGATTTCCAACCGGTGCACGGGCGGGCGCTGGACGTAGTTGACGTGCACCCCGCCAATCGCACTGCTGGCGAATTTCAGACCGATTTCGGCAACATCTTCTACATCCAGTTCTAGGGGCGAAATGTGACCGTTGAATGACCAGAGCGCATCGATCTCGCCCAGCAGGAAGCGCAAATAGTCGAGCGGGTGGGTGAGCGTGCGGATCACACCACCGCCCAGGTCGGATCGAGCGGCGTAGCTCTGGCGGTAGTCCTCCCAGGGGTGCCAGTTAGGCAGGTACTCGCCCCAATGCGCATGGACAGTGAGGGCATGTCCAAGTGCGCCCGATCGGATGATTTCGCGGGCTTTGTTGAGGGTGGGATGGTAGCGGAACTGGAAACCGACCAGGATTCGGCTGCCGCTTTTCTCAGCGGCTTTTTGCAAAGTATCGAGACCGTCTAGCGAGTGTGAGACAGGTTTTTCGAGCAGAATGTGACAACCTGTTTCAGCGGCCGGGATGGCGACATCCAGATGCAAGGATGTTGGGTTGGCTACGATCATGGCATCTGGTTTATGTTTTTTTAGAGCTTCCTGCAAATCTGTTTCGACGGGATAGCCCGCCAGTTCATCGTCAGACAGGGTGGCGCGATGACTGCGGAGGAGGACAATGTCCTTTTCGCCCAATGCGATGAGGTTGCGAAAGTGACGACGACCGATGGAGCCGAGGCCGGCAATGAGGAATTTCATATTTTCACCATTCTTGCTGTTTGAGTAGGTGGCGTTCGTCTGCCGTATCGAAACCGGCAATCAAAAGCATACATGAACATGGTGGTTTCGATACGTTTCTCACTACCGCTCGAAACTACTCAACCACCGGGTTTATTGCCAATCTAAATCCTTCTCATAATTCCAGTGAATCAGCATCTCCCCCGCAACCTGCTTGAACACAGCCTTGTCCTGGTCGCTGAACAGACGCGTCCAGTTGCCGGTCTGTCCTTTGGGGAGAAAGGATGCGATGTCTTCGTTACGGCGGGATTGCCACTCTTCGTCCGGGTTGGAGGACATTTCTGCTAGGATCGTCCTTTCAAGCGATTTTCTTGCCTTGACACCCAGGAATTCCCAGATCTTTTTCATCTCATCGAAAGGATGTTCGAGCAGGTCTTCGTAACGCAAACCGTAGAAGTTCGCGCCGAACAAACGTTTGGCTTCGTCTTCGGTCTCCTGCAAATCATGGGCCCAGTCCCCTGCGGTGCGGCGGATGAAGGTCTCGGTGAAGATCGAACGGCGGCCATCGCTGAAAGGCGCGGGATCAAGCCGTAGGTCCGCAATGATGCGTTTGTCTTCGACAGTCAGAAATTTCGATTCTTCGACGAAATTGCGAAAACGCTCGGAAATGATGACATCCCGTCCATCCCGGACGATGTAGACGATTTTGGCATCGGGGTAAACCGCGTGCAGATCACGCACGGCCTGCCCGTGGATGGTGGAGGAGGGGCTTTTGTCGCCGACGATGCGCTTGCCTTCGCGGGCGGCATCGCGCTCCATGATGATATCGGCAGCGGCGCGCAGGACGAGAGGTGAAAGGTCGCGCCCGAAGTTCCAGCGGTTGGACTTGCGCGTCAGCCATTCTTCGATCTCTGCCGAATCCACCAATGACTTGAGCAACGGCTTGCGCGTGAAGAAGTGCGCCTGGTAGTTGCAATGCACTTCGGGGTGCAGGCGCGCGAGGCGCATGAGCAGCGTGGTCCCGGAGCGGGCATGACCGAGGATAAAGAATTTGTCGCGCGGGAAGAATTGCTTGATCTCGGCCACTTCTTCAAGTGTGATGGGGGGAATGGGATTGCGGTGATTCTTTTTGGGTTCGCCCTTGAGTAAAATGCGGGCGGCGGATTTGAAACGGGAAAGCATTATTGTGAAAACTCCAGATTATCTTTTCCAGTTTAGCATGATAAGTCCTGCAAAACATACGAGAATTCCAAGAATATTGATCCACGAGATTTTGTCTTTGAACAGGGAAATTGCTACGGGTAGCAAAATCAAAGAAGCAACCACATTCACCAGCACCGCGGCAATCCCTAAATTCCAGCCTGCACGGTAGGTGAGCAGGAAGCCAAATTCGATGCCGACGATGGCAATGGCGAGTCCAATGCTGGCCCAGTTAAGTTTTGCTAGTTCGGCTTTGATTCCGTTTGTGACAGGGAAGAAAAAGAAGCCAGCCAGTGTAACAACAAAGGCAACGGCGTAGGTCACCAGTAAAGAAACCGAGAAATTTACATTCGACGGCGTGCTTTTGGCTGTAAAGTGGTAGAGCGCGCTTGAGCAGATGGCCAGGGTGATGGAGAAGTAGAAGAGGAACATGGATTTTTTCATCTGTACATCAAATGGTAGTCGAGTAGCCTGAACGGAGTGAGGGCGTATCGAGACCACATTATTCAATTTCAAGTTTACTGCCTCTTGGTGGTCTCGATACGACGGCGAAAACACCGCCGTCTACTCGACCAGCAGGGTTTTCACAAATTCAAAACTTTCAAAATATATTCTGCCGTTCTTTTTCCAGATGTTCCGTCTGTGAATGTAATTTCATCTTCTACGAACTTGCGACGTTCTTTGGAATCAATTGTCCTGTCTTTCAGATACATATTCAGCGCTTCACGCAGTTCGTTTTCGTTGTTGGCAACGCGCCCGGCTTTTGCCAATCGAAATCGTTGGTGCGTGGGCCAATCACCGATTTCTTTCAACGATAAAGAAAACTTCTTCGGCTTGTTCCACCCGCCAGGGATGTCGATCACGGCGGAGACAATGGGCGTGTCGTGCACAGCGGCCTCGACGACCATCGTGGAATAAACGGTCACGAACACATCCGAATAGGCAAGCATGGACGATTTCTCGTCCATGTCTTCGCCGCCGTAATAGCCGAGCGAGCCACCCAAGGCCACCGGCTGGACAACATGCACGTGTGGATATTTCTTCTCCAAGCCAAACACACGCTGACGTTCTTCGGCAAAGATCTTCGGCTTATCTTGAAAGTGGCTCGGGTGCAAACGAATCAACAACTGCGAAGGTTCTGCCAAAGAGTCAGACGAAACCAACTTCGCCAGCGCTTCGATGTTCGGGTAATTCGGCGCAAAGTGGATAAAGCTGCTGGCGTACGAGATCAACTTGCGATTTGGGTCAAGCCCATGCAGTTTAAAGTATTCATCGCGTGGCATGAGCCATTGTTTACGGAAATATCCGTCATACGAAGGGATGCCGCCGATGTTCACATGCTCCGGGTCCCAATCGGAGCCATACACCAATTCATCTTTTTGCAGTTGAGACCAACAGGTCGCCCACTGCACCTCCGCGCCGGAGATGTTGTATGACGATGAATTGTCCCAACCGACGATGACGGTCATGTTTGGGATGCCGCGGCGGGCGGATTCGCGCAGGAGGTAACGGTCCATGCGCCAGCCGGGAGTCGAAGCGATGACCATGTCAGGGTTGTATTTGTCGAAGAGGTCGGTATACAGCCCGGGGTCAGGGGTGAAGCGGTTTTGCATCCGCACGAGAAGTTTGCGCGCCCACGAAAAATTCCGCAACAGGAGTATCATCAGCGCGGAGGGCATCCAAATCCCCAAGCGGAACTTCCACGAGTTCTCCGCCCAGACTTCCCAGATGTGGCTGTCCATGGCTTCGGTGTTGATGCGTTTGGATCCGCCCACACGTCGCAGGTAGGCGAGCAACCACTGTCCACGCGGGCTGACTTTTTTGGCGTAGTCGTTCGCCTGTTTGAGGCGCAGACCTTCAATGGTTAATCCATGATATGTAAAACGGGATGCGAGACGGGGGACGATGTCGTCGTCAGTTAATAGGATCACCTCGATGCCCGCATCGAGCAGAGTCGGGACGAGGTCGCTTTGCAGGAAGTAGATGATGGCCATGCCGTGGTCGGCGGAGATGAAGATACGTTTGGTCATGAATAATACCAATTGAAAATTCTGTTATACACCGCCAGCAACATCTTCTTGACAGGACTCAATTCCAATACGCGTCGCACGAAGCCTTCTTTCTTCTTTTCTCTTTCTTTTCCCAACTCCCCGCGCAAATACCCCAGCGTATTGGACATATTCATCGCCAACGGGTCGGAGACCATCAGGCGCAACAAACCAGCGTCATTCATACGTTTGTCCAACTGGCGGACTTGTCCCATGGGCTTGTCCATGTCGAAGGGCAGGAACTGCTGAAGCGTGGATTTGTACGCCGTGAACTGCCAGTGACTTGCACCCGCTAGCGCGGTCACGCCTTTGTATTGGACGCGCCAATCTTTTGTTTCGGCGTAAACTTTTTTATTTTCTTCCTCGGTTTGTCCGAGCGAGAGATTGAATTCGAGGAAGGTCTCCCATGGGATGAATTGACCTTCTTCGAGAATGGCATTTTCCTGTGCCCAATCGAGCGTGGCGCTGTAAAACTCCGGCGGCGTGCGGAAGGGACGCGCGGTCACCATGCCGACGTTCGGGAAGGCTTCGAGAATTTCGACCGAGCGCGCCAACCAGGTTGGGGAGAACAGCACGTCGCTATCGGCGTAGGCGATGATTTCGCCGGGCGCGCCCGCCAGGATGATGTTCCATGCTCCGCCCTTGCCCACGTTTTTCTCGGATAGAATCAGGTATTGAATGCGGCCTTCTTCCTTCTCTTTGATCAAGTAATCGCGCGCCTCGGGACACGAGCCGTTATCGAAGACCAGCAGATCGAAGGGCAGGCCGGCATCCTTGCGCATGGATTCAAGCGCGACTTTCAGCACATCGAGGGTTTCGGCGTAGAATCCGCTCAGGAACGGGATATAGGTCAACATGGCGGCGGTGATACGCTGCGGTTTGGCAACGTCCTTGACGAATTTGGCGGGATTTTGACCTTTTCTCATTTATTTATTCACCACAGATGAACGAGGATAAAGACTGATTTTTGATGAACTCTGTTGGTCGAGCAGGGCGGGCGCTTTTCCCCGTCCGTATCGGGACCAGCGCTTATTTGATAATTTATGTTTGCATGAAATTGCTGGTTTCGATGCGCCGCTCACTTGATTTGCGGCTACTCATCCAGCGAGGGAATTTTGTTATTTGAATATCTTTTGAAATCGCTTTTTCCATCGTTTGGGACGAGCGATAGTCTCAATCGTGTTTTCAGGCAAAAAGAAAAAGATCGTACGCAAGAACAATTCCAATTTACGCGTAAAACGTAATGGTGTCATCTTCGGGCAGGAAAGTTTACCATTCACCAATTGATGCGTCGAATCGAGAATCGTGTAGCGGATGTTGGCCTGTCCGCCCGCGAGACGGATATTCTCGTTCGTCTCGGGATGCTCGTAATGGGGCTTTCCATCAGGAAGATGTGAGTAATCATGATTCTGATGCACGGTCATCATTGACGGAGTGCAATCGATCACAGCCCAGCCTTCCTGGCGTGCTTTATAGATCATCCAGTTGTCCCAGCCGGCGCGGCCGATGGCAAAGGGCGGTAAATCGGTATAACAGGAATTGGGAAACAGAAAAAAGTCGGAGCCTGCGGGGCGGTGGAGGAAGCCCTGATCGCTAACCACAGACCGCAGACGCCTTTCCCAGCCTTCGGCGAATTCGATGGGTTGCGTAACGTCTAAGTCCCAGCGCTGGCTGAGAAGGACGAATTCCGTTTTTTGTTTTTGAACCTGCTTTGCCGCCTCGATGAAATCAGGAAACAGGATCATATCCGCGTTGATGATGCAGAGCAGGTCGCTCTCGCTATTTTCACGGGCCAGTTGAAACATGGACGAGACGAGCGGTGTTCCGCTGTCGTTGCACTGCACATCGGGTATGTGCTTGACGCTAAGTTCTTTGGCGGTTTCTGCCAGACCTGTCTCATTACCGATGAGTAAAACATCAACATCCGGCAACAGCGTCCATGACTTGATTGCATTACGCTGGATGGTCACAATGTGCGGGTCGGTGAAAGGTTTGGGAGCAGAGAATAGAGTGATCAGTGGCATGAGTGATCAGTGGTCAGTTGCGAATGGCGCGTTCGTCGATGTCCTTGAGTGTTTTGTGTTTGATGTCCGCGTTGATTTTCATTAGATCAGGTTCATCGTGAACCAGATCCAGAACATTCCTCCATGAAAAATCGTCGCGGCCACCAAAACGGGAATATACCTGGCGCATGAACTCCAAATCTTCTGGGGTGTCCACGGTCCAGCGCATGTGACCATAATCGGGATCGTGGTGCAATTGAGCAATTTTAATTCCACGTTGGGATACTCCTTCTGAAAGCTGATCGCTTACAGCTTTTAGCTCCACTCCCTCGTAAAGATAGGGCATGACATGCTCGCGGTGGAAAGTTTCAGTTGATTCGTTCCAGGCTTTTTCCAGAGCTGCAAAAGTACAAACTTCTGTATCCAGGCCGATGGGATAAGTGCGTGTAAAGGGCGGGGGGAGACGGTTACAGGTGAAATCGAAATGACCTGCCAGCAGCGTATCGACACAATCGTCGATCAGAACCGGGTCGATCACAGGGCAATCGGCAGTGATACGCACCACCACGTCGGCTTTGGCATGTTTCGCAGCGTGGAAATAACGGTCGAGCACATCGTGCAGGCTACCCCGGGTGCAGGGAAAGCCCATCGAATCGCAGCAGGCAGCCACGGGGTCGTCTGAGGCGTCGATTGTCGTTGCCACGAGCACCTGGTGGACGGTCTTCGCCCGCGTGGTCCGCACAACGACGCGCGCCAGCATAGGCTGTCCGGCGAGATCCAGCAACACTTTGCCAGGCAGGCGCGAAGAACTCATCCGTGCCTGGATGATGGCAACCACACGAGGTGACATACGGCTATTCGATTTCTTCCGGTGTGATTGGTTTCGGTTTCTCCGTTTGAGCCAATCTGACCTTGTGTTCGTCCAGGCTGGCTTCGAGCGCACTGATCTTTTTTCGATTGCGGGCATTCGACAGGCTGCTCTTGATACGGCCGGGGGTCATGAGAAGTACACCGATCAGCAAGCCGACTCCCACCGCAGCCAGGATGAACAGCGCCAGGGAGCCGCTCACTGCGTAACCGAAAAACGAAACAGTAACCAGCATGGTGTTTTCGAGTGCAAAGAAGACTGCTACGATGGCGATAGCCAGAGCCAGGATCAATGCGAATACCATAGGAACCTCCTTGGTTTACTTCAACTGCAAGGCCTGTTGGTAAGCCTGCAAGAGTTTAGAAGAATTTTTCGCCCAATCAGCGCGTTCCTCTGCTACAGTGCGCGCTGCGCTACCGATTTTAGGCAAAGACTTGCGCTGTTCGAGAGCCTGTAATATTTTCGTTGCCAGCGCGCCCGCGTCACCGTCGGGGAACAACCAGCCGTTCACGCCTTCGGTCACCCATTCCCGATTGCCTGGAATGTCCGAGACCAGGCAGGGCAGACCGCAAGCCAGCGCTTCCATGAGCGAGACCGATGAGCCATCCACGTGTGATGGGCTGATATACACGTCAGCCCAATGATACCAGCGCGGCAACTCTGTTTGGGAGATTTGACCGCCGAACCTGACACGCTCGAGCACACCGCCATTGAGCAGGATTTGACGAATGCGCGCGCCCTGCGAGCCGCCCCCCAGCAGGATCAGACTCAGCTCGGGCCTGCTCTGGGCTGCCTTGACGAATGCCCGTGCTAAAACGTCAATCCCGTAAAGACGTTCCCAGGAACGGTTGCAGAATAAAGTGAAGTGATCAGTGTTCAGCCTGTCCCCGTTAGGGGATGACCAGTGGTCAGTAGCTGGTACAAAGCGCTGCAGATCTACGCCCCAGGGGAAAATAGTAGTGCGTTCTGGGTTCATGCCGTAGGCGATCGCTTTATCACGGGTGACCCGGGCATCGCTGGCGAAGAAGGTACTATTGCTTAATACGTAACGCGTAATCTGTTCGTACCACCGGCTGCGATGGGCATCCTGCAGGAGGTCATAACCCCAGGACATGGTGAGAATTGGGCGGAAACCAGTCAACACGGCGATGAACGCGCAGGTCTGGATGGGGCCGGCGTGGATCAAATCAGGTTTGATCTGTCCGATGACGCGCCGTAAGCTCAACACATATTTTGGCAAATCCAACCAGCGAAATTTTTCCTTCCCGCCCGCCCATTGGACGATTTCCACGCCCTCCGGTACAGGACGATCTTCGGTTTGCCGCAGATTGCTTTCCAGACGAACGTGAAAGGCCTTATGCCCGCCGTCTCGAATTGCGGAGAGGAAGCGGTGGTCGTGGGGACTGTAATCGTTAGAGAAATATACAATACGTGCCATGTTTCAAGTGCCATGTGCCAAGAGACTTACGGTTTTGATGTCTTCTTTCGTAAGAGCGCATGTCTTAAAGTACCAGTGAGCGCTTTAGCTTTATCAGCTTGGGCATAATGCGTTTTGAAAATTTCTTCACTTATGTAACCAATGTCCAAAGCGGTGTAGAGCAAAGACTGAACTTCTACCGCCGAACGACGAGCTATACCTAAAAAACGGGCAAATTCAACTTGCGAGTCACAATCAAAGCCCTCAGCAATGTTTGCCATAATCGAAACTGACGCACGGCGAATCTGATCCCGCAGCCCAAAATCTTTTGCCAACCTGCCTTGTTCAGTCAAGAGATAAATCATCTTGACCAACTTCCGCGCTTCTTGCCAGGCTTGTATGTCTTCAAAGCGTCTTACAGCCATCTAACCATCCTCGCACTTGATACGTGGCACATGGCACTTACCCTAAATCTATCCATCTCAACTCTTTGCCCAGCGGCATATCGTGCAAGGCCTTGGTACCAATCACATTTGGGATTTGATCCGGCTTGATCGCGCCCGGGGTGGCGGGGCGTAGCACGTCGATCATCTCGCGGGTGAAGATCTCGCCAGCTTTGATATCACGCGCAGCGCGCAGACAACGACGTTGCACCACTTGCGTATCCTGTTCATTGCCTGCGATGAATTTATCCGGCGAACCCAACGCACGTTCCAACAGGCGGGTTTCTTCCACCATCCTGGCCCATTTCTCAGGGTCCATCGCAAATTTATGGTCGGGCCCTTCGCGGTCGTTGCTGTCGGTGAAGTGACGTTCGATGACGCGTGCGCCCAGGGTCACTGCTCCCAGGATTGGCGCAACCGCGTGTGTATGATCTGAGAGGCCCAGGATGACATCCGGGAACATCGTGGCGTAGGTTTTGAGCACGTTCAGGTGCAGGTGATCGTAGTTGTCGGGGCTGGCAGTGTAGTTGGTGTTGCATTGCATCAACACCAGTTGCTTATTGATCTTCAAAATAGCATGCACAGCTCTCTGCACTTCGCCAATCGTGGCTGCGCCAGTCGCGACGAAAAACGGCTTGCCCTTGCTGGCCATGCGCTCCAGCGCTTCGATCCAGTCGATTTCACCGGAACCGGCCTTGTACATTGACACGTATTGGTCGAGATAATCGATGGCTTCGAAATCATACGGGGAGGAGAAATAGTCGATACCAACATCATTGCATTCTTCCATCAATGTCAATGTCCATTCAAATGGGATGGAAGCTGCCCGGTACACTTCCACCACAGATTTTTTCCAAGTTGCCTGGTGACTGACCTGGGAATTCATGTGGGAAAAGCCGTAATCCGAGACAATTTTCGGCGCATCGAAATTCTGGAACTTGGCTGCATCTGCCCCGGCCTGCTTTGCGAGCCGAATCAGTAATTTCGCCCGCTCCAGGTCGCCATCGTGGTTGGCGGCGATGTCAGCGATGAAGTAGGTCGGGTGATTGGGGCCAATAAGGCGGTTGCCGATTTTGATTTCCATAGGTTCCTCCGTATATCATGTGTCATCGCGAGGAGCTGCGTAGCGGCGACGCGGCAATCCTCGTTTCAGCGGAGATCGCCACGCGCCAACGAACGGCGCTCGCGGTGACATCAAACTTGTTGATAACTGCGCATTTTTTGTGGATAACCCTGTATATACTGTGTATAGAACTTCTCGATGCCGGTGGATACACCGGGGATCGGCATGCCCAGATCCGTGGACAACTTGTGGACAGACAGCCGCAAATTGTGGGAACGCCTGGCTTTTAAGCCGGATTCTTCGACGGATATTGGAATAATCAGCCCGGGATCGAAGCCAAATTGATGGGCGAGTCGCACCCCAAACTCGTACTTCGTGAGCGCTTCGGACCCAACGACATGGTACAGCCCCGAAAGGCCTTTTTCCAGTATCCTGACCAGGGTATCTGCCAGGTCGTTGACGAACATGGGGCAGAACCAGACATCGGTGAAGCCGTTTGCCCGTTGCCCCATTGCCAGGCTGTTGTAGAAGAATTCTGACAATGAACGCCTCCCCGACAGGCTCCAGCCGAAGAAATTGACGCGCGCCACAACCGCGTCCGAGTTGGACGAGAGAACTGCTTTTTCTCCATCCAGCTTGGTCTGGGCGTAGACTCCCAGGGGGTTGGGCTGGTCACCTTCTGTATAGGTGCCGTCTTTTGTCCCGTCGAAGACTGCGTCAGTGGAGATGTGGATCACATGAACGCCACGCTTCCCACAAAGTTCCGCCAACTTGCCGGGAAATTCTGCATTCAGCAAGCGCGCGCCTTGCGGATCTGATTCGCAGGCGTCCACGTTGGCGTTGGCGGCGGTGTGGATG
>DAOTXM010000249.1:0-9651 GCA_034435215.1 Anaerolineales bacterium
TGTATGTGTGACCTGAACTTTATCCAGGTTCAGTAGTTTGTTCACAAACTCATTGTTGTTCATCGGGCGCACCTTCGTTTTTCCCGATGGTAGCACATTTACTCACTTTTCCCGTTAATTACGGGAGAGCCAGATTTTCTTTCGGTGATAAAAAATCATGTTCGCCACCCTTATCTAAATTTCTAAAATAATATGCAAGTAGCTCTTCTTCTCCGGCAACATAAATGCTCATTTTGCTATTCAACAAAAAGTGTTCTTTTTTCTCAAGATACCTAACGAAATCGGATACAGTATCAAGCATCCCAAGAATCACATCTAAAGTAACATCATCAAATACATGAACATACCCTTTATTGGGCTCAATTTGACCGATCACAAATGGTTCACAACGCTCGTCCAGATGTGCATCTCCAAAGATCGTATTATCTATCATCAAACTTCCACTTCCACCTCCAAAGAACCTTTTACACCGTTCTGAAACACCATGGACAATAACAATTCGATGAAACTTGCCTATACTAAGTCCGGGGAATTCAATTGGAAATGGTTGAGTGCAATTGCGATCAATGAAAAGTCTATTTGGAAATGATCTTAGCCAACGTTCAGCACCAAAAATTTGCTTAGCAGATTCTTTGACAGCTCGCCGATACCATCTGCTCCAATCTAATTGGATATTGTTACTATCAGGAAATTCAACATGTTTGTCAGAAAAGATAATGACGTGATCTTCAAAAACAACAAGAAGATCACAAAGTTCTTTGCCTCGTCCACCGGTTCCTTGATCACGATATACATTTGGATAGCTCCAAAGTGAAAGAAAAGCACGGTCACAAAGTTTCTTCAAATACTGTTCTGATGGAGTTAGACCCTCTGAACGTTGAATGGCCATAGAGTAATTATAAATGTCAAACAGCGGACTCTCCTCCCGGAAAGCCCGCCGTTCATCAACCACAAACGTTTATCTGTGTGTATCTGTGGTTTAAAGTTTGGGGAACCTGCTCACCACAACCACCGCCGGCAGCAGACCCTTATCGCCGGGACATCTCGGCGGGCACAAGAAATTGATATTTCCAGAAACAACTTTCATTACTTCAACCCCAATTTCTGCCTGATAAAAGCGCGCGTCGTCTTTGCCGCTGCATAAGCAGATTGCGCATCGCTTTTTTCAGCAAACTCACCCGGATAGCGTATTCCCACAGAATAGCGCTCCATCACGACTAAATCTGCGCGCAACATTTCGAAACTGCTGTCCATCTCTTCACATAACAGCATCAACTCGATCAAGCTATGGATTTTTGGGATATGTTTTTCGTTTTCCTGCAAAACCGCTTTGAGATATTTTTCAGCGCATTGTTGCGCATGAAAGCAAACCGCATCGTAGTTCGGAGCCTTGCGCACCCGCAGTTCACGACCTGCCGTAGCAAAATCGCCTTCAGCCTTGTTGACCCACTCAGCCGTCTCGAGATTCATAGACAACTTTTCCCTCTTCGAGAATATCGTGTAAAAACCAATCGCCCATTTTTAAGCGTTCGGCCAGCCTTTGCGGCTTGCGGACAATCAAGTCCAGCCCAAACCGGTAGTCAATTTGTTGGCAAATTTGGATGGCCTGTTCGACCTCCCTCATTGGCGTGTCCATCACGACCAGCAAATCCACGTCGCTTTCGGGCCGCGGGTTCCCGCGCGCATACGACCCAAACAGGACGATCTGCTGCGGGTGGAACTTCTCCGCGATCTGCCGCACCACCTCATCGATCGCTTTTTGTGGGATGCGCTTGCGCTGATCAACGGTCGGGACTTCGATAGTTGTCATCTTAAAAAGATTATACAGCATAATCTCGGAGAGAAAAACGGCGGACTCTCCTCCCGGAGAGCCCGCCGTTCATCAACAATCAACGTTCATCCGTGTTCATCTGTGGTTAAAGCTTCGGAAACCTCGATACCACAACCGCCGCCGTCGGCAGCAGGCCCTTATCGCCCAGCACCATCTCCGCGGGCGCGGGACCGGCCTTGTCCGGCGCGGACTGGTAGACGTAGATCGGCGTGCCCTCTTCGGCGGACTTCAAGTCCAGGTAGGCCTGGCCGGTCAGGAAGCCCTCGGCGTCCACCGCGCAGGAGGTCACCCAGCCGATAGCCTTGCCGCGCTTGTCCACGACCGGGTCGCCGTTGTGGGCCATGCGCACGCCCTTCTCCGTGAAGCGGAAGCGAACCACCACGCCCTTGCGGGTCTTCTCGTTGGCGATGAAGGCTTCGCGCCCGATGAAGTACGGCTTGTAGGGCTTGACGTAGGAGCCGAAGCCGCCTTCCGCCACGCCCAGGTCTTTATGCCCCATCTTGCCGGAGCCCAGTCCCATCTCGTGGCCATAGAGCGGCAATCCCGCCTCGGTGCGCAGGCTGTCGCGCGCGCCCAGGCCGATCGGCTTGACGCCGTACTTCTCGCCCGCTTTCAGGACCGCGTTCCAGAAGTCCACCGCCCGCTCGGGATGGACGAACAGCTCGAAGGCCATCTTCTCGCCGGTATAGCCGGTGCGGGACACAATTAAGTCGAACCCACCGACCACTGCATCGCACAACTCGGTGCGCTTGAGCTTCAGGATGCGCGCTTTGGTCTTGGCGTCCACGCCCATCGCCAGCAGGATATCGCGCGATTTCGGTCCCTGCAGGGCGATGTCCACGCGCATGTCGTCGCCCGCTTTCGGATCGCGCAGGTTACGGATGACGGCCTCGTAGCCGTAGGTCCGCGCCCAGGGGCGGTGGTTGTCGATCTTCACCTTGCCATCGCGCACGGCTTCGAACCAGGCCCGGTCCTTGTCGTCGTTGGAGGCGTTCACCACCACCAGGTACTTGTCATACGCGCGGCGGTAGACCAGCGTGTCGTCGATCACCTCGGCGTCGGGGGTCAGGAACTGGCTGTACAGGCTCTCGCCCGGCTCCAGCCCGCCGCAGTCGTTGGCGCAGATCGTGTCCAGGAAGGAGGCCGCGTCGGCGCCCTCCACCGAGTACACGCCCATGTGCGCCACGTCGAACAGCCCGGCCGCCCCCCGCGTGGCCAGGTGCTCCTCGATGACCGAGGTGTACCAGACCGGCATCTCCCAGCCCGCAAAGGGGATCACCTTCGCGCCCAAATCCTTGTGGACCTGATAGAGCGGCGTGCGGCGCAGGGGCGGATCGGCAGGTTCTTTCCATTCGAAGGACGGAAGAGCCGCCGCTTTCCCGGCCTCGACCTGCTGGCCAATAAACCAGGGTTTCTCCGCCCCGGCCTCGCTCTGCCTGGCCGCTTCCACGGTCGTGGGCAGGTCCAACACCACGACCGGCCCCGGCAGGCGCATCGGGTCGTAGTCGGGCTGGCCATCCAGCCGCAGGGAGACGTAGCCGTCCGACAGGTCACGCAGCCAGGTGCCCACCTCCCCGGCCTTTTCCGCCGGAACGGACAGCAGGTAGGCGTTCTCGCCGACGAAGGTCAGCGTGCCCTCGATAGTCCCGCCCGGGGTGGCGACCGTCGTCGGGGTCGAGGTGCCAAGCTCGAGGGCGGAAAGATCG
The DNA here is from genome assembly GCA_034435215.1 of Anaerolineales bacterium. Lineage (GTDB taxonomy): Bacteria > Chloroflexota > Anaerolineae > Anaerolineales > Villigracilaceae > JAABUE01. The sequence continues at coordinate 3,538 of DAOTXM010000249.1, forward strand.
GCGCTCAGGGCGTAGTCCAGGAACTGGCGGATGCGGGGGCCTGTCAGGCTGAAAACACCCGAGGTCGAGACATCATCCAGATAATAGAAATGGGGGTAACCGTGCGCCGTCGGCTCGAAGTCCATCCCGGCGGCGAGGGTCAGGTCACGGATTTTGAGCTTGGCGTCGTTGAGCGTCTTGAAATCCAGCTTGGCGCGGCGCTGGCGGCCCTGGCGCGGGGTGTCCACGCTGTGGGGGGCGCAGGCCAGCAGCACGTCGGCGATGACGTCGGCCAACTGGCGCGATTTGGCTTCATCGAAGCCGCGCTGCGTGATCCAGGGCGTGCCCAGGCGGATGCCGGATGGATCCCTGGCGGACTTATCGCCGGGGATGGTGTTGCGGTTGACTACCACGCCGACGATATCCAGGATGCGCGAGGCGTAATCGCCGCTCAAGGCGGTGCCGTCTGCGCCTTTGATCGAGTTGCAGTCGAGGTTGATCAGGTGCGTGTCGGTGCCGCCGAAAGGCACCACCAGCCCGCGCTTCTGGAACTGGTCGGCCATGGCGACCGCGTTCTTGACCGTCTGCGCCTGCAACTGCTTGAACTGTTTGCTGCGGGCCAGCTTGAAGGTCAGCGCTAGCGCCGCGAAGACGTTGACGTGCGGGCCGCCCTGCTCGCCGGGGAAGACGGCCTTGTCGAGCTTCTTGGCGATGTCAGGGAAGGTGGTCAGCAGCACCGCGCCGCGCGGGCCATCCAGCGACTTGTGCGTGGTAGACATGACTACGTGCGCGATACCGACCGGCGAAGGCACCACGCCCGCCGCCACCAGCCCGCCGATGTGCGAAATGTCGGCCAGCAGGTACGCGCCGACTTCATCGGCAATCGCGCGGAATTTCTTCCAGTCGGGCATCCACGAATACGAGGAATAGCCCGCGATGATCAGTTTGGGCTTGTGTTCCAGCGCCAGCGCGCGGATCTGGTCGTAGTCGAGTTTCTGGGTTTCAGGGTTGATCGAGTAATGCACGGCCTTGAACCACTTGCCGCTGCGGTTGACCGACGAGCCGTGCGAGAGGTGCCCGCCGAAGAGCAGGTTCATGCCCAGCACGGTCTCGCCCAGGTTCATCAGCGCGTGGTAGACGGCGTTGTTGGCCGGTCCGCCCGAAAGCGCCTGCACGTTGACGTAGAGCTGGTCAGCGCTGTAGCCGTTGGCGGCGAAGGCTTCGGCGGCGCGGCGGCGGGCCAGCGCCTCGACAACGTCGGCGTATTCCACGCCCTTGTAGTAGCGCGGGTCCGAGTTGCGGCGGTAATGTGATAAACGCGCCGCGTAGTCGAGGATTTCTCTCTCGGACATCCAGCGCGTCTCTTCGTCGGGGTAGCCCTCGGCGTAGATGTTCTGGAACGCAGAGGCCAGCGCCTCGCGTACCGCCATCGGGGCCGTGCTCTCGGAGGCGATCATGATCAGCTTGCGGACCTGGCGCTCGGCTTCGATCTGGGTCAGTGCGTGGACTTCGGGGTCGAGCTCAGCCAGGGAACCGCGAATGAGGTAATCGGACATGGGAAACTCCAGTTTTTAGAGAATAGTGAATAGTGAGGAGAGAGTAGAGAGTGGAGAGTAGTCATAGGAGACTTGAAATCCAAAAAATTGCTCTGTTCTCTAATCTCTGCTCTTGAATTGTAGAACGTTAGGGAGTAGGGGTCAAGTGAAGAATGGCACTTTCAAGCCTGTCAGCCCTATCCAAAATTTGTAAAAATTCCTGGTTGCATTCGCATCCCGTTTTTGCTATGATAATCACGGAGAAGAGTTTTGTGAAAGTTCGCCGGGGAGGTGTCAGGGGATAATTATTTTTTCTACCTGCAATTGAAATTCAGGCAGCAATGAACTGATAACTTAATTTGGACGCTCACGAGTTATCAGGGAGCCAATAGCGAAACCGGCCTATCGTGGCCGGTTATTTGTTTTCAACCCAATTCCCCTGGGAGGAAGAAATGAACATGTTTAGTTTTCGAATTTTCCGCATAGGGATGGCGATTGTGTTCGCGGCAGGGATGTTGTCCAATCCGATTACAAGCGTAGCAGCCGAGAACCCGCAGGATATCTCTGATGGATTGGTGGCCTATTACAAATTTGACGGAAACGCCAACGACGCGAGCGGCTATGAAAATCATGGGACAGTCTATGGCGCATCTCCGTCGCAGGACAGGTTTGGCCAAGCCAACAGTGCATATTATTTCGATGGCGTAGACGATTACATTGACATTGGAAACGATGCCAGTTTGAAGATGACGGATGGCCTGACCATTGCCACTTGGCTCAGGGTCGATTCCTTGTCTCCATGGTACCAAAATGTCATTTCGGACCATGCACCAAACGAACCAACAGTGGGTTCAGGAAAGATCCTTAGGTTTACCTACAATAGACTACAGTTCCATGTCGGCGGTATCTATGGCTATGGCACAGCCATATACGTTGAATATCCTTACACCAATGACATGGTAGGCCAATGGCAACATGTGGTCGGCACCTATGACAGAAGCATGGTGAAATTTTATCTGAATGGCGTATTGGTTGCCTCCCGCGCATATACTGAACCTCTGGCAGTCAATCCCAACCCCCTTCTGATTGGCAAATCAGGCTTTGAAGATCACTTACAAGGTGCTGTCGATGAGCTCCGGATCTATAACCGTGCCATCACAGAAGCAGAGGTGCAGCAACTATTCTGTGAAACACCGTCGAATACAGCACCGGTCATCACTGTGAGTCAACCAGCCATCACAGTGGACGAAGGACAGACTGCGACGAATAATGGTACGATCAGCGATGCTGAAAATGATCCGGTCTCACTCAGCGCTTCAGTGGGCGAGGTGGTCAATAATAATGATGGCACCTGGTCATGGAGCTTTGCGACCAGCAATGTGTCTGAAAGCCAAACGGTCATCATCACTGCCGATGATGGGAATGGCGGTACGAGTCAGGCATCATTTGCGTTAACTGTCAATAACGTGGAAATCCCCAACCCGTACATCCACGTGCGGGCTAATGCTGATAGTGTTGAGGCCATGAATTGGCCGATGGGCGCGGAACTCATCTTGACCATCGATGATCCTGCGACAACGAATGATTACATATCACCCGAACCAGTAACGGTAACCCAAACAGCCCCATGGAGTCCCGACGAAACTTATGTGTTTTTTGATCTCAATGAAGTCTTCGATATCCAACCGGGATTCGTGGTGAGTGTGAGCAATGGGATGTCCACCAAGACCCATAAGGTTACTAACCTGTCTTTCATAAATGTGGGTTTGGATACTGACATTGTCTCAGGTATTGCGAGTCTTGGTGCATATGTCCAGATATGGGTTTGCGAAGGGTCGGACTGTAATTACCAACAGAATACTACAGCAGATGCCATAACGGGTGAATGGGAAGTGGACTTTACTGGCATCTATGATATTGCGTATGGCACCTGGATCGATTCGAGCGAAAACGATGCCAACGGTAATAGCACCATGTATGGAATAGTCACCAGCCCGTACATCCACGTGCGGGCGAATGCTGATAGTGTCGAGGCCATGAATTGGCCGATGGGCGCGGAACTCACCCTGACCATCGATGATCCTGCGACAACGAATGATTACATATCACCCGAACCAGTAACAGTAACTCAAACAGCCCCCTGGAGTTCCGACGAAACCTACGTGTTTTTCGATCTCAAGGAGATCTTCGATATCCAACCGGGATTCGTGGTGAGTGTGAGCGATGGGATGACCACCAAGACCCATACGGTTACCAACCTCGCATTTACTGACATAGACCTCGATAATGATACTGTCACTGGCATTGCAGGGCCAAATGCACATGTGGATATCTGGATCTGCGATAATTCGGGTTGCCCAGCCAATCGCCATACGGATGCGGATGGTGATGGCAATTGGATGGCAGACTTTGGCAATCCGGGTGTTCAGCCTGATGAGCAGACTACCTATGATATTGTTCCCGGCACCTGGATTGATTCGTCTCAGAACGACGACGATTCTGACCAGACGATGTTTGGAATAAATACCCCCAATCCCACCTTCATCGCGCGTCTGGGAGACAATCGTGTGGAAGCCAATGATTGGCCGGTCACAACTCTGTTAACACTTACTATTGACGACCCAGCCACGACTAATTCACCGGACTACACAGATACCTCGACGGCCGAACTTTGGGATCCAAGTGATCCAGCGAGTGGAACAACCACAACATTTGAACTCGGCAACTCTTATGTGCTCAAGTCTGGTGATGAGGTAGCTGTTTCAGGGGCAGGGATTACAAAGACAACTATCGTCGCGGACATTCATATCACTTCGGTGGATGTTGAAAACGATATTGTTTACGGCACGGCTGGCCCGGGGATTTCAACGGTATCCGTGCGGGCGCCAAAGAGTCCCGTGGAAATGCAGAGAAATGTGGGTGTTGTTGACGGCCTCTGGGTTGCAGATTTCTCCGTGCCCACGCCGGAATACGGAACATACGATATCACGTACACGCCTGGCAATCGTATCGTTGCTCGTTGGTGGGACGAAGATGGAGATATGACCAGCGATTCTTGGCGGGTGCCCAACCCCATTTTCTGGGTTTGGCGAGATTATCATCCTGGCGTCGAGACCGTTGGGTGGCCGCTGGATGTTGAAGTCACCCTGACTATCGATGATCCTAAGACGCCTCAAAATTCCGATTACGGTCCTTTCACAGCAATTACTGGAATGGCGCCCTGGCCGGGGTCCATTCAAACATACGCACACTTCCCAGAAGTTGGGGGATTAAACATCCAAGCTGGCTATATATTCAGCGTAACCGACGGTGTGATCACGAAGACCCATATCGTGACTAGTCTTGAGATCACAGAAGTTAACCCCAATACTAATATTGTCACTGGCACTGCTGCACCCTATAGCGAGGTTGAACTTGATGCGCCCGACCTTCCGGATGCAATCGCCGAGGCGACTGCCGATGGCAACGGCAACTGGTCTGCACACTTCAGTGATATCTATGATATCGTGCCTGACACTTTTATAGAAGCTATGCAATGGGACGAGGATAACGATTTAACCTTGGATGGACTTGCAAACCGCTGCTACCACGTGACAGCCAGCATCGTTCCGAATGGAGGCGGCAGCGTGAATGTACCTCCAGACCGATGTGCCGGAGGTTATGGTCTTGGGTGGGTAGCGGAATTGATTGCTACCGCTGCCCCGGGCTATGAGTTCATCGGCTGGAGCGGGGACGCGAGCGGGACGGAAAACCCACTCTCAGTGACGATGGATGCTGATAAAAACATCATTGCCAACTTCCTTCGCACCAACCAACCACCAGTTGCAGATGCAGGAGGTCCATATAATGTCGTTTGGGGAGCAACGCTTACACTGGATGGCTCAGGCTCCACAGATCCAGATATTAATATTGCATCCTATGAATGGGATTTGGATAATGACGGTCAATATGACGATGCGAGCGGCGTGACTGTTACAACATCATTCAATCAAAGCGGGGCTCATACCATTGGACTGCGCGTGATAGACGAAGGAGGATTAAGTGACACGGATACAGCCACGGTGACGGTTCTTCCCTGGACGCTCAGAGGCTTCTACCCGCCGGTGGATATGAACGGAGTATACAACATCGTCAAAAACGGGAGTACCGTGCCGCTCAAGTTCGAGGTCTTCGCTGGCTCCATCGAGCTGACCGACGTTGCTTCCATCAAGAGTCTCACTTATGCTCAAACCTCCTGCGATGTGACTGCTATTACAGATGAAATCGAGACAACGGCAACGGGTGGAACCAGCCTGCGCTATGCAGATGGCCAATTCATCTACAACTGGAAGACGCCAAAAACGGCTGGTAAGTGTTACCGTGTGACGATGACTACGATAGATAATTCATCACTGGTGGCGTACTTCAAACTCAAATAACCTCAAACGTCTATGAAAGCAAGTGGAGGCGGTTCGGTGGTTGTTCATTAGAAGAAACGTCCCAAAGGGTCGAATATAAGCCGTATGGTCTTTAACGATCAACCTTCGGGACGGTCGTTTCAGCAGGGTTTGGGCGGCAGTCCAACTGCCGCCCTATCGATGCATTTCATTGGAGTTTCTGC
>DAOTXM010000250.1:0-6240 GCA_034435215.1 Anaerolineales bacterium
TGTATGTGTGACCTGAACTTTATCCAGGTTCAGTAGTTTGTTCACAAACTCATTGTTGTTCATCGGGCGCACCTTCGTTTTTCCCGATGGTAGCACATTTACTCACTTTTCCCGTTAATTACGGGAGAGCCAACTTACGTAACGTCGTTGAAATTTGGTTTCCAATAATTTTGAGCATTGTCTCGATCTTGATGGCATTTATCAAGCGTTGATAAAGAGGATGGGCGCATGAAGCTCGGTGTGCAAAAATTGACGTTCGAGAACAAGTCCGTGGTGGAGGCGGGGCTGGCGCGGGCGGCGCGGTTGAGGCAAGCGGTGTTACGGTCCGCGTTCGAGGGGAGGTTGTGATGGAGGAAAACCGTCCACGAATGGGGTCACGAATACTCGAATGGAGGAGGGCCTATTCGTGCATTCGTGGTTTATTCGTGGATGGTCTCTGGGCGCGGCGGCTGTCGGTGATGCGCGAGGTCCCCTACGGGGATGATATCGAATCCGCGGTGGAGGCGGGGCTGGCGCGGGCGGCGCGGTTGAGGCACATCGTCCCCGCAGGGGAGGCGGTGTTGCGGTCTGCGGCCTGTCCCCCAGCATAGCGATGCGGGATCAAGGCAATGTCGTAAGGGCCAATAAAAAGGAGTCGCAGATGTCAAATTCAAAGAATTCAACCAAGAAGATGTTTTCGCCCGACTGGAAATCCGTTGGAGCAGGAGTTGTGGCAGGTATGATTTTGCTTGCCTTGATCATTGGCGCAGGAGGGCGTCTCGAAAAAGTGAATCTTTTTGGCGCCGATATTGTTTTTCCCACCCAAACCAGTGTTTCACTTGAAAAGCAGGATGATTTGCTGTTGGATGAGATACCATTCTGGGTGTTCAGTTATGGTTTCGGGAAAGATTTTATTCCTCCGCAGCACTTCAGCAGTCTCAGTATTGTGAATGAAAGGGACGGCGACAAAGATTATAAGATTGCCTTTTCCATGCCGCTTCAAGGGGACGCTGCGGTGGGCATCTCCTTTACATTAGCAGACCCGATTGATCTGACCAATTACACCTATATTGAGTTTTCCTCACACTTTACCAATAGTCAATGTGATTTATTTTTGAAGGATACCGATACGGCAGGAGCGTTTGTAACTATCTCTGATAAATCACCGGCAAGCATCCGAACGGACCTTGTCAATGGGAAGTGGCAGTTTAAAATCGCCCTGTCCAATTTCACTGGCATCAATATAAAATCCGTAAAGGAAATTGGCTGTAATGCACATCGCTGCGAAGGAGAATGTTCGTTTGAGCTCAGCGAAATACGTTTTAGTAGACCCTGATTTGAGCGATAAACGGCGGCGAATCGTGGCGGAGGTCGAGCGGCGGCTGTCGGTGGTGCGGGAGGTCGAGTCCGCGGTGGAGGCGGGGCTGGCGCGGGCGTCGCGGCTGCGGCAGGCGATTTTGAAGGCGGCGTTCGAGGGGAGGTTGTGATGGAGGAAAACCGTCCACGAATGGGTCACGAATACTCGAATGGAGGATGGCCTATTCGTGCATTCGTGGTTTATTCGTGGATGGTCTCTGGGCGCGGCGGTTGTCGGTGGCCGGGGAGGTGGAGTCCGCGGTGGAGGTGGGGCTGGCGCGGGCGGCGAGATTGAGGCGCGTAGTCCCCAAAGGCGGTGTTGCGATCCGCGTCTTGTCCCGCGAGCAGGGCGGAGCGGGCGTACGCCCGCCTCGCACCCCCTTTTTCGGACTTCCACCAGCTATTTCGTGATCTACAGAGTATAGAAAAAATCATGGCAGAAAAAGATTGGGATCCCAAAAGAACCTGGTATATGGTTCCTGTGAGGCAGTTTCTCATTTGGGGAGAATTTGCCTCCTATCAGCAAATGATGCTTCAGATGCGAATGAACATGATGAATCGGTCTGCACTGGAAGCATGGTACCCGAAGAATGCGATTCCGGTTTTTATTTCACACAGGTGGGATACGCCTCATGCTCCAGACCCCACCGGGCGACAAGTCCATATTGTTGTCCGGTTCTTGATCGAAGCAATCTGCCTGAGTAAAGGAATTTGTGAACGTTTTTTTTCTTATGCCGAACCGGAAATCGTGTTAAATCCGAAATTAAGAGATCGAATCAAAAATCACGAAACCACCTATATGCGCGGTATGCAGGAAATGCAGGATTTTCAGCAAAATAAAGGTGCCGGGCCATGGGGGAAACCAATGGAAATTCTGCTGGCAGATTGGCTCCAGGCTAATTTCCCATCCCTGACATTTCAGGTGGATGAAATCATTACAATCAGCAACATCCTCCGCGATGTCATCGTTTGGTACGATTTCACTTGCATGCCTCAGAAACCGTATTCTTCAGAAATGGAAGAAAGATATTTTCAATGGGCGCTCAAACATCTTAAGGATCTAATCTCTATTACTGATGTAGTGGTGATTTGGGACAAACCAGCGATAAATCGGGGTTGGTGCCTGTTTGAAGGAATAATTGCAGAAACACTTCAAAACGCCAGTTATGATGCATCTCCCAATACGAATTGGGGTACCGCCTTATTCAATTTGGGTGAGACATATCATAACCAGCACCCCAATAAGCAAATGAGCCAATATATACACGAGATGCAGAAAACTTTTTCAGGCATGGGACATGGAGCTATTGTTGATTATTTCCGCAAAAATGGAGTTCAATGTACCAAACCGGAAGATCTCGATATCGTAGCCGGGATTCTTAGTGACTTTATAAACGGAAGTGATACATGAACATTCCCTCCTCCACCTTTGTCCATTGCTTCTGGAACTCCTACAACGTGTTACGCGACGAGTGGCGGCTGTCGGTGGCCGGGGAGGTGGAGTCCGCGGTGGAGACGGGGCTGGCGCGGAGGTTGGCGTAGGGGCACGGCGCTGCCGTGTCCTGGGCGCGGCAGCGCAGTGCCCCAGCCAATGCCCCAATGGAGAATATCATTATGAAATACGATCCGCAAAAACATCATCGACGTTCCATCCGTTTGAAGGGATATGATTATCACAAGGCGGGCGCGTATTTTGTTACCATCTGCACGAAGAATCGCGTACGTGTTTTAGACGATCCGGTTGTCAATGCAATCATCAATGATGTGTGGCAGGCGTTGCCGTCATGGTTCCCGACAATCGAATTGGATGAATTTGTGATCATGCCCAATCACATCCATTTTGTAATTTGGTTAGGTGTAGGGACACCCCTTGCGGGCGTCCATGATACGGGCGTACAGGATGGCGGCGTAGGGATACCCCTTGCGGGTATCCTGGACGGAGGCAAGCCCCGTCCCTACGTGATACCGCAACCGAAAAAAATCAACCCTGCGCCCGCGCTGGGCGATATTGTCGGCGCGTTCAAATCGTTGGTATTCAAGGTATATTTAGATTGGATTGAGGTCAACGACCCGTCCCGCCGCGCCAAATTCTGGCAGGGAAATTATTATGAACACATCGTTCGCAACGACCGTGAATTGAACGCCATCCGACAATACATCATTGACAATCCCGTCAATTGGAAATTGGACAGGGACAATCTCGAAAACATTCGCAAATTGCCGCCTCCTGAAAAGGTGGAAGACTATTTGGAAGACCTGAAACAATTAATGGCAGAAATGGATGAACAGGAATAATTATGAACACATCCTCTTCCACCATTGTCCAACGCCTGTGGAACTACTGCAACGTCCTGCGTGACGAGCGCCGGCTGTCGGTGGTGGGGAAGGTCCCCTGCGGGGATGATACCCTCTTCGGGGACGAGGTCGAGTCCGCGGTGCGGGCGGGGCTGGCGCGGGTGGCGAGGTTGAGGCACATCGTTCCTGTAGGGGAGGCGGTGTTACGGTCCACGGCCTGTCCCGCCCACGGAGTGGTGCGGGATTGAGTGGAGGTTTGTGTAGGGACGCGGCGGGGAAGTGTGTTATACTTCTTGCTATAAATGTATAACAAGGAGATTCAATGACAACCTTGACGATTTCCAACAAAGGCTGGGTGGTCATCCCTGCCGAATTGCGGAAAAAATACAACCTCACGCCGGGCACGCAGGTGGTCATTGTGGATTACGGCGGCGTGTTGTCCATCCTGCCTGCTTTCAAAGATCCTATTGAAGCGGGGGCGGGTTTCCTGAAAGGCCCTGATTCCCTCACTGCTGAAATCGTGGAAGAACACCGCCGGGAACGCGAACGTGAGGCGCAATAACCCCGCCTTTGTGCTGGATAGTTTTGCCCTTCTGGCCTATCTGAACGATGAACCAGGCAGGGCGCGCGTGAAGGAAGTATTGCGGTCGGCTGAACAGGGGCTTTGTCGCGTCTTGTTGTGCATGGTCAATTTCGGCGAAGTGCTTTACACAACTGAGCGCCGCCGCGGCTTTGCAACCGCACAAGGTGTACAGTCCTTGATCGAGAGTATGCCGATTTCCATCCTGGACACAACTCGCAATCTTGTCCTGGACGCCGCCCATATCAAAGCCAACCATGCCATTTCCTATGCAGATGCTTTCGCGGTTGCTGCCGCCCTTCAGGAAGGCGCGGTCATCCTTACCGGCGATCCCGAATTCGAAAGCGTGCAATCTATCGTAACGGTGGAATGGTTGGAAAAAACCGTTTGAAACCTGGAACCTGACACCTGACCCATGAACACCCCCTCCTCCACCATCGTCCAACGTCTCTGGAACTACTGCAACGTCCTGCGCGACGACGGCATGTCCTATGGCGATTACGTCGAGCAACTCACCTACCTGCTCTTCCTGAAAATGGATGCCGAGAACGCCTCCATGCTCGGCAGGAAAAGCGCGATTCCAGAAGGATGTAACTGGGCGAGCCTGCAACGTCTCGATGACGACGATCTCGAAATCCACTACCGTACCATTCTCACGGGAGTGGAATGTTTCCATGCAGGCAACCGCTTCGAACGCACCCAAGCCTGGTCCTCCGAAAACGAGACTGGTCGCTGGCGGAGCTTTCCCTACGAGGAACTTCTCGCCCGCGACAAGGTCAATCTCGACATTTTCTGGCTCAGGGACGAGTCGTTGGAGGATTCCGCCCACTTACCCGATCCGGATGTGCTGGCGGCAGAGATCGTGGAAGAACTCCAGGCTGCCCTGGATGCGTTTACCGATATTGCAGAAGAACTGGGCGAGACAAAAACGCAAGCAGATCGAGCGATTTCAAGGGTTTGAGACCCGCAGCGCCTGAAGTCCCGCGCGGTGATATAGTTGGGGTTCGATGTCGGTTTCCTTCTTGGCCAGCGCGCGTGCAAAATTCACATCGTCCAGGATCTCCTGGGCGCTCTCGTAATGAAAATCGCATATCACGACCCTGGTTTTTACCCGCAGGTGGCCCCCAAAAGGGTGCTGTTGCAGGAAACTGCTTAGTTTTCCTTCTACGCGCCTGGCAATCATGAGCGGGATCTCATCATTGGTGATCTGTTCAATTAAAGACAGGAAAAAACCTTCATGCGACCAGGCCATGGTATCGGTCGGTCGCAGGGCACTCTTGAACTGTTCAGTCAGGCTGCGCTCGAAATCTTCCAATTCATTGGCGTCTCGTTGACCCCTGAACTTTCCAAATGGATCGAGGTCGGCAAACAGCACCCCAAAATGGGTCAATTCCGATTGCTTGAGCCGCTCCAGGGCAAAAACGAGCCGCACTGTAAAGAAGGATTCGGTGTACAGGCCTGTCACTTTGTCAAAAGGTGGCTCTTGCAGGATGTCCTTGGTGGTGTGGATGCGTTTTACCAGGCGGGTCAGATTATTGATGTCGACCGGTTTGATCAGAACCAGCTCTGGCTCGACCGGTAAACTCTCGGTCAAATATGCGAATGCTGTGACGATCACAACCGGAATGTTTTTCAGGGACTCGTTCGCGCGCATACGTTTCAAAATATCCACGCCGGAAAGGTTGGGTAGCTGCAGATCTAACAGGACGATATCCGGCTGGACGGCGGACAGGCGCGCCATGGCGTCTTTGCCGTCCATAACGATCTCAGTGTGGAATCCGGCAATGTCAAGAACATGTCGGAAAAGCGCTGCAATATCCCGGTCGTCTTCTATAAGCAGGGCTATTGGCTTATCCATATGCCGTTATCCTTTGTTTTCGGGCTTCGCCCATTGAATTGCGTGACGACTATCTTATTAAAGTATACAAATGCTCAGGGTTTTTGAAATAGCCCATATGTTATAATAAATTAATCACGAAATGACTGGGAGAAGCCCGAAAAAACGGGTGGGGGGGGGGGGGGGGGGGGGG
>DAOTXM010000251.1:0-2922 GCA_034435215.1 Anaerolineales bacterium
AGCTTCGCACGCCCACCCATTTTCGCGGTACTTTCTGACAACCTTTGCGTGCACACTATGGTTTTGTGTTTGGGGTTAAAAATCAGTATGCATGGAAATTGAAAGAACCAGTTTGTTGACAGGCACCTTTTCCTAAAATAGAATACAGAGTATCCCAAACCATCTTGTTGAGGAGGAGAAATGTTAAAAGAGTTCAAGGAATTCGTCATGCGCGGCAACGTGCTGGACCTGGCCGTGGCAGTGATCATCGGTGGCGCCTTCGGCAAGATCATCGCTTCCCTCGTGAACGATATCCTGATGCCGTTGATCGGTTTGCTGCTGGGCGGAATCAATTTTGCCGGTCTTTCATTCACAGTCGGTGACGCGGTCGTCACCTGGGGTAATTTCGTCCAGGCGATCGTGGATTTTCTCATTATTGCCCTGGTTATCTTCTTGATTGTCAAAAGCGCCAATGCAGCCAAGAGGAAGGAAGAACCTGTTCCGCCGGCTGAGCCAACCACCAAAGAGTGCCCTTATTGCCTCACGACTATTGCCATCAAGGCGACCCGTTGTCCAAATTGCACGTCTGAATTGAAATAACCTGTAGGGGTAGGAAAATCCTGCCCCTGCTACGGCCTACCCAAATTCCATGGATTTCCTCGAACAACTCAACCCCCAACAGCGGCAGGCTGTCACAGCGGGGGATGGGCCGGTTTTGGTGCTGGCAGGCCCCGGGTCCGGGAAGACGCGGGTGCTGACCCAGCGCATTGCGTATTTAATCGCTTACGAGGGGGTGCGTCCATACCAGATTCTGGCTGTCACATTTACCAACAAAGCAGCGCGCGAAATGGGATCACGCGTGGACAGTTTGCTGGGAGGAGAAATCACAAAGGGGATGATGCTCGGCACCTTTCACTCGACCTGTGCGCGCATCCTGCGCCGCGAAGCCGACCTGCTACCTGTGGAGGCCAACTACATTATCTTCGATGCCGACGACCAGGTGCGGCTCGTCAAGAGCATCATCCGTGAATTCAATCTCAACGATAAATTGTACCGGCCGCCCAGCGTGCACGCCGCCATCTCCAACGCCAAGAATGAACTGATCGGCGCGGAAGATTTTCCAATCACCACGTATCGTGACGAAGTGGTCAAGCGCGTTTATGTGGAATACCAGAAACGGCTGATTGCCAGCAATGCCGTGGACTTCGACGACCTGTTGGTTTATACCGCACGCCTGCTGGAGGATTACCCCGAGGTGCGCGAGAAATACGCCCAGCGTTTTAGGCATGTGCTAGTGGACGAGTTCCAGGATACCAACATTGCACAATATGTTTTGATCAAACACCTATCTTCGGTTCATAAAAATATCTTCGTAGTCGGTGATCCGGATCAATGTTTTCCTGCTGGCACATTGGTACGGACATCAAACGGAAACAAAAAAGTTGAAAATATCCAAGCGGGTGATTCCATTCTTGCTGCTAGCGGGCGCGGTTCCACTTTATCATCAACAGTCGCTCATGTTGGCAAACGAATCTTCAACGGCAACCTGGTAAAAATCACTACACGTCAGGGATATTCTTTCCAAGCCACTCCCAATCACATTGTTTTCGCCAGGCTTGGTTTGAATCCAGGACAGCATTACGTATACTTGATGTATCGAAAAGATAAAGGTTATCGGATTGGAGTTGCTTCCCACGCGCGCAGCGATGGTATCAGTCCTGTCTTACAAATTGGATTGCGTGTCCGTAGCAACCAGGAAAATGCCGACAAAATCTGGGTCTTGAAAGTATGTGAGAGCAAGGACGAAGCCCATTATTGGGAAGCCTTTTTCTCATTTTCCTACGGTATTCCCACAACAGTATTCCATGTGCGCGGTCGACGAATGCGGATGTCCCAAGAATATATCGACCGGTTGTACAAAAGCATTGACACGACAACAAACGCCGAAACCCTGCTAACTGATCTGGGAATGGATATCCAATATCCTCATTTCACCCCCCAGGGAACATTTCGGAACACTGTCAATCTTCGTTATTTTGGGGATGGACGCAAAACGGAGGAATCCCCGTGGCACGCCCATCGCGTAGACCTGTGGAGCAGCGAACCGGGACTCGCAGAAAAACTCAAGTTGTTTGGCTACAACCCGCGCATCAAGCGCAGGAATAATTGGCGAGTTGGAGTTAATCGACTTCATCATGATGATATCCAGGATGAAGCAAAGAAATTGAGCAAGGCGGTTGGCGGTACAGAAATCGTTGTCGGTGCCTTTTTGACGGACAAGGGAAACGCGCCACTGTCGCAACGCTTCAACATCATGCCTGCCAGCCATTTACATCCCTCGATGATCGTCGCCGTGGAAGTTGACAGAAATATTGTAGAGGATGAAATCATACAAATAAGTCGTGTTCCGTATCATGGCTTCGTCTACGATCTCGAAGTGGAAAACTTGCACAACTATATCGCCGGTGGAATCGTTGTCCACAACTCCATTTATCGCTGGCGCGGCGCGGACTGGCGTAACGTGCAGCGCTTCGAGCAGGATTTTCCCGATGCGCAGGTCATCCTGCTGGAGCAGAATTACCGTTCCAAACAGACCATCCTCGACGCCGCCATGGGAGTCATCGACCGTGCGAGCAATCGTCGCCGCAAGCAGTTATTCACGGAACGCGGACAAGGTGAGAAACTATTTTATTATGAAGCGCCCGACGACTATGCCGAAGCATCGTTTGTCGTCGATACCATCGCCCAACTGGTAACCGGTGGCCAATTCGAACCCGGCGAATGCGCCGTGATGTACCGCACCAATGCCCAGTCGCGCCTGCTGGAGGAAGCCTTCCTGCAAGCCCGCCTGCCGTACCGCCTGGTGGGCGCACAGCGTTTCTACGGTCGCCGCGAAGTCAAGGACATGATCGCCTACCTGCGCCTGACGTACAACGCCAACGA
>DAOTXM010000252.1:0-2739 GCA_034435215.1 Anaerolineales bacterium
CATGATCGAAAATGCGCCGGGGAAGATCGACATCGCTTATATCCAATCGATGCACGGCGACTCCAGGAATCTCAACGCTGAAACGCTGGTTCCCATCCTGCTCACGGTCGAATTGGACTCTGAGCTTGCTACCATGCGAGACCAGCTCCTTGGCTCGTGGGACTATCAAAACCGTGCCGACTCACAATCTGCAGCCGTATTCGAGTGGTTCTGGTGGAATTTGTTGATGAAAACGTTCCAGGATGATCTACCCGAAGAGTACTGGCCCGGCGGCGGCTCACGCTGGTACGAAGTGATGCGGACTTTGGTCAACCAACCCGACAGCCCTTGGTGGGATGACAAAGAATCTGAAGCCGTCGTCGAAACGCGCGACGACATCTTTGCCCTGGCCTTCGAGGAAACCGCAACACAAATGCGCAAGGAATATGGACGCGATCCTGACAAATGGCCGGCCTGGGGTAAGTTACATACGGTCACCTTCCAAAATGAAACCCTGGGCGAATCCGGTATCGGGCCGATCGAGGCGCTCTTCAACCGCGGCCCGTTCGAAACGGGTGGCGGCGAGGAACTCGTCAACGCCACCGGCTGGACGGTGGGCGAGTCGTTTGAAGTAGACTGGCTGCCCTCCGAGCGTGAAATCGTGGACCTGGGCGATCTGAGCAATTCGTTAGCCATCCACACCACCGGGCAGTCCGGTCATGCCTATCACCCGCATTACGCTGACATGGCTCCGCTATGGGCGGCGGTCGAGTATTATCCAATGCTTTGGAATGAGCAGGCGGTGGTCAGCAACGCCGAAGGACATTTACGATTGGTTCCGTAGCCTCGGAGGTCTCGGTAGGAGCAGAAGTTGGAATATCAGTCGGCACGGGCGTGGAGGTGGCCTCCGGAATGGGTGTGGAAGTTGAGGTCGCCGTCGAGGTTTCGTCTGCACTGGTCTCCTCTGTCGGCGTCGGCGTAGATGTATAAGCATCCTCCGAAACCACGATCAGGACAAAGACGGATTGTCCAAAGCTGTTACCGCTATCGGTTGTCAGCCTCCAATAGCCCGTATACGTGCCTTCTGTCTCAGGGGCTACGAGCGTAATGGAGAAGGATCCCGTTTTCCCGGAGGCTACCTCTTCACCGATCACGGTGTCCTCCCCATCCATATCCGTGCATGTTTCGAAGGTTAGAACAAAATCTTCATACCAGTCACAACTGCCGGTATTCTGGAATTTCCAGGTCTTGGTAAAGGTTTCGCCAGGGGCAAGCACGGTCCCGTCCGGGATGGTGACATCGCTGACATAAGCTGCATCGTAGCAACCATTGGCTGTCGAGGAAAAGACACTGGCGCTGCGCATGGTTGGTGTGCTCAATACGATGGTCGCGCTGGCCCAAATCGTGGGAGTGGCCGTTGGGAATGGCGTCGATGTCGACGTGAGCGAACCGGCCTGCGCCGTAAGCGTCATGGCAGCCGCCGTGTAGACATCCGAAATGGACATATCTGCGGTTGGCGGAACATCCGCGTTACCTCCACAGGCGGAGAGCAAGAATGCCAGGATAACCAAGGACATCAATGGCGGATAGCATTTCATCGAATTCCTCACGTAATGTTTACGAACCTGCTTTCTGCTCGAGAACCTGGATCAGCGCTTCCACCAAGACCGTGGGGACACCTGCGGTCCTTCCCGCGCCCAGGCCTGCTTCCCCACCCTGGCCTTGCTTTGCGCTGGTAGCGGGTGCAGCGCCACCCATGCCTCCCATATCCATTCCCATCCCGCCATCCGGGAGAGCTCCACCGCCGTCAGGTGGGGCGCCACCAGACATATTGCCAGGTGACATGGCATATCCCCCACCGTTTTGCGAAGCACTGCCACTGCCGTCGCTGCTTTGGCGAACCTGCTTCATGTCACCTCCCTTCTCTTGCATGAGGGCGAAGACATCCTGTTGGGTCAGGCTCATCTCCGAAATGGCCTCCATTTGTCCGGCAGTCATTGTGCCCTGGATTTGCTCGACCAGACCGTCGATCTCCGCCTGCGCAGCAGTACCGCTGCTGGTCAATGACTGGTAAACCTGCCACATAGGTAGCAATTGGCTGGCCTGTTCGCCCGTCACAGCCTGGTCAGTGCTTTCGAGTTTAAGCGTACCAACTGCAAGCAATGTCACGTCTGGCAGTCGTGTGCCTGCCTGCGCGTCATTGCTTGTGGGACTGCCGCACGCGCTCAAATACAAAGTGAGCAATGCTAGCAAAACAATCGTCTTTTTCATTCGCGAGACTCCTTGACTGTTGTGTTGGTGTGTACCGGCTGTTCGATGTCCTTAAGGCCGGGTGGGGGGCACTCCACCGGGACCATTGCCGCCCGGTATGCCACCACCCCCGGGGCCGGCACCCAACGCACCATTGCTGGTAACGATACTGGAAATGGCAAAGCTGGCTACCTGTGTACCTGGGGTATAGGTTCCGCCGGAATACAGGCCATCCGTAACTACGCCGGTCGAACTGCCTCCCGTATAGACCACGTACGTCTCGCTATTTTGCAACGCGGATGATGACAGCAGAACAGACTGGTATTCCTTCGTCGGCGCAAAGGTCAGGATTTCCTGCCCGCTTTGAGTTTGAATGTGAACCAACGTCCCGGCAGCCTGTATCGTGCTAAAGTTATATAGCACGGAATACTGCGTGGATGTATTGCTGGGCGTCTGGGCCATGCCGGAGCTGCCCACCGCCACCAGGAAGCCACCCGTGATGTTGAACGA
>DAOTXM010000253.1:0-12544 GCA_034435215.1 Anaerolineales bacterium
ATCTCCCAGGGCGCAAATGGAAACAGAGAACGCCTGCTATGGCCGCTCACCTGACCGATCATGCCTGGACTGCTAAAGAACTGCTGACTTCCATCCCTCTAAGATGCTAACTGCTCCTAAAAGGGAGACTACCGACAATTGGGTGTTTCATTAAACCGGATATTCCTGCTATACTGATACAAGGATGTGCGCAGCAGATACCTACGATAAGATTTCCCTCCTGCGATTGGCGTTCAAAGGGCTGGAAGACGAGGAGTTGCGCGAGATCGCGGACTTGACCCGCTTTTGCTCCTATCCGGCGGGTCATATCTTATGCCAGGAAGGCGCATACGAAGATGTGATGTATATTGTTGCCGATGGCAATGTGCTCATTACCCAGAAAATGAGCGAAGAGGAAGGGGAACGCATTCTACGCGTGGGGGGCAAAGGTGACTTGCTGGGTGAGATGGCCTTGATCCAGAACGCACCGCGCTCGGCCAGCGTACGTACCACCACCCCGTGTACCATGCTGGAGATGGGGAAAAAGGATTTCGAGACCATCCTCCGCCGCAGTCCGCGCATGGCAAACGATATCATCCGCATTACGCTGGACCGTCTGCGCGAAAACGACCGGACGGCGATTGCAGAGCTGCAAAGGACCAATAAAATCCTGCGCCACTTGGACCGCAACAAGCTGGAATTCATCCAGGTTGCTGCGCATGAATTGCGCACACCCCTGACCGTTCTGAAAGGCTATGTCAACGTGCTGGGCTCGCTGCCCGAGGTCAAGGCGAATGCGGCGTTGGGCGAAGTGGTTGCTGGAATTGTCAAGGGTGCAGAGCGCATGCACGAGGTGGTCAATCTGATGCTGGACGTCACACGCATCGACGCCGAAACCCTGAAGATCGCCTTCGTGCCCGTGCTGCTGAAGCAGCTTGTAAACGAGATGGCGAACGAATTTACCAAATCTGCCGACGAGCGCCAGATCGAAATCGTTGTCGAGCACCAACCCGGTATCCCTATCCTGCATGCCGATCCCGCCCTGCTCCAAAAAGCGCTTTACCACCTGCTTGTCAATGCCATCAAATACACACCGGATGGTGGCAAAGTGACCGTCAGCACGCGCTTGGTCGTGATGGACGATGACGTGCCTGGCGTCGAGATCGCGGTCAGGGATACCGGTATCGGCCTGGATCCTGAACACCATGAACTGGTCTTCGAAAAATTCTACCAAGTGGGTAGCGTCGCCATCCATTCCTCGGGCAAAACTACCTTCAAGGGCGGCGGACCAGGCCTGGGGTTGGCAATCGTGCGCGGCGTGGCACGTGCGCACGGCGGTAAGGTCTGGGTGGAAAGCCCCGGACACGATGAAGTCCGCTTCCCCGGCAGCACGTTCTTTTTACAGTTGCCCCTCGAGCAGCCGGGTAGTCATACCTAACTTTACACTATCGGATTCGAAACAAGCCACCTGACAGTTTTAGATTTCTGGCAATTTCCGGCGGTCGAGCAGCCCCGAGAGTTCGTCGAGGGGTGTATCGAGACCACAATTTCACGGAAATTCTTTGTTTTCTATGAATTTTCTTGGCGCACCAAAGTGCTGGGATAGCCACCGGGTTCGGACGGCAGTTCAACTGCCATCCCATTGGTTTGGCGCGCTAACAAATTTTGGTCTCGATACGGCGGGCGAATGCCGCCTACTCGACCAACGGCTCTCTTTTGAATAACCTGGCAAATATGACATTATCGAACTGAGTGAACTGCACTACCTTTATCTACGGCGTATTCGTTGGTGTGGGCGTATTCGAAGGCGTCGACGTGGGGGTTGGCGGCGGGTAGAAAATCTTCAAGCCGGAGATATCATAACTGGGCTCGATCTGCAGGTCTTTGGCTTGCGCCCAGCACGGGTCGTGGTAGATCGGGTTATTCACGATCCACCAGCCGGCGAGGCTGCCCTGGCCGATCAGTTCCACGCGCTCGCCTTTCTTCAATGCGCTGACCACTTCATACTGCGCACCGGGACCCTGCCAGCACAGCGTGGTTTCCAGCACCAGCGGGTTCTGGGGGGTGGGCGTGGGCAGGGCCCCGGTTGCAGTCGCTTCCGGGGTCGCGCTCTCGACGGGCGCGGGTGTGTTGGACGGGATGGGGGCGGAACCCACCTGCGCGGTCAAGCTGGCAGCCACCCAGGTGGCGACCGTGTCTGGTGTGGCTTCTGCTGCTTCCATGGCGGCGGGCAGGTTACAGGCGTAAAGGGCGGCGATGAACCACAGGCCGAATACGACCAGCAAGATACGTGCGCGCATCGTGTCTCCTTTTTTTGACTTTTCAATATATCGGGGTGTGGGGAATTGTGGACGGGCAGTGCCCGTCACAATACCCCACTTCTCTATTCCTTCTGATATGCTTTATTTCTCCAGTTGCAATCGATCGCAAAATGGCTTTCTTTCATCTTTCGCGTAGTATTACGGCCTGGCTGCGTGCGCGTAACGCGGAAAGACTCTGCCGTAGTTCAACCAGGGTTGCCTCGGCCGCCTCGATGCGTTCCCGTTCGCTGCGCACGTAGCGGGTGTAGGGGGCTACGCCGTCCTTCATGCGGGTGATGACGCTTTCTTTCTCGTTATTGAACTGAGTCGTCAGGGCGCCGAGCAGTTTTGTGCGCAATGTGAGCATCTTCTCCTTGAAATTGTCCTTGGCTTGTTTGCGTCTGAAGGGGATCACGAAGAAGCCCAGGATGGCCAACGTACCGGCGGCCAGCATGCCGGTGATATCCAGACTGGAGGAGAGCACCGCAACCGAGACCAGCGTCCCCAAGCCGACAGCGCCGGCTTCCAGCAGGGCGGTCTGGGCTACAGCCGCTTCGACGCTGGCGGCCAGTTCCCTGGCTTCCTGGGTGCGGTTGTAGGTATTCACGATGGTCTGGACGCTCTTGCCAACGGTGTCGATCAGTTCGCGGCGGCGGGCTTCTCTTGGACCAGCGCCTTCGCCGACCAGGTGCTCGAGGTTTTGCGCCCGGCGGCGTTGCAGGTAGCTCATGACCTGCTGCCATTCGTGCAGGTCTTTCGCCACCAGCCAGTCGATCAGGCGCTGGACCTGCTCTTCGATCTGCTGGGGGACATCGTCCAGAACATATTTTTCGAACTCGGCCCGCACCTTGTCGCCGCGCACCAGGTTCTGGATGTTGGTCAGGCGCAGGGTGCTATCGAAGAAGTCAAGGCCGCGCTGTTCGAGGCGGTGCAGGATGTTCTCCACTTCCGCCAGTCGCGGGGGCAGTTCGCTGTTCAGCTCGCGCTCGTATTCGGTGATGACCGTTTCCAGGGAGGCGGCGGTGACTTTATCTTCCTGCAGGGCTTCGGCCTGGACTGCCAGGCCGCCCTCGGCCGAATCGATCAAGTGTTCGGCCACGCCCAGCGGGTTGTTGAACTTGAGCTCCAGGCGCGCTGTATCATCGAGTGTCGCGTTGACGAACTGCTCCAGCTCGTCCAGGCGGCTGAGAGCGCGCAGGCGGGTGCGCTCAGCGGGATCCACCTCGGTGTACGCGCGCTGGGCCCATTTGGCGGAGACAGGATAGAGCTGGGGACGATCGCCGAGGATCGTTGTGGTGTGTTTCAGGATGAAGTCGCAAACTTCCTGTAAGGCAGAGTCGTCTTCGAAGATGTCCACCTTGTTCAGCACGAAGACGATCTTCTTGCCCCAGGAGAGGATGCGTTCGAGGAACTGGCGCTCGCTCTCGGTCAGGGGATGGTCGGCGGAGGTGACGAACAGCACCAGGTCGCTGCGCGGGACGAATTCATCGGTCAGTCGTTCGTGGTGGCGGATGATGGCGTTCGTGCCTGGCGTGTCTACGATATTCAGTTCCTTCAGCAGCGGCAGGGGATAGGTGTAGACAGCAAAGCTCTCGTCCACGACCTGCTCGGCGGGCGTTGCGCCCCATTTGACCAGGGTGACGCGCGAGGTGGTTGGCGTGGCGCCTTCGGGCAGCACTTTCTGCCCTAGCAGGGCGTTGATCAGCGCGCTCTTGCCGGCGTTGAACTCCCCCGCGATCACGATCAGGAAGAGTTCGTCCAGTTGCAGGATGGCAGTTTGCAGGCTGTCCAGCGCCCCGCGCGGCAGGTCGAGCCCGGCCAGCGCGAGTTGTATTTTCGCCAGGGCTTCTTTTTCTTCGCGCAGGAATTGGGCCTGCTGATCGGTGAGTACGGATGGACGCATGGGATTCTCCTCGTAATCGCCTAAATGATGACAAGGTAATTATACAGCCACAAACTACCTGCCCTTCCCTGGGCCTCCACGCTCAGGGATTTGCTTCGTCGCAGCGCACGCTCTTTGCAATGACATCACAACTTCCCTTGAACGCCCGATCCAGCACGGATGCCATCAACGTCCGACTTCGTCGCAACTCCTTATCACACCTTTAGGTGCCCCGCTCTTGACCTGTAACATCGTCCCCTTGTGGGGCTCCCGCAACGCGTTGACCTTCGCCTGCCTGTCCCCGATAGGGGGCAACCCACCCATTTTCGCGGTATTTTCTGACAACCTTTGCATGCACACTCGTTAGACATCACGGACCCTTCGAGGGCTTGTTGTATTAAAGATACAGTAAAATCCCCGTTTGGGCAATATGGAATTCGTTTGACAACGGCCTGAACACGCCCGGCATCTACTCCGGCATGCTCCTCAACCGCGAGAACACGCACATCTGTCTTTTAGCTGCTTTTAGGGGGGCGCGTCAGCCGCCTGATCCTGCGAAAAGTGGCCAGGTTCCTGGGGATGCTGGGCAGGCCGTCCGAAGCCAGCACCTGCCACCCGCCTTTGATATCCAATAGCAGACCCTTCCAGAAGGGGTATTTGATGAATTTGCGCGTGTCGTGGACTTCCTGCGCGGGGGAGACCGCGATGCGCAGGCCGTGTTCCAGGTAGTAATCGTTGATCCGGTTTTCGAACTGGAAGCGGTCCTTTGCCTTGAAGGGGACGGCGAAGAAATGCCGCTTCTCCAGGATCCTCGTCCCGGAAACCGCCGGGACCGATTGGAAGACGTGCTTGAACACCCACGGCTGGCTGCCCTTGTCCATGATGACCATGTCGTAGCCTTCACAATATCGCTCGATCAGGTCAGAGAAGTGCTGCACCTTCAAATGCTGCAAGTCTGCGTCGCAGAACAGGAGTGCGGGACATTGCGCCTCGACCGCGCCCCGCCGGGCTGCTTCCGTTTTCCCAACGTTCTGGGCCAGCGCGATCACCTTGACCCCGCCAAAATTCCGCGCTCGTTCGGCCGTGTCATCCGCCGAACCGTCGCTGACCACGATGATCTCCCGGATGGCCGGCACCTCTCGCAGCGCTCTCAGCACATTGAGAATATTTTTTCCTTCGTTGTAAGCCGGGATAATTACGGATATGTTCAAGTTTCGAAGATCGCGTGGAGTTTGCATATTGAGGAATGCCTGGTCTGTTGAAATCTTGTTCTCGAACCGGAACAGCCTTATTCCAACCGTGTCGCCTCCCATTATACCGGTGTCATTGCGAGCCCGTAGGACGGGGCAATCTTCCCCTGTGAGTGTCATTGCGAACGACCGTAGGGAGAGAAGCGATCTCCTGCTAACCGGCACCATCCAAAGGGCAGCTCGTTTTGCTTGATCGGAGATTGCTTCGGCAATCCTTCGACTGCGCTCGGTGAACACTCGCCCCGCTTAGGATGCGCCCTCGCAATTATAAAATCTTCAATTGCCCGTTGAATCGCGCGGCGGTTTGTTCTATACTAACAATAACGATACCTGAGATTGCTCTCGGCGGCTACCCAGCCGTCGGGGGGAGTACATGGAGCAGCAAATGACGGATCTTTCCGGACAATCCCTGGGACGCTATCACCTCCTGGAACGGCTGGGCGAAGGGGGCATGGCGGTTGTGTATAAAGCCTACGACACCCTGCTGGAACGGCAGGTGGCGGTCAAGATCATCCGGCGCGAAGCCTTCCCGCCGGAAACCCTGCCGGAAGTGCTGGCGCGCTTCGAGCGCGAGGCCAAGGCGCTGGCGCGCCTGGCGCATGCCAACATCGTCAGGGTATATGACTTCGGCGAGCATGAGGGTTCCCCCTTCCTCGTCATGGAGTACATCCCCGGCGGCACGTTGAAACAAAAACTGGGCCAGCCCATACCCTGGCAGCGAGCCATTCACTTGTTACTGCCGGTGGCGCGCGGCGTGGCGTACGCGCACCGGCACGGCATCCTGCACCGCGACATCAAGCCTGCCAACATCCTGGTCACGGCGGAGGGCGAGCCGCTGCTGACCGACTTTGGGATTGCCAAGGTGTTCGAGGGGGAACAATCCGTTGCGTTGACCGCCACTGGCATGTTCGTCGGTACCCCGGAGTACACCGCCCCCGAGCAATGGACGGGACACACCAGTCCCCAATCGGATATCTACGCGCTAGGTATTGTGCTCTACGAGTTGATTGTGGGCCGCAAGCCCTACGAGGCCGATACCCCTGCGGCCATCCTGCTCAAACAGACCTCCGAACCGCTGCCCCGCCCGGGCGCCTTTGTGGGCGGCCTGCCCGAGGCCCTGGAGATGATCCTGGTCAAAGCGCTGGCGCGCGATCCCGCCGACCGGTATAAAGATATGAACGCCATGGCCGATGCCATGCAGGCGCTCTTCCCGCCGCTGCCGCTCAACCTGGCCGTGCCGCAAACCGAAGCGGGTGCATCCGGCGCGCCGCTCCCGGAGACAAAGGTCTATACCACGAGCGGACCGAAAGTTTCCCGCCTGGTTTGGGTGGCGATTGGAGTCGTTTTCGTCAGTCTGGTGGGGACCTTCTACCTGCTGGCCGGGAGACCGTCTCGCCCGCTTCCATCCGCCCCCCAAGCTGCGATAACGGAAGCAGGCACGGTCGAGGCAGACCGGACTCCCGTCACCCAGACGGAAAGCTTAGCAGCGGCTATCGTCCCCAGCGAAACACCCGATGTGTGTGCCGGAGCCACCGATCCCGGTGCCAGGGAGATGTTCACCCTGGAACAGATCACGCCCTGCCTGGACAGCGTCTCCAAGGTCAGCGCGTTTATGGCGAACAACATAAGGATGGACGGTGCCTGGGATGCTGAGAATTGTGGCGAGCTGTGTTACTCCCCGGCCTGGCTCGTCTATCAAAACGGCGTCGACGATTTGCATGGCCTGGTCACGCTGGAGTGCTACTTCCTGGAGAAAAACGGATTCGACGCGTACCATCTCGGTCTCTCGATCGAAAGCCCTGTGGGTACCAATCTGTGCGGTGTGGTGACCGAGGATGGCGTGCTGGTTCTGGAGCCCGATGGTAAGACCGTTGGCTCGTTTGCTTCCCTGGCAGAAGTCGCTCGCTTCTATATCAACCATGGAATGATGGTAAATGGCGGGCAACTCCGCACGATCCGGGCTTCCGAAATCACCCAGCTGACAACCAATCGCTCGACTCCCAGCCTGAGTGAGCTTCCCTGGGTGTTCCATCCGTATTAGTACCTTGCGAGTTAAATCCTTGCTTTTTGTGCAAGAATCTACAGGATGGACAGGATATCCAGGATGGTTTCAATGTTTTTATCCTGCTCATCTTGTATATCCTGTTTGGTTTCGGCTCGTCCGAGTTAGGGATAAGCTTTTCTACTTCTCTTCGAACGTAAAGTTCACGATCAGTTCATACGTGCCGATGGCTTGCGCCTGCGGATCGTTTTCGACTTCCTGGTTGACGTGCATCACATAATGGAATGTGTGCACCCCTGCAGGAATCTTGCGTAACCGGATTCTCCATACGCGATATTCGAACTTCGTGCCGTCCAGCTC
Source organism: Anaerolineales bacterium (assembly GCA_034435215.1). Lineage (GTDB taxonomy): Bacteria > Chloroflexota > Anaerolineae > Anaerolineales > Villigracilaceae > JAABUE01. The sequence continues at coordinate 7,774 of DAOTXM010000253.1, forward strand.
CGCATCGAAATCCGCCACGTTGAAGGCCGGCAGGTCGACAGCATGCCCGTCGATATACAGCTCCCAGGTTCTGGCTCCCCAGAGTGCATCGCGTTGCGTTTTATCTTGTCCGCGAATGCCGTATCCAATAAACAATTCATCTACCCAAGGCACCGTACAATCTGTCGTCTGAACACCTGGTGACTGGCTCATGGTATCGTCGCAGTACTCCCAGATCGATTGGGAGTTCGAGTGGCCATAGCGATTGACCCACATCGGGCCGATCCGGTCGCTTGGCCAAATCATATCCGACGGCCCGCAGGCGGCCAGCAGGATGGCGGCGAATAAGATGAATATCAAGCGAGATGGATTTTTCATGCGTATGCTCCGCTGATGGAATTCGACTTACCCGGGTGTGGTGTTCTTGCTCAGGATTGGTTTTGCAAGTATAACGCTTTATGCTTTGTACACTTTACCCCACGCGTCTTCATTGCAGTTGTAATTGTATACATCCCCCAAAAGCTGGGGTAGCTCTTTGAACCTCTTATCCACCCATAAAACAGTTACCCCCAGCGGGAGCAGGGTATCCTGTCGCGCCTGATCGACCTCTTCGTTGCCGCTGCGTGCCAGGATGGCAAAGTGGCGTATAGCCATCTCGCGAAGCTTCTTCTGGCTCACGGTATTGCCCAATTTCTTCTTCAGCGCCTCGATGCGTTCGCGCTTCGAATAATGTAGCAACCGGCGAATATTCTCATCGTCCATGGAAAGCCCGATGAACAGGCAGGAATGTTCGCGCAGCAGATACAGGAAGGTGTAATTGAACATGCTGTTGGGTTCATTGAAAAAATCATAGTAATCCTGTTCGGTCAGTATGATCGCGTCGGGTACGGCCAGAGCCTTTTGCTCCTCCTCCAGCGCTTCCTCCACCCTGTCTTTTTTCCGCGTGTCGAAACGCAGGAATCCGTGCATGTGGTAGAGATTAATCCGGTCGGGATAATATCGTGTTGAAGGACTTTCCACAGTTCGTATCAGGTGTTTGGTTGTCAGTGCATAGACGTACGATTGCAGCAACGCGTCCATGTTCAGGGTCACGGCTGCATGGACGTTGGGATTTCGTTGGTATCCGGATTCATCTCTCTCCGGCTCTTTCCATGCCGTGCAAAACGCCCCCACCGCGCGCAGGGTGGTATTAGGCTCGATTTTGGTAACATTCCCCTTGCCGTCTTCCCAAATCCCTTCGTGGATATACCGCAGAAACTTCCCGCGATTTTCCTTGCCTGTTCCAATGCGGTAGAACGGAAAATTTGCGTACAACGCATCCCGCGTTGCCTCTACAAATTTTTTCCGGCTGTGATAACGCTCCTGCAGCAGATTGGCAATTGCCGGCAGCGACATGTCCCGCTTCCGGAGCCGGTTGAACATTTTTTCGTCATTGTCGAATTCCTTCGTAACCATTTTCTTCAACAGGTTGGTCCAGCTCGGGATTCCCGAACCAACCGAAACCCCCGCGCCCAGCACCAGGACGATGCCGTCCTGCTCGTAAACCCCTTGCAATTGTCTGATGCTCATGCGAGCGGCCTCCAATGCATCAACAAGTCTCGAATTTTCCCACAATCCGTAAAATATCGAACCCCTCCGCAAAGTCACGCTCGGCCAGCGTGCCATGCCGGATCATGGTGGCGCGCAACAGAGTCGGATCGAAGTAGTATTTGTCGTGATAGGTCTTGTATTGCGAGAGTGCTTCGATCTTCTTTTCCACGTCTTCTGCCGTCACTTCCACCAGGAAATGCGGGAAGAAGTTGTAGCTGGAACGAACCACGTCGAAGCCGAGCAGGGTCAGGCCGCGGTAGGCGCGCAGGGCCTCCTGAGTCACCACGTTGTGGTCCTGGTGGATGTCGTTCTGGCTGTGGCAGAAGACGATATCCGGTTTGAACTCGCGCCGCAGCTTGAGCAGGTACTCCAGCACTTCCTGGCGCTTGTCCGGAAACTTGCGCGTCTCGAAGGCCTCGACCAGGTCATGATCTTCAGGCACGCCCAAGATTGCCATGCTGGCGCGGTGTTCTACCACCACATTATTCAACAGGGGGTTTTTCTGGTTGTCGGAGAGTGTCGCACACAAAATCTCGCTCTGACCACGCATATTGTGGATCAGTGCGCCTGCGCCCAATTCGATGTCATCCGGATGGGCGCCCAGGAAAAGGACTCGTTTTCCGTAGAAGATCATTTTGTTGCCAGGATCCCGCCGACCACCTTGGTCATCACCAGCTTGCCATCTCGTTCGAACCAGCGGGTTGCCACCGCCTCGATACTCTGGATCAAGGCCTCGTATTCGTCCTTGTCCCTGAACATGCTGGTCCACAACTTGCGGTCTTCGGAGAGCGACGCGCGCACGTAGTCCATGAAGGGCGCTACTTCCGGGAAGGTCAACGGGTTTTCGAAGACGTGCAATTCGGTCTTGGAAAAGATGCTTTCGATGGTCTGATAGATTTCGCCCTTGAAGCGGCTGGACCCGGGCATGGGCGGGATCGGCCTGTGGGTGGCTTCCTTGATGATGTCGTAAAACATCTGCTTGTTCTCCGGCAGCGGTCCGGTCACGAACAGCCGCCCGCCGGGCTTGAGCACCCGGTGCGCCTCGCGGAACGTATAGTCCAGGTCTGAGGCGTAGTAGATAGCGAAGGCCGAAGAGAGCAGGTCGAATCGATGGTCTTCGAAGGGGAAGCGCTTGTTGAAGTCCAGGAACATGAAGGTGATGTCCGTGCCGCGTTTGGCGTTCTCGGCGCGGGCCTTGCCGAGCAATTCTTCCGAAAAATCACCCCCGGTGATCTCAGCCTGCCCCTTGACATAGTCATTGTACAGGAAACACTGTTTGCCGGAACCGCAGCCCACGTCCAGGATCTTGAAGCCGGGCTGGGGCTCGAGCAGGTCGACCGTCCACTGATCGATGTTCGCTGCGCCGTATCTGGCGTGGATGTCGATGCGCACTAATAAGTCCTTGCTGGTTTCTTGATAGTTGATCTCCATGGTTCTCCTTGAAGAACATCCCACAGGTTGGCCAGGGGTGTGCCCGCTGATGTATCCCCTGGGCGGTCATAAATTGCGCTTTTTCAAAGGTGGGAGAGCGCAATTTGTGACCGTGGGCATAATAAAACCTGGTGGACGTTTTTGGATGACTGGATTATAGCCGTTCGAAACTTATAATTCAAGGGCTGAATTTTGGATTGTTGAACCTGGAATGCAGGTTGCCGTGCACTGCTGTGGAATATGGAATGCAAGCTGCCAGCCCTGACAAGTTGAATTCTGCCCCCCGGATTTCCCAACGAGGTTGTATCTTATGCTAAAATGACGCCCAACATACTGAGCGCTCTTCAAAAAATAGGAATGTGAACATCCCACTCCCCCTTCCTTTTGAGAAGATGCAAAAAACGAAATGAAACAACCATGAAAAATATCATTCCACCCGTCAAAGGCACGCGCGATTTCTACCCCGAGCAGATGGCAGTCCGCACCTGGCTTTACCAGACCATCAGGGAGGTGGCCGAATCCTTCGGCTACCAGGAATGGGAAGCGCCTCTGCTTGAGACCCTCGATCTGTACGCCGCCAAATCGGGCGAGGAACTGGTCAAGGAGCAGTCCTACGTTTTCAAGGACCGCGGTGGGGACGTGATCACCCTGCGCCCCGAGCTGACTCCCTCCCTGGCGCGGTTGATCGCGCAAAAGCAGCAGCAATTGACCTTTCCGCTGCGCTGGTGGTCGTGGGGTCCATTCTGGCGCTACGAGCGTCCGCAAAAAGGACGCACGCGCGAGTTCTTTCAATGGAATGTTGATATGCTCGGCCCGGATACCCCCGAAGCGGATGCCGAAAACGTGGCTGTGCTGGCAACCTTCTTCCAGCGTGTTGGGTTGACGCCGAATGAGGTCATGATCCTGGTCAATGACCGTCGCCTGCTGAATGCCCAGTTCGACCGGTTCGAGGTGAACAGGGAAATCCGCCCGGCGGTTTCCTCCTGGATCGACCGGCGCGAGAAGATGGCGCCCGAAGAATGGGAGGCCTACGGTAAGCAGATTGGCCTATCCGATGCGCAACTGGCGAATTTGAAGGCCATCTTGAGTGATAAGGAATTATGGAAACAGTCGCCGGAGCAGGTGCGTTTCTACAAAGCGGTCGAGTCGCTGGGCATCGGACATTTCGTTCAATTCGAACCTTCGATTGTACGTGGATTGTTGTATTACACCGGTACGGTCTTCGAAGCTTGGGAGGTGGGCGGCGAAATCCGGCGTTCCATCCTGGGTGGAGGCCGTTACGACAACCTGCTGGCTGATGTGGGTGGTGATTCCTTACCTGCCGTGGGGTTTGCTATGGGAGATGTGGTCGTTACCCTGTTACTCGAAAAGTACGGCCTGCTGCCCAAGAACCTGGAAGTCAACCCGGCGCCAGTGCTGGTGACCGTTTTCGATGAGGAGCGTCAACTGGCTTCATTGAAGATAGCAACAAAATTGCGACAGGCAGGTTTGAAAGTAGTGGTCTATCCCGAAGCGGTCAAGCTGGGCAAACAGTTCAAATATGCCGACCGGATTGGGGCAAAGGTCACGCTTGTGCTGGGCCCCGATGAAGAGGAGAAAGGCCTGGTCACGGTAAAAAACTTGATCAATGGTGAGCAAAACATGGTCCCGCAAGAGGCGGTGGCGGAGGTCATTCGCGGTATCCTTGCGGGCATTAAAACCTGATGGTATAATCCGCCCGCTTGACATGGTGCCTGTAGCTCAATGGCAGAGCGCCACACTGTGGATGTGG
>DAOTXM010000254.1:0-8774 GCA_034435215.1 Anaerolineales bacterium
AACGCGGGGACGGCCTCCCCCAAAGCGATGCGTGTTGACATGCACAGGTAGCAATGGTTGAAGAACGCTCCACAGTTCATCCGAGATACGAAATCCCGTAGTCGTTTTGTTGTTCGGCGTGCGTGCGCGCTTGCGCTGGGGTGTGCTCGTTTGTTCGCTCATGTGCCAAGTTTACCAGTTATTCGGATAGGCTCTTAGTATTACAGCGCAAAGTTCCAAGAAAATCCCGAAAAAATGGTTGTGCGTGGGGGCGTGCGCCCTCACGCACAACCATTTTTTCGATTATTCTTGGTTATGAATGTGTATCAGTAATGCAACCTTGCGCTGTAATGTTAGTCATGTATTGAGTTAGAATTTCAACCTGGGTATTTTTGCGTCAATCAAGCACAAATCGCCATTCAGATTCCATGTATGTGTGCCGAGAATATCTTTTGGTCCGGGTTGGAATCTCCACGCCAGGATCTCTGTATATTCAGTTTCGTTTATTTGTATGATTTGGTTAAAGTTTATTGCGTATCCATATGTCATTGAACAATCTTGTGATGGGCGGATAAGCCCTCTTGGATCAAGAAAAATCTTCCCGGCCGGGCGAGCGGATCGAATATCTTTGACGATTGGATTGAGAGGGTGCGGCGTCCAACGCTCAGACAACGGCTGATCTGCATAGAAAAGATATAAGGCATCCCAGGTAGATCCGCCTTCTACTGCAATATTGGTGAACATCCACCATTTTCCATGAGCCTGTAAGAGTGTAGAATCCACTGCATAGATATCTGTCATGAGGTTTTTTACTTTTTCCCATTGACCTGGAAACTGCACACAACGATAAATTTCAATGGTGCGATTTTCACCCGTTTCAGGAAGCATGTAAAGCACGTTATTGTATTCAAATAAAAAGGGGTACGAAAGATGATAGGGTTGTTCCAGTACGGGCTTATTTTCAATAATCACTAGATGATTGTCCAGTGTCAGACAGCAAATTCGCCCTCGCCTAGTATCTAAGGGTTGCTCTTCATAGAAAATATAAATATATCCTCCCTTGATCCAGATAAACGGATCAGCCCAAATTCGGTCTGTTGGAGGAATGATGCGGGTAAAGTTATCCCAAGAGGGATTTGCAATCGAGACATTACTTGCAATCAGAAGTATCCATTGTTCAAAGTAGAAATAAGACCGGAACCGTTTCCATAGTCGTTGTGTAAGATGAGGTTTTCTAATTTTCGAAATATAATTTTTCATATCGAATCGGCAACCAAAATTTTACTCGAAAAAACTCGATGTAGAAATAGAAAGTGAAGAGAACAACTGTTGGGGTTATAATCCGCTAGAAAATGCTTAGACTCAATTTGAGAAGCAGCGTGCACGCTGGAAAGGATAAACAATCATATGCCAGGTTTGTTTGGAATCCTTGATCTCAATCCCAACTCGATACCAAAAGAAAATAAAATTAGCGTTTTCACGAATATGGCCGAAATTCTTAGTCACCACGAAGAGGATCGGGTAGAACAAGCATATATATCTGGTTCGAATTTGATGGTCGGCAGAATTGGTTTACCCTGGCAGAATCCTTTTAGATGGCCTATTTACCATGATAGTCCAGAATCTGAAATTCTGCTATTTGTTTCCGGACGTTTACTGGAACCCGGGGTCAATCGGTCGATTAACCATGTACCAGATAGTGAAGCACTACGCCATTGGCATGGCTTTTTCTCGGCCGTACTGACGGTACCAGTTCAAGGCATAACTCTTCTCATGGTTGATCGCACGGCTTCCACGCCACTCTATTACGCTCAGACCAAGGATCAACTGCTCTTCGCACCCGAGGTTAAAGCATTGCTTGTTAGGCGACTTGTGAAGAAAGAGATTGATTTAGGAGCATTCGCGACATTCCTTGCGCAGGGTTATTTGCATTCCGACCAAACATTGTTTCAATCCGTGAGAAGACTGCAGGGCGGCGAACTATTGAAAGTTGAAAATGGAAAGGTGGTGAGGGAGACTTATTGGCGGTTCTTGCCGGGATCAGTTCCTGAGAACGCTTCCCAGATCGATTTGGAGCAAGAATTGGGTCGATTGCTAAATTCAGCTGTACGAAAGCATATGGGTGAGCCTGAGAAAACGGTCATTTTTCTGTCGGGAGGCATTGATTCTCGCGGGATTCTTGGCGGTGCACTGGCCACAGTAAATGGTGCTGGCAATAGGCTAAATACAGTTTCCTGGGGTGCAAATCTTGGAGCGAAGGATTCGGATGTGGCTGTGGCAGCCCTAATCGCCCATCATTTCAATACGAACCATCGATTTATCCAACGCAAATTTACAGATTACCGCGAGCACTTCACGCGCGTCAACCATCTGATTGATGGCCTCGCAGATGTTGCAGTGTTTCATGCCTGCGAATACCCGATCATGGTTGAATTGCGCCACTCGGGTTCTGAGTTTGCCCTAAGCGGACTTCAGCTTTTCGGACATTCTCTGTCTGCTCCCACGCACGAGGTAGCATTTGCTCTTCAGAATATGCGCCGTTTGCGCGGTGTGCAGGGGCTTGCCTTAGTTATCCAAGAAACGTACTATGATAAATTGTGTGAGGCCTCTGATGCAGCTGTTGAGAGAGCTTTGTTTGAAGCCCGCAATCTCTCACCCGATCAGGCACAAGACTTCTTCAAGTTCAATCGTCGCCTGCAGACCTGGCTTCAAGCTGCTTACTACTACAAACAGATCGAGCTGGATCTTCGGAACCCACTTATTGATGATCTGATCCTTGACTTCATGGCGAAGGTGCCCGATCGATTGCGGGTCAAGAAATTGCTCTATCGTAAAGTGTTTAAGCAAGAATATCCATACCTTGCTCAATTCCCTTTTTCAAATCGAGATAACCTTGAGAACTGGCCGAAATTGTTGGCATCCGAATCTCCGGTCAGGGAATATGCTTTGGAAGAGCTGAACGACCACTCCAGCGGGATATGGGAATTCCTTGACCCGGTTGCATTGGCAAAACTACTTGAATCTCTGAGAAAAGATATTGGAAATTGGTCGGGTCTCACTCAATGGATAGATCCGAAGGCACTTGTAAAGCGGAGCTTAGATATGTTTGTCCCTGGATTGCGTGCCCGCGTTCGAGCGCAAAGACGCGCCGAACCGGTTGTCCATCTCGGAGTCGACAAAGTCATAATGCGGTCGCTTGCCCTGAAGAATTGGTACGATACCTTTGTATAAGTTTGCGTGTCATTTTCCCACATGGGTAGGTCTGATGATATAGTTGGTATAAACGAGGCGCCCCCGGCGGGATTCGAACCCACAACCTACTGATTCGAAGTCAGGCACTCTGTCCATTGAGCTACGGGGGCGTGATCCAATTATACCGCCTTATGGGGTGTTTCATTGGTTTTTACCTATATATGGGGGGTGATTTTGGCTCGTCCCAATTATTTTGGTATTGTGTGGTGCAACATGGTGCAACCTGCTCAAGCTCTATTGGTGTGACTACATCATCCATTAACTGGGCGACTTGCTCTTGCATGCTTGGAATTAGGTGGCTGTAGATTTCTAACGTTATACTCGGCTTGGCGTGTCCCAAGCGCTTTGAGACGATCAGGACCGGGATACCATGATTTAGCATCAGGGAAGCAGCTGTGTGGCGCAGGTCGTGAAATCGGATGGAAGGCAACCCGGCTTCTTTTAGAAGACTCTTGTACTGTCTGGACAAGTTGCATGGGTTGAAGGGTGTACCAATCGTGGATGGGAAAACCAGATCATGATCTTTCCATTTCTTGCCCACTCTGGTTATCTCGCTGAATTGTCGTTTTTGATGTTGTTTCAGGATGGTTATTGTTTCCGTTCCGACAACAAGGGGTCTCGCGCTTGAGTGGGTTTTGAGTTGAGCGAAGACAGGACCGTCGTCAGTGATATATTTGAGTTGCCGTTGGATGCGAAGTGTTCTTTGTTCCCATTTCACGTCTTGCCATTTAAGCCCTAACAACTCACCTTGTCGCATGCCGGTGGTTATAGACAGTTGATACAATGCCAAGTTGCGGACCTGGGTTGCCTCCGCTGTAATGATAAGTCGTTGTACCTGGCTATCATCCAATATCTGCATTTCCTTTTTGGTAGTGGTCAAATTAAAGTGATAGGTAGTATAGTTAAGACATGATCGCAAAATTATTGATCAACACTTGACGAGCATGTGGAAGCCAGAACATTGTGAAAAACGGGCACAATGCCAGCGGCAGCCAGCAATACTGGTGCAAAGATTGTGGCAAACGTGGGGTGCACGAACCAAAGCGAGGGTACACGGAGGCGCAAAAAGAGCAGATCCTGGCAGCATACCATGAGCGCTCAAGCATGCGCGGTATCCAGCGCACCTTTGGTGTCAGCTGACCGACCCTGGCTTCTTGGATAAAAAAAGACGAAGCCAATCCGAAACTTGAAGACACCCTTTTGCCTGCCAAGCCCGAAGATATTCTAGAAGCCGATGAGATGTGGTCATTTGTCTATCAAAGGTGGAACAAACGTTGGGTTTGGACGGTGTTGTGCCGTCGAATGCGTCAAATCGTGGCCTTTGTCATCGGGGATCGCTGGGATACACATACCACACATCCCTGCCCGCAACATGCCGGTCTGGGAGCAGGGAGTTGGTGTGGGTGGAAGAGATTCGACTGGAAAGCATCATCGTTCCCTGACGCTCGAACGTTGCTCGGGCGCTAGGGTGAGTTACGCAGTTGGTGCTTTACTCACAATAACCAGGGGAATACTCACAACAGCACAGATCAGGATTCCAAATACTCGTATCCCCACACGATTGTGGTACACAGGCAGCTGGCTCTTCCGATGTAGCCGGTTCTGCTGTTTTTGTTGATTTCGCTTTTGGCGGCTCCACATAAGGATCAATCCAGTCAACGAGTACAATCGGCGAACAATGCAAGGCTTTATCGTCCCATAACTGGACCTGGATGGTGTCATTTCGATGGAACTCAGGCAGGAGAATGAATAAGCGATCCGGTCGACTGACATCGTATAGACCGGTTCGGTAACCGGTCGCTACGCCATCATTGACCTGCACAGTTAATTTATCCCCCAAATCGATATTCCGGTTATGATCCATGTTCTCATTGGGGATATCAAATGGCATATCAAAGCTCAGGACAACTTCGTTTTTCAATTGCCTGGCAACCACGAAATCGACATCGAATGTACACTCGACTGGTACAGGAATATTGATCAACACTACGGTGGCTGTGGGGACAGATGTAGCGGCCGCAAAAGGTGTTTCGATCGAGACGGTCATTTCTGTTGGGATCGAAACGGGCTCGATCGAGGACGCCTCCATATCAGCTTCGGCTGGCGACTCGTCCAAAGGGGCTGGAGAAACCACAGTCCCAGGCTCCGGCAGTAAACGGGAAGCGGGGTTCCAGCGTACCACTGCGCCGACTACGCCGACCAGGCCGCCCACGATCAGGATGGCCTTCACCACAGTGGATACCGCCGTCCAGGGAGCAATGGCAGTGTGAGATAATGTCACTCCCGCCGGCGCCGGCAACGTAGTTGTGACTCCAAGCGCTTGCCTGGTCAGGGCAGAGGCGGCCTGATCGGCGAGGGTTTCACGAATGCCCAATGCCTGTGCCAGGAACGATTGCGCAGCAGACAGATCCCCCAGGCACAAACTACGCGCGCCAAGTTGGTGCAGAACCCAGGCTCGCAGGGACTGCTCGCCAAGCGATCCTGCTGCTGCGAGGAGCCATTGTAAGACCTGCAACCATGTCCCCCAGAGACCGCTCAGAATCAGGGTGCTTTCGATGCCCCTTCCCAGAGAAATGACCGCCTCCCAACGACCAGCGTTGAAAGCGTGCTCCAACAGGAACAATAGCAGGTCGAGCGCTTCTCGAACTTCGGGTAGGGAGGGAGCGCCACGCATCCAATGTACGAAATAATCGAGGCTGCGCGCTTCCCAATCAGCCTCCAGCAGCGGACCCAGGGGCACAGCCATCGAACCAGCCAGACCGATAACTGAACCATGTTCCCGCACCAGTTGCAACTTCTTCAAACGGTCGAGTTGTGGCGCAAGACCCCTTATCCCGAGCAAGGCTACCAGGTGCTTCTTCGGGACGGTGAACTCTTTAAATATACTCAACAATCCCAGGATGTCACGTTGTGTCTCGTTCAATCTTTCCGCTATGATTTCCCCGAACCCATCTTTCGAACCCTTGACCGCGTTGAGGATTTCCTCGAACGATTTTCCATCCCGAACCAGGGCAGCGACCTGGATCAGGAAGAGCGGCTGGCCAGTCGCAATTTGGTACAGATGCTCAGCAGAGGCTCTCTCCACGGGTGTTAGTGTGCGCTGCAATTCGTGTTCGATCAAGGTCAGTGCATCCTGTAAGGGCAACCCCTGCAAGGCAATACAACGACCTTCCCCCCACAGGCAACGTTCCGGAGAAGCCAGAACGAAGACGGATTGCGGCACAGCATTGAGCAGTTCGTTGATTTCATCCTTGTTCCACTGTACGTCATCCAGTAGGATCAGCGCCTGGACATTCTGTAAAAATTGGCTTAGTTCCGCATCGGTTGGTTTTGCCAGGCTGTCACTCGTAAAGAAGTGATCGAATATGATCTGCTGCATATCAGCGACACATTTAATATGCGCCGGGAAATAAAGGATGCCATCCGGGAAATTATCTCCAGGCGCCTGATATGCCAGGTGTCGCAAGAGGGTCGTTTTACCCATCCCGTTTTCCGCATACAGGGAAACGGGCTCACCTTCATTCAATGCCTCTACAATACCCCCCATCTCCGAATCATGGTCCAGGAAACCGGTAAATTTGCGCGGCCGGACCATCACCGGTCGCTGGCGCGGGCTGAATGTTGGCTTCCTATCCGGTTGGATGATATTGACAATGCCCCCATGCACATCCCCGATTTGCAGGATATTGTCCCCGATCGCGATTTGACCGCTGACATCCCCCTCGATGCGCACGTCGACGTGCGTGGCACGCTTCTCTTGACTCATGCCAACCTCCCCGAATCCAGGCGCAACCATATCTTCTGAATAAGGAGGGAGGGAGAAGTGGGATTTCTTCTTACCCCATTTATTCGAAAAGATACTTACATTTCAATTATACGAAAATGGATTCTCGGAATCAAGCAGGAAAGAGTAGAATTGTGCACATTGCTTAAGTTGGTAAACAAGAAAGGTTAGGATAACATGGCAAAACTCATCCCGGCTGAAGAACGCCTCCTGCGCGCCCGCAAGTTGATTCAGAAGGCGCGTGATCTTCCTGTTCCTGATGGACAGGGTAAACATGACCTTTCCTACATTGCCGGGGTCAAGGACCTGCTGCGGCAGGCGCGCGACCTGATCAAGTTCATTCCCATGCGCGCGGGTGTCTCTGCCGAGATGAAAGCCGAAGTCCAGAAAATCTTCGCAGAGGCGGATGCAGCGGACGCGGAAATTTTACAAGGTTCCAATCGATAATAACCGGGATAGCCTGTGGCGGCGGGTCAGCATATTCGTGTTGCCGGATCAATTCGGGGGGATGTAGACGGTGTGCCCACCTAACAGGCGCTCATTTTCCCAGAGGGGATCGTCGGCACAAAGGCAAGCAGATCGAAACGAGGCATGCTTATGTTTTTCGATCGAACACATCCCCTAAGAAGCGCCTGCGGTAGTGGATCAAGAGTAATAACAGGACAAATTGGACGGTAGCAGGCACGATGGTCGAGAATTGCTCGAAGTAGAATTCCAACAAGTTGACAACCGTCAGAAAGAGCAACAGCACAAAGAAAACCAGGCGCAATCCCTGTTCTTCCCGCCTCACCAGGAATATAGCGACCCCAAGCAACAAGGCCAATCCCAGGGCAGCTTTCAAGGCCATGCCAGCCGTCAGCCAGGCCAGGCTGGTGGTGCCGGTTACCCGTCCGTATGTGATCTGGTCTACGAGCACCCGGATCAGGTATTCATAGGAGACGCTGTCCAGCAACAAAAGGGTCAAGTCGCGCAGCGCCCATATCCCCAATACACCCAGGCCGCTTAGCAAGATGGCCTTCAAGCGCCCTCGCGTCAGCCAACGCTGGTCGAAGGAGCGTAACGATTCCAGCAGACGCGCAAGCCAGCCTGGCGCAGGTTCGACAATCAGGATATGCCGTGATTGGATGAATTGCAATAGTTCCTCCGCTAGGTTGGCAATTTCATAGTGCTCGGCAGTTTTTGTAATGTAGTGCAGCCGCTCTACCAAAGCGGCGCGTTCGACCGAATCCAGGTCGCGATCCAAAACCTCTTCGAAGGTGTCCAGGGCGCGATAGAGTTCCGCGCGTGCATCACGCCGTTTGGGGCGGCGCACTTCCATGTAAAATATTACAACCAGCAGAAAAAACACATAAATGATCGCAGCGGCAGGCGGATAGAAATAATCGTTGGTCTGCGTGATGAACTTCCCAACCTCATCCATAAACAATCCTACGCCCACACCGGCCAGGATGGCGCCCAGGCGGTAGACCCAGCGATTGGTATAGACTAGCATCAGCAACGCGCTCAGGAACAAGGCTAGGCCGCCCCACAACACGTGTGCAATGTGCAGGGTCTGGTTGCCAAGCTGCGGGTAGCCGGTCAGTTCCAGGAACAGACGTGTGACGGAGACGCTGGCAGCGAAACTCAACAGGAGCAGAAACAGATAGAATTCCGCACCTTCCCGCTCGACAGGCCTGCGTATACGTGTGGTGAGTGGTTGCATACATCCTCCGATCCATTCTGGGAAAGGTGGGGTGTTTTGCGCGGGCTGTGCCCGCGC
>DAOTXM010000255.1:0-8143 GCA_034435215.1 Anaerolineales bacterium
TCATTATGGGTGCACTGCAAGGTGACAAGGTCATCTTTGCGGCGCTGGCGGTGCTGGGTGCGCTGCTCAGCCTGGCTTACATGTTGCGCCTGTTCAACGCCGTTTTCCTCGGTCAAAATCCGCGTTGGAAGGATATTCGCGAAGGCACGCCTGGCATGGTGTTGACCGTGGTCGCGTTTGCCGTGCTTTCAATCTTGGCTGGCCTGGCTGCCACGCCGCTGTTGGACGTCGTCCAGGCGTTGGTCAGCCAGATGACAGGGTGATCCTATGAACTCGCTCCTCATTTACCCAATCGCTGTGCCCGTCCTCGTCGGAATGGTGTGCCTGTTAACGCCGAAGCAGGCCAGGGGTTTGCGTGAAGCGTTGCTTGTCCTAACAACGGTCGTTGCGCTGGCGCTGTCCATCACTCTGTTCCTCCAGCCGGACCTGTCAATCACCATCCGTTGGTTGCAACTGACCCCCAGCCTGACCATCGGCTTCGACCTGCACACCTCCGCTTTTGCGCGCTTCACCCTGACCACTATCGCGGTTTTCGGCCTGCTGGCGGGACTGTACTCGCTGCCCTTCATGCGCTCCCACTCACGGCACCGCGAATATTATGCCTACTACCTTATGGCGCTGGGTGTAACGAGCGGCGCTGTGCTGGCTGGGAACTTGGTTTTGTTACTCTTTTTCTGGGAACTGCATGGTTTCCTGCTCTTCCTGATGGCGGGTTTGAATGGGGACTCGGCGCTGCCTGCTTCCACACGCACCTTGATAATCGCGGGCGTAGGTGACCTGACCTTGATGCTGGGCATCGGTCTACTCTGGACCCAGACCGGCTCGCTATCTATCGACTGGCTAGCAGCCCAAGCACTGGTTCCGTCGACCCCGTTGTTGGGGGCGGCTTTCGTCCTGATCGTGTTCGGCGCCTTTGCTAAGGGCGGCGTGATGCCGTTGCACACCTGGATCCCGGCCATCTCCACCGAGACGCCCATGACGGTGATGGGCTACTTCACCTCGCTCGATAAGATGCTCGGCTTCTACCTGCTGACATTGGTATCGCTGCAAATCTTCGATGTTTCCGGCTGGGCGGGCTGGTTGCTGATGACGATTGGCGCGGTCACCCTCTTGGGCGGCGTGCTGATGGCTGTCATCCAAAAAGATTACCGCCGCATGCTGGCCTTCCACTCGGTCTCACAGGTCGGGTATATGGTGATGGGCATCGGCACGGGCACGGCGGTTGGCATAATTGGCGGGCTGTTCCACCTCGTTAACATGATCATTGTCAAAGGCAGCCTGTATCTGTGCGGCGGCTCGGTGCAATACCGCACCGGCAAGACCCAGTTCGACGATATGGGTGGTCTGGCCAAAGCCATGCCATGGACGTTCGTCTCCACCCTGATCGCCTCGCTGGCGATCGCGGGTGTGCCGCCGCTGAACGCCTTTGTCTCGAAGTGGATGGTCTACCAGGGCATCATCGAACGCGGTGGATCGACCTTTCCGATCTTCTTGTTGGTTGCCATGTTCGGCTCTGCCCTGACCCTGGCCTCCTTCATGAAACTGCTCTACTCGATGTTCTGGGGTGACAAGCCCGCTGGGCTGGGCGAAGTCGAAGAATCGCCCTGGCCAATTGCACTGCCCATCTTTGTGTTGGGATTGATCGCGGTGGGCTTTGGGGTGTTCTATCGCTGGCCGGTAGACATGTTACTCGCACCCATTCTGGGTGATGGGGCGCAGGTCTCGGTCATTGGCTTGTGGAATTCCAATTTAGCCACACTGCTGTTGGTTGCCAGCCTGTTGATCGGTTTGGTCATCTACTGGGCCGGACGTCCGCGCCGGAGCGTGGAAGCGGAGGTCTTCCTGGGCGGCGAAGCGCTTGATCCTGAAGTCTATCGCGTGCCAGGGACCCACTTCTACGGCCCGGTCAAAAGCATGGAGGGCTTGAGGCAGGCTTACGATATGGCCGATCGCGGTGACCTGGACCTGTATATGCAGGGTGTACATTTAACAAAACGTGTTTCAAATTGGATCTACCGATACATCGACCAAGCACTGGCCGACTTCTACCAGGAAGTTATCCCGGCGTTGCTGTCACTGGTTGGCGAAATCATGCATGTTCTCAATGCGCGCATGGTATTGACGCATATTTTGTGGGGTCTGTACGCACTGGGTATTTTGGCGGTCCTGTTCATGCCGAATCATTACGAGATCATCACACTTACTCGCGTGATTGCCTGTATCGGCATGATCGGTTGGGCATTCCTGGCCTGGGTCGAGACCGATTTGCAGCGCATGTTGGTGCTGGCAGCTACCAGCCAACTTGGCTTCGTGGTGCTGGGTATCACGCTTTCATCCGGCGTGGCGCTCTCTTATCTGGCGACAGGCAGTATCGCACTGCTGGTACTATTTGCTGTTGCCTACTTCATCCGCCGCGGCCTGCATACCACCAGCATCGATCAAATGGCCGGACTGGCTAGCAAGATGCCGGCGGCCTTTATCTTCTTCGTGCTGGCCGCGCTCTGGCTCTCCGGCCTGCCGCCCTTCGGCAGCTTCTTCAGCAAATTCCGGCTGGGCGTGGCGGCGGGCGAGATCAGCCCATTCTTAACTATTGCTATTACTGGCGCAGCTATCCTGACATTGGCATATTTGCTGCGACCCATCCGCAGATTCTTGCGGAATGAGTAAGCGCCGGTGACAGGCCAGCCAGGATTCCGAAAGTGAAACGAATTCTGGCTGGTTTTGTCATTTAATAGCTGCAAGGGAACTCACACATCGTCCTCGTAAGGGATACATCCCCTCAAGGAGGACACTTGTTTGAAAACAAAAACCACCTCAGTGAGGTGGTCTATCTTATGCCCCCACGGGGACTCGAACCCCGGTTTGAGCCTTGAGAGGGCTCCGTCCTGGGCCGCTAGACGATGGGGGCGCTCATGCTGAGCGGTGTGAAGACGTGGTCTTCATCGAAGCGCAGTCGAAGTAAGCGGGCGTGATTGTATCATAGCGTTTCTGGTGCGTCAATTAAATTCTATGGTATAATCTCGCCGCTCCCGTCCAGATGGGCGGGACATATTCTGCCCAGGGACGGGCAACAGTTGTCCCAATCTCACACGCTCCCGGACCGGCCGGTGCGTGCCGCGGATCTTTGCGTGGTTACCGGACGGGTTGAACGGAGCGGAGGCCAAACGCGAAGGAGGTTTCCCTATGGCCATTATCCCTATGAAGGCCCTGCTTGAAAGTGGCGTCCATTTTGGACATCGCACCAATAAGTGGGACCCGCGCATGAAGCCGTACATCTTCACAGAACGTAACGGTATTCATATCATCGACCTGCAGCAAACTGTCAAGTTGCTCAACCAGGCTTATGCCGTCATCCGCGATAAGGTTGCGGAGGGCGGCACTGTCCTCTTTATCGGCACCAAACGCCAGGCGCAAGAAACCATTGTGGAGGAAGCTACTCGTTGCGGTATGCCTTATGTGACCGAGCGCTGGCTGGGTGGTACGCTCACCAACTGGGCCACGATTTACCAACGTGTGCAGGAGCTCGAACGCCTCGAGAAAATGCGCGATAGCGGCGAGATCAGCCATCTGACCAAAAAAGAAGGCCTGCTGATCGAGCGCGAAATCGTCCGTTTGGAACGTCGCCTCTCCGGGGTCCGGAATATGAAGCGCCTGCCCGATTTGCTCTTCATTGTGGATGTTTGTCGCGAATATGCGGCTGTCCACGAAGCCAATCTTCTCAACATCCCGATCATTGCAATGGTGGATACCAACTGCAATCCACTCAATGTTGACTATGTCATCCCCTCGAATGACGATGCCATCCGTGCTATCAAACTGCTGGTTACCAAGATTGCGGATGCGGTCCTGGAGGGGAAAGCCATGCGTAAGGAAGACGTAGAGGCAGAGATGGAATTCGCTCAACCTGTGACCGAGAGGGTTGTTCCCGCTAAAACAACGCGTGTGATTGACGAAGATGACCAGGATTTCGACGAAGAAGAATTATTGGGTGAAGCCACACTGGCCAAGCTGAGTGTCAGCCGCAAACCCACTGAAGTTGATGAAGTAGAAGAGGAAGTAGATGTGGAAGTAGATCTTGCCGAGGTGGAGGAAGTGGAAGCGAAACCCAAGGGTCGCGGTCGAAAAGCAAAAGAGGCTGTTGAGGAAATACCCGATGAAAGCGAAGAGGAAGGTTTTACCGAAGATGAGTCGGGTGAAGATACAGCCGACTTCATGGACGAAGCTGAGTAAGATATAATGTCCACAGTCACAACTTGCCTCTCTCCAAACTTTGAAAAGTGCAATTTGTGACTTCCCTGGGCATACATCCCAACGAGGTTAGAAACGAACATGGAAATTACGACTGAAATGATCAAGAAACTGCGCGAAGCAACTGGCGCAGGAATTTTAGATTGTCGCAAGGCTCTTACGGATGCAAACGGTGATTTCGATAAAGCGGTCGACTTCTTACGCGAAAAAGGTGTTGCAACAGCTGCCAAACGCGCCGACCGGACAGCTTCCCAGGGCGTGGTCGAATTGTATTCCCATGGCGAAGGCCGGGTGGGTGTGATGGTCGAAGTGAACTGCGAGACCGATTTTGTTGCCCGTTCGGAAGACTTCCGCAAGCTGGCTCACGAGATCGCCCTGCAAATTGCTGCCTCAGCGCCGCATTACGTGAGGGAAGACGAAATCCCTGCTGCTGTCCTCGAACATGAGGCGGAAATTGCACGGGCGCGCGCCAAAGAAGAAGGCAAACCTGAGGCAGTTCTGGAAAAGATCGTGGCAGGCCGCCTCGATAAATTCAAGGATGATGTTGTGCTTCTACGCCAACCTTATATTCGCGATGAGGAACAGACTGTCGAGAAGCTGATATTGCAAACCATCGGTACGACGGGAGAAAACATCGTTGTACGCCGCTTCCAGCGTTGGGAGTTGGGTGAAAGTATTGGTGCATAATGAGCAGGCCAACCTTCGGGTTGGCCTTTTCTTTATTCCTCTCCCAGCCCGCCCCTCATTTGGGGGAGGGCAAGGGTGGGGGCAAATGGAGTGAAATCATGAGTGAATTGAAGTATCACCGTATTTTGCTTAAGCTCAGCGGGGAGGCACTGGCCGGCCCATCCGGCTTCGGCATCGACGTGGCAGAGGCGGAAGCTGTTGCCAGCCGTATCAAAGAAGTGCACATGATGGGCGTGGAGGTGGCAGTGGTCATCGGCGCCGGGAATATCTGGCGTGGCAAGCAGGGCCTGGACCGCGGCATGGATCGTGCCACCGCCGATTACATGGGCATGCTCGGGACCGTTATGAACGCCATGGCTTTGATGGATGCCTTGGAACGTTCTGGTGTGTTTACGCGTGTGCAATCTGCGATCGAAATGCGGGCGGTTGCAGAGCCCTATATTCGCCGTCGCGCCATTCGCCACCTTGAAAAAGGTCGCGTGGTCATTTTCAGCGCTGGGACAGGCAATCCTTATTTCTCGACGGATACTGCTGCAGCCCTGCGTGCCACAGAAATCGATGCAGATGTGGTCATCAAAGCGACCAAGGTCGATGGTGTGTACGACTCCGATCCAAAGAAGAATCCAGATGCAAAAAAGTTCGATCATCTGACCCATCTGGATTTCCTGAATCGACGCCTGTCGGTAATGGATAGCACCGCAGTAACGCTCTGCATGGAGAATAATCTTCCCATCCTGGTGCTCAACTTGTGGGATCCACAGGCGCTCCTGCGCGCGCTCCATGGCGAGCAAGCTGGAACGCTGGTCGGTGCGTGAAGATGATCGGTTGAGAGTCTATCAAACCATATAGGAATCCTCTCACACCTGTAATTTCGGTAGCAAAATTCAGCATTTTAGGGTATCCTTATGCCTGTGTAAACGTCGACCTGTCAGGAGGCTGAGGTGATAAAAGACATCCTTAAAGAAGCTGAAAGTCGCATGCAAGGCGCAATCCAGTCTTTGGAGAATGATTTGGCTGTCATTCGAACTGGCCGCGCCAATCCCGCCCTGGTGGAACGACTTTCTGTCATTTACTATGACACACCTACCCCTCTCATGCAATTGGCCTCGATCAGCGTGCCAGAGCCGCGTTCCATCCTGATCAGGCCTTTCGATCCCTCTACGCTCAAAGATGTGGAACGGGCGATTCTTGCCTCGGACCTGGGCCTGACTCCCAACAATGACGGCAAGTCCATACACCTGAACCTGCCTCCCCTTACTGAAGAGCGACGACGTGACCTCGTGAAGGTAGTCCATGCCCGCGTGGAAGAAGCACGTGTAGCCGTGCGAAATGTCCGCAGGGATACACTGAATGACATGCGTGATTTCGAAAAAGAAAAATTGATCTCTGAAGATGAATTGGAGCGAGGCGAGGAAGATCTGCAAAAACTGACCGATCGATTTATCGAGGTAATCAACAAACATGGTCAGGAAAAAGAAAAAGAGATCATGGAAGTCTAACTTCCGTAATGATTACGAGAATGATCGATACCCTGTCGAACATCCCTGCTGATAAGCTCCCCTTACACGTTGCCATTATCATGGATGGCAATGGCCGTTGGGCCATTGCACGTGGCTTGCCGCGCCTGGCTGGGCATCGTGCCGGGACAGAGAATCTGCGCCGTATTATCCGCGCCTCGGTGGAATTTGGCGTCAAGTATCTGACCATTTATGCCTTTTCCACCGAAAACTGGGGTCGCCCACCCGAGGAAGTACAAGGACTGATGCGCATCCTCGAGGATGTAATCGATAAAGAATTGGCGGAATTGCACAAAGAGGGCGTTCAGTTACGGCACATCGGGCGCCTGGAGCGCCTGGATCCCAAGATCCAGACCAAAGTCCTGAACGCGATCGAGTTGACCAAGGATAACGACCGCCTGGTGTTGAATGTGGCTTTCAACTATGGGGGCAGGGACGAAATCGTCAATGCTATCCAGCATATGATCAGGGATAACGTCTCGGCGGAAGAGGTCAACGACGAACTGGTCAGTCGATATATGTACACTGCCGGCGTCCCTGATCCAGACCTGATCATCCGTACGTCGGGTGAGTTGCGCGTCAGTAACTTTTTGATCTGGCAGGCGGCTTATTCGGAATGGTATATCACACCGACCTACTGGCCGGACTTTAATAGAGAAGAATATCACCGTGCCCTGGAGGCTTTCGCTCAGCGTGACCGTCGCTATGGAGGGGTAACGGAGGCGGTGAGCAAGGTGCATGGTTAAACGGACCATTACTGCGTTGATCCTGCTGGCAGTTGGTATGCCAGCTTTGCTTGTTGGGGGTGTCCCCTTTTTCATTTTCCTGGGTTTTTTCATCCTGGTGGCTGCATACGAATATACCCAATTATTCCGTGCCATGCAGCTCGAGCCTTCAACGTGGATTACCGTTGGAGGCGTTTTCTTGATCCTGTTTGCGCGCGATTTTTATCCCGACTATGCCAGTGTCGTGTTTTCAGCATTGTTGCTGGTGGCGTTGGTGTATCATATGCTCACCTACGAACGGGGACGTGAAAAAGCCGCCTTCGATTTTGCTGCCACGGTCGCTGGCCTGGCCTATCTGGGCTGGGTGGGAGCTTACTTGTTGGATTTGCGCAATCTGCCTAACGGTGGCTGGTGGGTGTTTTTAGTCCTGCCATCTGTCTGGATGGCGGATACAGGCGCTTACAGCATTGGCGCTGCTTATGGACGTCACAAACTGGCTCCGCGCTTGAGCCCCAGAAAAACCTGGGAAGGCTATTGGACAGGAGTCGTCACCGGCACGGTCTATGGCGGTTTCTTTGCCTTTGCGTATTCTACCTGGGGCCCGTTGGAAATCTCGATCTGGCAGGGAGCAGTTTTGGGCCTGGTCCTGAGCGTGATCGCCCCGTTGGGGGACCTGGGTGAAAGCCTGTTCAAACGCCCGGCCGGCATCAAGGATTCCGGTTCGTTGATCCCCGGTCATGGCGGTGCATTCGACCGGATCGATGCCTGGTTATGGGCGGCTGTGATCGGCTATTATTACATCCAGTGGTTTTTGATTTGAGATTGGTTTTGTAATGATAAATATGCCGTGCCAAGATGTCCGAAATAATAATCAGTAGATCACGAAATGACTGGAAGAAGCCCGAAACACAGGGGTGGGGGGGGGGGGGGGGGGGGGGGGGGGGGGGGGGGGGGGGGGGGGGGGGG
>DAOTXM010000256.1:0-5706 GCA_034435215.1 Anaerolineales bacterium
CGCGCACACCGTTTTTGCCGCCTCTTTAAATACAGGCTGAGTAGTTACCATTTTCTTTTACTATATCATATTGCTGGCTCTTCGGGAATTTCTGCAGTAAGCACCCAGATTTTGGGGTTAGGCTTGAAGAACCATATTGCGGATAGTGATGGAAATCGGAAAAGGATATAATAAATTGACCGAAAACCCTGGAGGTGAGTATGGCCAGAATCAAATATGTCATCAAACGCAATGGAGCTACGGTTCCATTTTCGAAAGACCGGATCACCAATGCGATCTATCGCGCCGCGGTATCGGTAGGAGGGAGAGATAAAAAGATTGCCGAAGGTTTGAGCAGGCAAGTTGTAGAAATCCTGGAAGAGCAATATAAATCTAATCAATATCCGACCGTCGAGGAGATCCAGGACATCGTCGAAAAAGTGCTGATCGAAAACGGGCATGCCAAGGTCTCGAAAGCCTATATCCTTTACCGGGAAGAACGCACCCGGCGCAGGCAAAAGGAAAAGTCGCGCTCCGAGATGCACACAGAATACATCCCCTGGAGGAAAATTTGGGGTGTATTGGATTGGGCGGTAGAGCATGATCTCAATACGGTAGCAAAACTGAACCAGAGAGTAGAGAACGGGGAATTCCCCGATATCGTCAGGGAGTCGGAGGATGCTTACGAGGCTGATATCCAGGCCATATCAGATTTGATCGAAGAGCGCCGGGACGAAGTCAAACTTGTGACCATCGCGGGTCCTTCATCTTCCGGGAAGACCACTACCACGCGAAAGATCGCTTACAAGCTCGGCCAGCAAGGCCTGCGTTTTGTCGAGTTGAATTTAGATAATTATTACTATGATTTGGAATTGCATCCCAAGGACGAATTTGGCGACTACGACTTCGAAACCCCCCAGGCGCTTGACATCGATTTGATCAACCAGCATCTACATCACTTGTTAGCCGGGGAAGAAGTGCTGTTGCCCTACTACGATTTCAAGACCGGTAAAAATTATCCGGATCGGACTCCCATGAAGCTTGCGGAGGGCGATATCATCCTGATCGACAGCCTGTACGGATTATATCCACCTCTCACGGACGGCATTGCCGACAACAAAATAAACTTATACATCGAACCTTTGATGCAAGTGAAGGATAACAACGGTAAATATGTCCGCTGGACAGACATCCGCCTGATGCGCAGAATGTTGCGGGACGCCGCTCATCGCGCTTATGATTACGAAAAAACGCTGACCCACTGGCACTACGTGCGCGCGGGCGAGTTGCGGGGCATTATCCCTTACATCGGCTCGGCAGACTATATCATCAACAGCGGCATGCCATATGAATTGCCGATCTATAAACCCAAGTTGTTCGATGGCTTCAGCAAGTGGATCGAACGCTACGCAGGCGACCCTCTCCGCCAGGATGCTTTCGAGCGGGCTGCCCGTATCCATAAACTGCTCAGCACGATCACGCCAGTGAAGGATGATAGCATTGTTCCCAAAGACTCTGTCATCCGGGAATTTATCGGGGGGTTGGAAATAATATAAATGCGCATTTTTTGTTCGATAAATGCGCATTTAATCTAAAAAAGATGCGCATCTTTTTTAAAGAAATGCGCATTTTTTAGATGATCATGCCTTACGAAATTCCAATTTTTTCAATTCTCGTTTGAACAGCTTCCCCGGCTTGAAGCGCACTTTGACTTCCTTGATGTTGCGCTTGCTCACCGCCTCCGGGCGATCCTCCCCGCTGGCCAGCACCGTCAGGCGGAAAGAACCCAGCTCGCCCAGTTCGACGATATTCCCTTCGGCCAATTCCATTGGAATGACCAACAGGAAGGCCTCCAGCACGGCCAGCGTATCCACGCTGGTCACTGTGGACATCTGCGTGATGCGCTCGGCGATAGCGCGCAGGTCCGAGCGTCCTTTGCTGACGACGGCCGGGTAATATTTGGGCGGCGCTTCCAGATCACGTGGGTCTTTCTTGGGGACGACACTGAATTTGACAGTCATGCTGTTCTCCTGCTGTTGAAGCAGTGATCGAGGCCTTCATTCCTTGGCCAGAGAGGTGGACCGGCCAGCCGCCTGGTTTTCGAGCAGTTCGAGTACAAAGCACAACGAGGATAGACGGTTAAGATAGCGTATCAGTTCCGTGTTCTTGAGCTCTTCCAATCTGAACAACTCGGTCACGCGCCGCTCCGCGCGGCGGACGACCGCCCGCGCCATGGAGAGGGCTGCGCCGCTGGGAGTATCGCCCGGCAGGATGAATTCTCTGGGCATGTTCACAATGGTTTGGATTTCATCGATATGCTCCTCGATCCAGGTAACACGGGATGCGTCGATGCCCTTGAATTTGTCTGCATTCTCGGGTGTGGCGGCTACTTCCGCCATCACTTTGTACAAATCCCGTTGCGCTTCGCGCAGGATGGGAGGCGTCTGAGGCGCCTGGCAGGAGGCGCGCGCCAGCCCGAGGGCAGCAGAGGCTTCGTCCAGTGCGCCCAGGGCTTCGATACGGGGATGGTCTTTGGAAACGCGGTCTTCGCCGAGCAGGCCGGTCGTGCCGTCATCTCCGGTACGTGTGTAAAGAGGCATAGGGAGCATTATACCCAGAGCGGTCATAAATTGTGGTGTTCCAGGCAGGAAAGTGTGCATGCAAAGGTTGTCAGAAAGTACCGCGAAAACGTAGGAAAAAGCGTAATTCGTGGCCGTGGGTATGAGATAAACGCCATTTCGCCAGGACGGGAATTTCGCTTATAATGAATTCCCGGTTGATCGATTGATCGGGTAATCTGACAATTTTCGTGAAATATTGATTCTACGTTTATCGGTCTGTTCGGAGGTCTTTTGCGCAATCCATCCCGGTTTCGCTGGCTGTTTCGGCTCCCCCCGCTGGTAGCGATAACCCTGGCAATCGCCATGCTGGCCTTGACGCCGTTCTGGGCTATGCGCTGGTATCGACTGCCCTTCTTGGGAGTGTTGTTCGAAACGAACAACGTCGTCAGCTCCATCAACATCGATGGTTGGCCTGGCACTGAATTAGGGATAAAATACCTCGACCGCCTTGTGGCGTTGAACGGGGAAAAGCTTACGAGCGTGCGCGACTTCGAGCGAATGATGGCAGTCAATGGATATGAACCTGTCAAAGTGTCCCTGGTACGACCAGATGGGGAACCGTATGAAGTCGAAGTCACGCCGATCAAATTCCCTTTTGCAGATTTTGTCTCGCTCTTCATCGTCCCGTATTTGATGGGACTGGTTTTCCTGGGGATCGGGCTGTGGGCTTACCGCCTGCGCAGCGACCTGTGGGAAAGCCGCGCCTTGCTGTACTTTGTTTCTGGCGCGACCATCATGATGACCACGCTGTTCGAGATCAGCACCACCCGTTACACCAACGTGTTGTGGGGGTTGAGCATCCTGCTCTCTGCAGGCGGTTTGATGTACCTGGCGCTGGTTTTCCCGCAACCCAGCCGCATGGTGCGTACCAATCCACATCTGCGCAGGCTGCCCTGGGCATTGCTCGCCTTGCTGGCCCCCATGATGGTCATTGTGGTCGTTGCGCCGCCCTCCCCGCATGCGTACACTCATTGGTGGCAGTTTGGCTATTTGTGCATCGTGGTAGGGTTTATTGCCCTGGTGAGTATGTTGACTTGGCGGATTTTCCACGGCCAGTCTAATATCGTGCGCCAGCAAAGCCGTGTGATCATTTTCGGCACCACCCTGGCATTGCTGCCCATCATGGTTTACCTGGCGGTGCTTGGTATGGGACAGGCAACCGAGTTTCGCGCTTGGGTCTTTTTCCCGCCGATGATCGTCATGCCGCTTTCGATCACATACGCCATCCTGCGTTTCCGCCTGCTGGATGTGGACCGCATCCTGAGCCGCCTGCTGGCCTACCTGCTGACCACAGCTGTCGCGCTGGGCACCTTCTACGGACTGATCGCGCTGCTCACCGTACTAGTACAGGATATGGTACGGGCGACCGACCCCCTGGTGATTGCCGGGTACCTGCTGTTGCTGGCGGCCGGATTGATGCCCGTCCGCAACCTGATCCAACGCGCAATCGACCGCCTGTTCTATCGCTCGCCAGCTGACTATCGCCGCGCTTTGACCAGTCTCTCACGCCAATTGATCATCACACCCGACCTGAGCCAGACCCTGCGCACGATGGAAGAGCAGTTACAGCAGGCGCTGGCGCCGGAAAAATTCGTGGTGTACTTGTACAACGACGAGATGGGAAAGTACTTCCCGCACGCTTCCCGCGAAGACAGCGCTGTGCCTTACCAGGTGGAAGATCCATTGATCCATCTTATGCTCAAGACCGGGACGCCCATCTGGCTCCCCCCCTCCGGGGAGCTGCCGGAAGAGTTGCGGAACAGGTCCGGCAACTACAGCCGGCTGAAAGGTTTCGTCTTTGTACCGTTGCACTACGAAGAGAAATTGATCGGTTTCCTGATGCTCGGCCCGCGCCGCTCCGGCGACCTGTATACGGGCGACGACCTGGACTTCCTGGCTGCCGTGGCAGCCCAATCCACGCTGGCGCTGGAGAACGCGCGCCTGTTCGCCAACCTGCGCCGTACGCTGGACCAGACGATGGAAATGAAGAACCTGATGAGCGATATTTTCGCTTCGATCTCGACAGGCGTCATCACCACCGATCTGGACCGCAAGATCACCCTGTTCAACCATGCCGCCGAACAAATCCTGGGAGTGGAAGCCTGGCAGGTGATGGGACGCCGGCTTTCACGGGCTGTGCCCGGACTCGGCGTCGACCTGGACGATGTCACTGCCAGCACGCTCAATGAGGGGGCGGTCATCTTGAGCACGGAACTCATGCGCCAGGTCCCGCCGCGCGGCGATGTTGTCCTGCGTCTTTCCTGTGCGCCGCTGCGGGATGCGCACCTGGGAACGAAGGGCGCCACGCTGGTCATCGAAGACCTGACCGAACGCCGCAAGCTGGAAGCCGAGCAGGAGCGCATCCGTCAGACTTTTGGGCGGGTCGTCGCGCCCCGGGTGCGCGACCGGCTCCTGGCTGATTCCGGCAACCTGCGCCTGGATGGAACGAAGCAGGTGATTACGACCCTGTTTGCGGACCTGGGCGGCTTTACTTCCTTCAGCGAGCGGTACTCCCCGGAGACCGTTTTCAAGGTGCTGAACACGTATCTATCGTTGGCAGCGCAGGCGATTCTCGAGGAAGAGGGCACGCTCGACAAATTCATGGGGGACGCTGTGCTGGCCATCTGGAACAGCCCTGACCAGCAAGCCGACCATGCCTTGCGCGCGGTGCGCGCTGCGCTGAACATCACGAAGCGTGCGCTGTCTGTTCATACGCTTTTCCCCAACCCCGACCAGCATATGGTCTTCCGCATCGGCATCAGCACAGGCCAGGCCATGGTCGGGAACGTAGGCACCAATGACCTGTTCAATTACACTGCCATTGGCGATGCGGTCAATCTGGCGCAGCGTTTGCAGGTGGCAGCCGAACCGGGCCGGATCTTGTTGAACAAGGGCACCTACGACATTGTGGCAGAACACGTCATTGCCACCCCGCTCAGGCTGTTGGTGGTCAAAGGCCGCGAACAACCTGCCGAAGTGTACGAACTCAATGGGATAAAGTCCTGAGTCCTGACATTTCTGCTTGCCAAGTTGCATCGACTCGCGTAGAATTCCCCTTTATCTATACCCAGGGCGGTCACAAATTGCGCTTTTTCGAAGGTTGGAG
>DAOTXM010000257.1:0-3330 GCA_034435215.1 Anaerolineales bacterium
AAAAACCAGCACCAAACACCCCGGGATTCTTTTTTTGCCGTGATCGGGCGCTTCCTGGCGGACTGCCGATCCAAACAACAAGCTCATGCTTTGGTTGTCGCTTGGTAAAGATCAGCTTTTTGCAGAGGACTCATCAATAGTATAGAACGAATTCAAGGCAAATGGTTAAGTTTGTCAAATATTGTCAAGAATTGTCAAATTGCGCAATAGGGTTTGTGCTATTTTGAATATGAAGGTGAGGCAGATCAAATCATCTCACCCCTGTTCCATTAGTTGTAACACTCATCAAAAGTAGATCCTATGTCTGCTAAAAATCATTCAATCTCGATACCCTCACTGACAATCAGCCTCATCCTGCTAACAGCTCTTTTCCTGAGCGCTTGTGCCTCTCAACCAACAACCGGTCCAACAAGTGCGCCACCGACCCCATTGCCACCAACCCAAATACTGCCGACAACGATTCCGCCTTCCCCAACAACAGTTCCTTCTACAAACACACCTGAACCACCTGTGTTGGTAACATCAATGGACGAAATTCTTGGTGAATGGTTGTCAAGGTGTGGTGGCGGCCCTTGTACCGTAAAAATCAGCGCTGATGGAACCTATAACATGCGATATGTCAACCCGACAGAAGGTCAAGGAATTACCCAGATTGACAGGGGTAAAATCACATTTTCTGATGGGGTTTTTCACCTTGAATCCACGAGTGGCTATTGTGAGACGATGCCAAATGGATTCTACCGGGCTTCCTTGAGCTATATAGATGGCCAACTATATCTAAAATTTGATGGCACTCAAAAAGATGAATGTAGCGATCGCCAAAGCATGATTTCACGCGAGATGAAAGCTCTAAGTGAATGAAACAATTGTCAAGAAATGACAACTCTTTCAATGGATGATGTGCTATGTTGAATACAAGGCTAGAAAATGGAGAAATTACCATGAAACCCTTGTTTTCCACTAATTTGCTAGGATGAGCGTGACGTTTTGTATTTCCAATTTCACAACCAAGGAGACTCAAATGAAAACCAAACAATTCTTAATGATCGGCAGCAGCATGATAGTCATTCTGTTTCTCTTGACTGCTTGTGGCCAATCGCTGTCAGCCTCGCCCACACAGGGTCCGCCCGAGGTGACTATCACTTTCTCTGGGGATGCCTGTACCTACAGCGGTTCGAAGTCGCTCCCTGACAAATTCAATATTAACATTGTAGTCGAGGGCCAGGGGAAAACCAAGTACGGCTACGTACTCGTAACCCTGGATGAGGGAAAAACCATTGAAGACCTCCAGGCTTGGCCTTCCAGCGACCCGCCAGAATGGCTGAAAGATCAACTCAGGGACACGGGTCCTGTCTTTGGGCCTGGTAACACGAAACAGAATCTCGATTGGTCTTCCCATGAATCCGTTGTTACTCCAATATATTTTGTATGTTTTGGGGATTATCGGAAGATCGGGGCTTTAGGTCCCATAGAGATCAGCAAATAAGGATAAGGGGCTGTCCCTGCTTTAGGAACAGCCCCACTACCGATAATCGCAATGCAAAAGGAGAAATTGCCATGAAACCCTTGTTTTCCCCCTTCACCGCGATCCTGCTAGCTGTTGTGTTGGGAATCGCTGGTTGTACAAGTCAACCAACCCAACCGCCGTCTACCGTGACGCCAGCGCCTTCCGTACCCAAAGCAGTGACCGAATCAGCCTCAACGACGGTGCTGGAAATGGTGGAGCGCCTGAATGCCGGTGATGTAGAAGGATCGTTGACCTACTTCACCGATGACGCCATGGTTTACTTATATGGTTTCCCGCCTACCGGTTTTGAGTTCTACAAGGGAAAAGACCAAATCCGCACCTTATGGCAGGATATGGTCAACAACCATTTCCAATGGGAGGTGAAAGTTACATCTGCTAGGGGCGATCTGGTAAACATCCAGGCCAAGACCTGGCATGACTTCACCCGCCAGATTGGAGTCGCACCGCTGGAATATCATGACATCTATCAGGTGATAGACGGCAAGATCACTTCCTATGGCTCGTGGCTCACCGAGGATTCCTTGGCCAGGTTTAGACCAGCCTTTGCCGCGGCCGTACCGCCTGAACCAACAGCCACACCGGTTTCCAACCCGGGGGTATCTGAGATGACAGTGACCATCGCTGGAGGTGTCTGCACCACCGATAACCCCGTTGCACTGAAGGCAGGCGAGGTGACGGTGAACGTAAATGTGGAAGATCAGGATAAACCCAATTATGCTGTTGGGCTGTTCAACCTGGATCCGGGTAAGGATCTTTTGGATCTCACGGTCGCTTTATATGGGATACCCCCATCCTGGAGTGACTTTTTATTGGAGGTGTATCCCAGCCCGGGACAAAGTGCAACTTACACCTTCACGCTCGAGAACGGACCGGTTTACATGATTTGCTTGTCAAAACCTCCCGATATAATTATTGGTAACGCGGGGCCAATTGAAGTGAAACAGTAAGTTGTTCTAGCTGAATTTCCGACTTAAATCGATTGCGGGTTTACAAGTTCCCAGGGTATCCCTCCCACTAAGAACGGGATGGTACCTTGGGAACACTATTCCAAGGATCAGGTTCATTCTTCTTCACGCCAATCGTAGTTCTCTTTCAACACCGCAGCAGGCACTCCCCCCAGCATGACCTTTGCTTCAGTGAATTTCTTCGCCACCACACTACCCATTGCCACGAGCACGTTATCCCCCACCGCGGACCCCGGCGCAAAGCGGACGGCGCTGCCCAGGTAGCAATCGCAGCCGATGCAGATGTCACGGTCGGTTACCCCGGCACCATGTGTCCAGAACTGTGAACCAATACCTGCAACCCACGATCCATCTCCCAACACGAACGAACCGGCCACATCGAAATAATGCCCCGAAGTGATCAAGGCGTTTGTGCCTATCCGCAAGGAACGCACATAATTTTTATTCTTGTACTGTTCCTGTGTGGTCCAAAACCCGCATGAAAAGGTGTTGCGGTTCCCAATCGAGGCGCCCTCGCCGACCTCCACTTCCATGGGACCCACGAACAGGTTGAACAGGCCTATCTTGCACTTCTCCAGGCGCGCTGCGGAAACGGCAATCACGGTCCCAAAACCAATGCGCCCGCTGACTTTATATCCCAGCAGGCGATAACCCAATACGCGCAGGGCGTTGATTGGTAAAATACTGATCAGAGCAGCCAGAACGAGTTTAAGCTTCAACATGGTTTGCTCCTGGGAAAATACTCGGTCAGTTTCCATTTCAAAAAGAAGGGGAGGTGGGGGGGTGGGGTGGGGGTGGGGGGGGGGGGGGGGGGGGGGGGGGGGGGGGGGGGGGGGG
>DAOTXM010000258.1:0-4965 GCA_034435215.1 Anaerolineales bacterium
GGCGTACGCCTGCCCAACACTCCTATTTTCGGCTCCTTTATATGAGCTGCTTAAGTCCTAATCGAAATGTTGCATATTCACCCAAAAGTACCATATCTGGGGGTAAGCAGGAGCAGGCAGGGGGCAAGTCCGATGCGCGCGTTGTGGATAAGTCGTGGAAATCTGTGGATAACTCGTCTCAACTGTGGAGAATGCGCTCACTTGTTCCAAAGAAGACGAAAAAATCGGTGAAATGCCACCCCCATATATGGGCAAAGATTTATACTGTCTACCACATCTGGAAAAGGGGAAAATTGCATAGGAAATACATTGTATTACACCAACTTTTCTCCACAGCCACCTTTGAACTGTTTCAACGCGCTCTCCCGTATATGGACCCTGACTCGCATAGATACACTCTACATATGGGGATATGGAGCCAACTGTCTCTAGTTATCCACATTATCCACGCCCCCTACTAATACAACTGAATCCATAAAATAATATTAAGCTTATTTTATAGAAAGGGGAGGGGACACGTTGAAGTAAAAGGAATTAACAAGTACCTTGTGATAGATAGTGACGATCATTTCGTCCTTTAGCCAAAGGACTAGATTTCAGTTTATGGAGGCAACCCAGGCCATTTATTTACATTTGTACCAATTCGTGGCATGTTCTTCTATGAGTTTGATCGTCATCCCCACGCCATCCTCCGCGCGGATCTTCCTACCCACAACCTGCGCAGTGTCTCGAATGACCGTTCCATCTAACTCGTCCAACGCCGCAATGAGTTTTTCCGCTGTCAACATCTTGACAGGGATGGGTCGCGGCCCGATACCAAGGGCATGGACACGTGCAGCCCAAAAGGGTTGGTCAGCGGCAAAGGGGATCACCAGATTAGGGATCCCGGCGCGGATCCCGGCGGCAGTTGTTCCAGCGCCGCCATGATGGATAATGGCCTTGCAATGCGGGAACAACCAATCGTGCGGGATGGCATCCGCCACGAAAATTTCCGCCGAGTGTTCATGAAGAAGTTGGACTGCTTCTGAACGGGATAGATTGCTCCAACCGCTCAATACAACGGCACGGTTCCCCGTTTTTTGCAAGGCTTCAAGAACAACACGATAGATTCGTTCGGTATCCCTGTGGATTGTGGAACCAAAGCTCACGCATACCGGCGGTTCGCCTAGTGAAAGGAAATTCGCCAGGGCGGTAGGCGGTTGATAGGAACCTGGCGTATCGAGAAAGAAATAGCCGGAGACGTGGATATAGGGCGCGGACCAATCGTCAGGACGGGGAACGACGGTTGGGCTGCAAGCAAGCACAAGCGGAGTCCGGATGCGGTTGTCGTCTGTGTCAAAAGGCCAATGTAAGTCGAGGTCGAAAACATCGGGATGTGCCTTGCGTAGTCGATTGAATCCCAAATTGCCGCCATACCAGAAGATGCGGGCCATCAGCCAATGAAAGAAGTAGCTGAGGTAACCTGGGGGAAGTCCTGCCATGGCTACGGGTGGAAAAGCGCGGGTAGGGGCAAAGAAGGGGAAAGTCTGCACGGAAATATCGGGTACCCCCATTTTACGCGCCAGTGCGTGGCCGCCGGTGGTGAACAGGAAGGAGTGAACGATCAGGTCCGCATCATCGCAGGCAGCAAAAGCTTCACGGGCAACCTGTTCAGCAATCGAGAAGACATAGTCGCTCATGGCACGCACCATACCAATGGGGCTCATCCCTGCATCATTGAGCCGCTGGCTGATGATTTCAGGATCGCCTGTCAACGGCACAAAGGGAATATTGTGCGCATCGACGAATCCCGCAAAGCGGTACGGCGCGGCGAGTTTGACCTGATGGCCTGTTTTTTGGAGGCCATCAGCCAGCGCAAGGAACGGTTGTACATCCCCACGCGAACCAAAGGTAAGGATGGTAACTCTCATGAGAAGATATCTACCACGGAAATTTCCAATGAGCCGAAACTGAATAGGTAATCTGAAAAATTCGCGGAGTTTTCAGGTTCGAAAACTCAGCAAAAGAACATATAATGCTATACTTGGCTTATGTCAAATCTTTTCACGAAAGTGGACTTATCATGAGAAAAGTTTCGATCCTCCAGAAAAGAAATGTCTTCGATGATTTCTTCAAAGTTGAAGAAGCCTATCTGCAATTCGAAAAATTCAATGGCGAGATGAGCAACACGGTACAGCGGTTCAGCTTGGATAGGGGTAATTCCGTGGCTGTTCTAACGTTTAACCGTCGCACGAACAAACTGGTTTTGATCAGCCAATTCAGATATCCAACTTATAAAAATGGTCACGGTTGGACCATCGAGGCAATCGCCGGGATGATAGACCCGGGGGAAACACCCGAAGAAACCGCACGAAGGGAGGCCAAAGAAGAAACAGGATTAAATGTTACTACCCTTGAACATATTACTACTTTTTACCCTTCCCCTGGTGGAAGCTCGGAACTGATATTTTTATACTACTCTGAAGTTTCTGGGGAACAGGAAAAGCGTGAGCACACAGGAGGAATAATCAGTGAAGGCGAAGATATTATATCTTTAGAGATCTCGCTGGAAGATGCGTTGGAAAAAATAAAGTCTGGCGAAATCATGGACGCCAAAACAATTATCGGTATCTATTGGCTGGAGAACCAGTTGATGAAGAAGAACCAATAGTTTGTAAGGAGACGGTTGATGGATAAGAACCTGGTTGGCAAAAAGTGTTTTGTGATCATGCCCTTTGGCGAGAAAAAGGACCCGGACGGGAATCCAATCGATTTCGATAAAATATACAAGGATTTCATCAAAGATGCAGTAGAAGATCTAGGCATCGAATGCGTACGGTGCGACGAAATTGCCGAAACGGGCTGGATCCACTCGAAAATGTTCAAACATATTTTCGAAGCCGATGTGGCTGTGGTAGATATTACTTTGCTCAACCCGAATGTATTCTATGAGTTGGGCGTTCGTCATGCCTTGAACAAGTGTGTAACCGTATTGATCCGCAAGACTGGCACCCCTTCCCCATTCAATATCCAGGGATTTCAAATGCTGGAATATAAACTGGAAGATCCCGAAAACCTCAAGAGTGGCAAGAAAAAAATTGGTGAATTCATCAAAAACGGATTGGCTTCTCAGAACGTAGATAGCCCGGTCTATGAAGTCCTGGATACCTTAAACGTTGAAGCTAAACCCAAGAAAATCAGCAAAAAAGAAACGTATATGTACCAACTCGTGAACGTACCGGGGAAACAAATCGGCATGATCACTGGGGATATTCAAAACATCAAGGAAGTCGATGTTTGGGTGAACTCCGAGAATACGAACATGCAAATGGCACGTCCTTTCGAACGCTCTATTTCTGCAGTTATCCGTTATCTGGGCGCCAAAAAAGACATAGCCGGTCGTGTCACAAATGATTTGATCGCAGATGAACTGCGCGCTTTAGCAGGCACGTCAGATGTTCCCCCCGGCATTGTCATCCCGACCGGTTCAGGGGAACTTAAAAAATCCCACAACGTCAAGAAAATATTCCATGCGGCTTCTGTCGTAGGCCAGGCAGGACGCGGATATGTGCCCATCACTGATATCAGCGAGTGTATTCGCAACGCTTTGGAATTGATAGACTCTGCAGATCTGGCAAGTGAAGAAATTCACTCGATCCTCTTTCCACTTATGGGAACGGGCACGACACGATTAAGCGCACAGGGGATTGCAAATCAACTGATCGATGCGGCGGTTTGTTATCTGGAAGAAAACCCGCAATCGAAGGTCGAAAAGATTTACTTTCTTGCGTACAATGAACAAGATCTGGAACTATGCAACCATACCTTCATCAATGATCCACGGATCGTGACGCCAAACATACAATAGAAAACACCCCGCCTTGGCGGGATGTTTCACTATTCTAATCCATCTCCTGTCTTCCCGATAACGCTCTCAACAAGGTGTTCTGGTCTGCATATTCCAGATCGCCGCCGACAGGCAGTCCGCGCGCCAGACGGGTAATGCGCACGTTGTACGGCTCCAATTGCTGCTGGATATACAGGGCTGTCGTGTCGCCTTCCATGCTGGGATTGGTGGCCAGGATGATCTCCTTCGCGTACCCGCGAGCGACGCGTTCGATCAAAGGCCTGATTTTGATGTCATCGGGACCGATGCCCTCGATGGGAGAGAGCACACCGTGCAGAACGTGATATTTGCCAAAGTACCCGCCGGTGCGCTCCAGGGCCAGCACATCCAACGCATCTTCGACCACGCAAATGACCCCGGCATCACGCTTGGGAGACTCACAGACTTCGCACAACTCGTGCCCGGCAGAGGTGATGTTGAAGCACTCCGTACAGAAGGCCACCTTGTCCTTTAGTCCACTCAGCGCTTCGGCCAGATCATCCGAGAAGGATGCATCGGCACGCAACAGGAAGAACGCCAGACGCGATGCGGACTTGGGACCAATGCCCGGCAGCCGCTCGAAGGCATTGATGAGTTTTTGGATAGGGTCGGGAAGTAACATAGGTGTCAGGTGTCAGGTGCCAAGTAACGGGCGAGAACCCTGATACTTGACACCTGACACGTGGATCTTTAAAATGGCAACCCGCCCGCCAGCGGACCGAGTCGCTGGGCGGCCAACTCGCGGGATTGATCGAGCGCCAGGTTGACTGCCGAGAGCACCAGGTCTTGCAGCATTTCGGCGTCGGCGTCCTTGAGCAGGTCCGGGTCGATGACCACTTCGCGGCATTTCTGGTCGCCGGTCATGGTGACTTTGATCGCGCCGCCGCCAGCCGTGGCAGTGACGGTCTCTTCGGCCAGCGCGGCTTGCGCATCCGCCAGTTGTTGCTGCATACGTTGTAACTGCGCCATCATGCCGCTTTGTCCCTTACCCCCGCCAGGGGGACGATTGAATCCTTTTGCCATATAAAACTCCTATCGTCTCTTCTGATAAAGAAGGGGAGTAGTGGGGGGGGGGGGGGGGGGGGGGGGGGGGGGGGGGG
>DAOTXM010000259.1:0-8725 GCA_034435215.1 Anaerolineales bacterium
GTGGACGGGCTACGCACGTCCACAACACCCTGCTTCTCCCTTTATTGTAATCCTATGAGCCTTTGGGGGTCGCGTTATGTCTTTTCGGCAGCAGGATGCTAAAGGTCGTCCCGACGCCTACCTGGCTTTGCAGTGAAATTTGCCCGCGATGCATCTTGATGATCCCATAGACAATCGCCAATCCCAGGCCGGTCCCCTTCCCGACCTCTTTGGTGGTGAAGAAGGGTGTGTAGATCTTTCCCATGCTTTCCTCAGAGATGCCAGAGCCGGTATCTGCAACTTTGATCTCGACGAACTCTGCATCCACCTGCCGGGTCGAAATGGTGATCCTTCCCCCGCCCTCGATCGCCTCGGCGGCGTTGTTCAACAAATTGATGAACACTTGTTGTATTTGTGCGGGATCCGCCTGGATGACGAGGGGCGCATCGTGATAGTCCCGCACGATGGTAACGTGTTTGAACGCGTCCTGGCGGCTGGTATTTTTGATGACCTGATCCAGCAGGGCGTGCAGGTCGGTTTCCTGGGCCAGCACCTCTTGCTGCCGGGCGAAATTCAGCAGGTCGGATACGATCCGTTTGCAGCGCATCGTTTCATCCATGATCATGCCCAGGTCCGCGTGGCGCGAGTCCTGGGGATCGGTCTGTTTGCGCATCACGTCGGAAAGGAGCAGGATCGTCCCCAAAGGATTGTTCAACTCATGAGCCACGCCTGCAGCCAGCTGCCCGATGGAGGCGAGTGTCTCCTTGCGGAGCAGTTCGTTTTGAGTCGTGTGGATCTTCTCCGCCATTTGATTGAAAGAGCGACCCAGTTCGGCCAGTTCGCTCTTGCCCTCCACATTCACGCGTACGGTCAGATCACCGTTCATCAGGCTGCGATTGGCCTGCACCAGGTCCGCCACTGGACGGGTGATATAGCGGGCCAGCGGGATGGCAATCACGCCGGCAACGATGATCGAAATCAACGCAATCGCCCCCACTCCGATGTTGACGGAGTTCAAAAGCGCCTGAAAGCTCGCTTCACGCGCGCCGACATATAAACTGCCAACTACATTACCCTGGAAGTCATACAGGGGTTCGTAACGGGTGATGAACCACTCTTTGACCACATAGGCCCTGCCGACATAATCCCGCCCCTGGTTCAAGACGACATCGAACACCTCCTGCGAGATCCGTGTACCGACGGCCCGTTTCCCTTCCCTGGTCATCACGTTCGTGGATACGCGGAGGTCCCCGAAAAATATCGTCACGGTGTCAATGCCGGCCACTTCGCGGATGCGATCCACAAGCGTGAAATCGTTATTAAACAGGTAAGCTACCACGACAGCCCCGGTAACCGAGTTGTTTTCGATGATCGGGGTGACGCTGGTCAGCGCCAGGCCAGCTGTCCCTTCTCTGGGATCGAAAGGTCGGGGCGCCGCCAGTGGAGTATCGATCAGCGCTAGGCGCGCCTGGTCTGCCAACCCCACTTGCTCCAGAAGCTCGACAGGTAGCACTTCTGTCGAAGATAACGCATTCCCAGAAGCAAGCGCCTCCCGCAGGATCGGGAGTTCACGCCAATTTCCACCCTGGACCACAGGAAGCATTTCCCCATTTGCAGTGATTGCGCGCGCTGCCAGGATGTTGCTATCGGAATCCAGGATGACGATCAGATGGGAATTATCCAGGGCAAGCGATGAGATCGTCTCGGTAATCTGGAGGTCGAGATCGCTGGCGCAAGATAGCAAGTCTTGCGAAGGAGTAGCAGCGACAACATCCCCGCAGACATTATTTACCAGCCATTTGCCGATCGTGACGATTTCATCAAGCTTGGCCTGGTAGAAAGCCTCGGCCAGACTCATATCGCGGGCGACCAGATCCGCCTCCGCCTCCGCCAGATAGGCATTGACCAAACGCGATATGGCCAGTGCGCTCAACCCAACCGTCAAAGCGGCTACCAGGGAAAAGAGGGTAGCCAGCAGGACCTGGAACCTTCCACCTAAGAACTTGACGATAATTCTCTTCATAAGAGGCTATGCCGATGAAATATTCCTATTCCAACGCAAGGTTGCATTGCTGATGCACAACCATTTTTTCGGGATTTTCTTGGAACTTAACGCTGTAATATTGTCCTGGGGGATGCAAGACTGCATCCCCCAGGTGATCGAGATATAGGCGCTGAGTCTTGTCAGACAGTCCGGCTCAAGACCCTTCACGACCGGAATGAGTTTCCAGCGCCCAGGCAACTTTTCCGAGTAGGTCCTGCATGTCGATCGGCTTGTCGACAAACATCTCGACAGGCAGGTCATCGATATCAGGCTCCAGGTTGGTCGGTGTGGTGCTGACCACGGAAGTGAGCATCAGGATGGGGATATCCTTGAAATCCGCCAGCGGCTCTCCTGGAGCGGCATCATTGATCTTGCGGGCAAACTCGAATCCCTCGGTCTTTGTTTCCATCATCACATCCAGGATGATCAAATCCGGTCGGTTCGTTTTCATGACTTCCAGACCTCGGGTCGTGTTGGGCGCTTCATCCACCCGGTACCCTGCGCTCTCCAATACTGTGCGCGCAGACAGGACAATATCCGGATCGTCATCGATGATCAATATAGTGGCCATTTCTTCTTCCTTGGTTTTGCGGTATGCTTCCTGCCCCTGTATATAGACCTCTTCCGGGACGCCTAACATCTTAGCGATTTCAGCCGGATTGTTCCGGTCGATGCGCGA
This sequence comes from Anaerolineales bacterium, assembly GCA_034435215.1. Classification (GTDB taxonomy): domain Bacteria; phylum Chloroflexota; class Anaerolineae; order Anaerolineales; family Villigracilaceae; genus JAABUE01. The sequence continues at coordinate 2,703 of DAOTXM010000259.1, forward strand.
CCAATCCAGGAACTTCATATCCCCTTCCAGATTATAGCGCCCGTCGTATAATTTTCCATCCGGGAGGATGGCTCCAATCAAGCGTTTTGCCGTACGAAGCTGGGCAGGGGTCAGGCCGATGGCATCCACCAGGTTGGCTTTGAAAAGGTCAGCTCCTGTCAGAATTGTCTTGGTGAAATTGGCCCCCTTGAGCGTGGCTCGCACCATCTTTGCATCGGTCAGATTGGCAGAAGAAAGGTCGGTGAACTCCATATGCGCCTGGTGAAAATCGACCCCTTCCAGGTCGGCATTCATCAGGTCGGCGCCTTCCAGGTGAGCATGGATCAAAGCAATGTTCTTGAGCGTCCCATCACTGAGCCAGCCATGCGCACGCAGTTCTCCGACTGCTTCCAGGACGCGCTTGTTTTCCGAAGAACGCAGCTTGCTGATGATGTGGATCGGGGTAGTGGTCATGGTGTACCTCCATAGATAAGATCGGTTTTCTTATTTTGAGTATATGTGAAATGTGTAACAAACAAGGTGGTCTGGAGGTAACAAAACAGTAACAAATCGTATCATGCTCGTTCAATGGCTCTTTTTCAGTGAATACCCCACGCCGCCGACGGTTTCAATGCGTTGAGGATGGGCCGGGTCACGCTCGATTTTCTTGCGGATACGGTAGACAAGTTGTTTGACCATTCTCCGGTCGCCTGCCGCGGGTCCCCAGATGTGGTCGATCAAGGTATCCACTGATAGAACCAGACCGGCATTGAGCAGCAGGATTTCCAGCAAACGACTTTCCAGCTTGGTCAACTTGACAGGCGGGCCAGCGTCTACTGTGACTTGCGCGCGCGAGGCATCCAGTGTAAGTCCGCCAACGGAAATCGGTTCCGTACTATGGTGGGAAACTTTGGCGCGTCGGAGCAACGCTTCAGCGCGTGCCACCAGTTGTCTTGGACTGAACGGTTTGACGATGTAATCGTCCGCGCCAATTTCCAGGCCTTTCACAACGTCATCTTCTGCACTGCGAACGCTCAAAATGATGATGGGGGTATCGGCCTGCGCGCGGATGCGACGACAGACTTCCAAGCCATTCAATTTGGGCAGATTCCAGTCCAGAATGATCAGGTCCGGGGCGTCCGATTCCCATCGCGAAAGCGCGGTCGCGCCATCATGGGCAAATACCGTGGTAAAACCGGCGCGCCGGAGCGTAAAATCGATCACGTCGACCAGGGCCAGGTCATCGTCGACAATGAGCGCTTTCATGGGGGTGTTTCCCTGTTGGCTTGCATTGGCAAAGTAAACCAGAAAATCGACCCACCCTCCGGGTTTTCGTCCACCCCCACGGTCCCACCATGCGCCTCCACGATCGTTTTGACCACTGAGAGGCCCAGGCCAACGCCAAACTGGCTACCGGTCTGATCGCTCAAGCGCACGAATCTTTTGAACAATTTTTCCCGGTCATGCAGGGATAAGCCCGCTCCCTGATCGATCACGGACACCAATAAACGGTTACTATCCAAACGCTGTACCCTGATCCGAATCCCCGTCCCCGTCGGGCCGTACTTGCTGGCATTCGAGAGCAGGTTGACCAGCACCTGCGTGATGCGGGTGGAATCGAGATGCAGAGGCGGCAGCGACCAGTCCATCTCGATTTGCAAACCCTGTTCCCGCCGTTGCAGAAGGGGTGCCATCACATGCGCTGCCTCCCCAATGATCTCGTGCAACCTGGCCTCTTGAGGGGAAATGCGAAAATGCCCGGACTCGATGCTGGCGCTCTCTAAAAGGTTATCGATCAGGGTTTGCAGGCCTGCCACGCTGTAATGGATCGATCGCAACAATCGCTCGAGTTCAGAATGGGAAACCTCCCCCAGGGAATCCAGAATGAGCTCCACCGATGCTTTGAGAGCGGAGAGCGGCGTGCGGAACTCATGCGTGATATTCGCAAGGAAATAGGCCTGCATTTGATAGGTCGCGTGCGAAACGGTGACATCGCGCAAAATCAGGCCACGCGCATGTGGTGGGACGCCTCCCAAGGGAACACTCGAAACAGCCAGTACCACTTCTTGTCCCCGGCTGGAAAGCGTGCAAAAGGTCTCTGCCTGGTCGGAAGCAAAGGATGGATTTGCCGGATCGGTCTTTTCATCCAAAGAGGGGAGAATTGCATGTAAGGGGGTCCCGACCAATTCCTGCACCTCTTGCCCCAGCAGGTGCGCCGCGTTTCCATTCAAGTGGGTGATGACTCCGTCCTTGTCGAGGAGCACGATACCCTCTGGAATTGATTCAAAGAGAACCCGGTATGTTTCGAAATCCATGGTCGGTTGGATATATTTTACCCGTATCCCAAGGCATTGTGCACAGGGTGAGGCCCTTGTACGAGCGCTCATTCTCATTCCCCACTTGACACATCTTCCTCTCTGTACGTCACCGCTGAATAAAATGCATGCAAGAAACTCGAATGTCTGGTTGCAAGCAAACGCGGTTCGCGAAAGCCTGCGCGGGGAGCCAACCCGCGGAACGTCTCGAAGGAAAGCGGATGCGGCACCCAGGGATTCCCCCGGTCCACGTTGTATTCGACCAATAACAGCACGCCGCCCGGTTTCAAAAACGAACCGACATGACGTAATACTGTTTCCTGCTCACTGAAGAAATGCAGGGAATTTGCCATCAAGACGCCATCCAGCAACGGTAGCTGGACAGCTTCCGAGAAATCTGCAGGGATGATGTGCAGATTGTCGACGCTTCCGAATCTGGACCGATGGGCCTGCTCCAGTTCCAACAGCCGTCCCTTGTCCCGGTCCACGGCGTAGATCTCCGCGCTGAGGCCGAGCAGCTCTCGCAGCGCCAGTGTAAACGCGCCGGAACCAGCTCCAAGGTCCGCCCAGCATACGCGTTGCGGGTGCGGCAATTGGCGTATATTATCGGGGGATATGTTCGCAGGACGGAGGAGATTTACATGGTCATGATGGTCCATTGGGTTGATGGTATCACGGTCAGGCACTTAATTGCCATGAAATCGACCGGAGAAATTGCGTAACCATTTCCCGAATTTCTCGTCATGGTATCGAGCCGTTTCCAAAAAACGGATTCTTTTTCCTTCCAAGCTTTTAGAACAATGATACCAAGCCCAACAATGACCCAAAATCCTCCCCCCACCCCGCCTCTCTCTCGGTTTAAGAACCATGGCTACGAATATTTGAGTTCCATCTACCGGATGAAGGAGGAGCATGACCAACTGACATCCCGTGGAATCACACCGTATATCATGCCGGTCAAGGTTTTATCGGTAGCCTGCCTGGCCATCGAAGAGTATGTCAACGTCGCAGGGTTCCGGGTAGATCCGGAATGGCAGGAGTTCGACCATGAAACGGAATCGATCCGAGGGCGCCTCGACCGCATTTTCAAATCTATTGGAAAACCGGTCGACTTTGAAACAGGGATTTGGAGCGATGTTTTGGGACTTTTCGAAATGGAGAAACTCATTAAAAAGGATTCTCTGGGTTTGATAAGATATCACGAGAAAGAAATCCCTGAAATCATCAAGGAAGCCACTAAGAAATATCCGATCCAACTCTCGCAGGCCATTGCAGAGAGGGCCATCGAACTATTGTTGAACTACTCGAGCACACGCTTTCCTCTAGAAAGAATCATGCACCTGGTTTAAGAAGCATATCGAATCATGTTACGGGACAGGCCAAAACCTGTCCCGTTTTTCTTTGTCCCAGGAACATTTATTCCGTTTTTAGCGTCCTAGAACAATCTATTCTTACCTGAATCGACCCATTTGCTTTAGAAAGGACAAGTGATGAAAATCAACAAGGTTCTTGCATGGACAGCGTTCGTTCTCCTTGCTCTGGGTACAGGGATAATCCTTATCAGAGGGTCAAGCTGGACGCCATCAAAACCAGATACAAACAGTTGGGAGCAAAGCGATCATACCGGCTTTGCAGAAATCGACCTCATCATCGATACGGTGCTGGCAGGCACTCCAAAAGATGAGTTGCGGTTGCTCCGGTTTTCCACGCTTGCCTGTACCCATGCGGATGGTCTTGGCGGACCGCCAAAGTGTGGAGATAACGAAGAAGAGGGCACAAAGGTCGAAGTGTTCCCGTTCCTGGGACCCGAGGGGCATCACATCCGCCGGAGTGAAATGGACGAATGGACAGGGATCCAGGCATCCGGTGTGTACGCCGTGTACCGTGTTTCCCATGAGGTTTACTCGGATGAAGCTTACCCCGCAGGAGAATATGCCATCGTATTCATCGACCGGGATGAACCATCATTTATCACTGCACAAGTCACGGCTGGCAAGATTGTCCGTCTTGATTACACCTATAACGACCCCTCCACAATCGACCTGACGCAAGTCGCCTCTGAGATCATTCTGGCACCCCAGAAATAGTCTTAGTACCTTACGAGTTAAATCCTTGCTTTTTGTGCAAGAATTTACAGGATGGACAGGATATCCAGGATGGTTTCAATGTTTTTATCCTGCTCATCTTGTATATCCTGTTTGGTTTCGGCTTGTCCGAGTTAGGACTTACGCAGTTCGTGTAAAGGAGCCGACTATTTTCGGGCCTCTCCTATTCAACTGCGTAACTCTTGAGTCTTCGGGCCGGCAAGAAAATATGGATCTCCCGTTAAGAACAGGATAGGAGGCCGAAATTTTGGGTGGCACTTCATGAGGAGCTTGAATTTAAAGAGTATGGTCTGCGAGTTGGATGAGTCTAAAACCGCTCTCCTGAAAACAAGGAGAACGGTTTTTGTCATGCATCCAGATGGTATGTATGATATGCGTTCTTGCAGGGATTGCCCCAGGCAATATGCATCTCGCGCGCGGTCAGGTCGATCACCAGGGCGTTGATGGTCTTTTCCCGGTCGAGCGGGTCGTTGACGCCCAGATCGTGCTTGCAGATGGAATTGGGATAATTGACATGATCACGCTGGATGGCCTGCAAGGATTTGATCGTATGGTTTTCCGACTGCCTCAACAAACGCAAAGCCCGGAAATAGCGGATGCGCGAAGAAATCAGTTCTTCAGGATCATTCTCGATTTCCTGCATGTTCTCCGCAAGATAATGATTGGTATGAACGACGCGCCCATCCGTGTCGTACAGGATCGAGAAACGACGCGCCGACACTTCCACATTGTAGATTTCACCGCTTTCATGGACGAGCAAGTGGTTGTACCCGGCGGCGCGGTGGGAGATCAATGAACGGTTGATTGCCCCTCCAGGCGTCCTCGAAGATAGAACTGCGCGTGCTACGACCAGACGCGGGATGCCGATGCGCGAGTCGTTTGGGTAGACCGAGTCGATCAACTGCGCAATGCCATAGGCATTGAAGCCAATGTTCGGGATCAGACCGCCGTAGGTCATCGCCAGATAGGGCGGTTCCTCTTTTGGCTTGGCGTGGATAATAAAGACGTCGTCTTCGTCCTCCGGCACCCAATCTTCGTTATGGGCAGCCAGCACGTGTCCATCCGCAGTCCGCTCATCATTGACAGCCATGCTGGTGCAACGCAGCAAGTGCAAGGCATCCATCGTGACGGCCTCCATGGCCGTCAACACAGAGAGTTCATCGAACGAAACATTTGCCCCTTCTGCGATCCCCATGACTTCATCCACGTATTGCGGATAACGTTCCTGCGAAAAGGGGATATATTTTCGCGCCTGGATCAATGCCCCATCCCAGGTCAATTCGAGCTCGTTGTAGGCCTCTTCGAGCAGTTTGCGGGCGTTTTCGATGCTGCGTTGTACGTTTTCGCGACGCGCCTCGCCAATTTGCCGTCCCATCTCGCGGTGGGTACCCGAAACCCGGATCAGCGGCAACGGATCCGGGTGGATCGGTGTTTCGACTTGTTCCTTTTTCTGAATCATGGAAAGTGCTCCTAACGCAAACCTGCCCCGGCAAGGTGCACCGAGGCAGGCTGATTATACTACCGAGAATATTATTTATAGTGCAAGGTTCATTAGTTCTTTAGGATTTGCCGTGAAAAGGGCCGGGATTTGGGGGGGGGGGGGGGGGGGGGGGGGGGGGGGGGG
>DAOTXM010000260.1:0-7945 GCA_034435215.1 Anaerolineales bacterium
ACGCCCGCACAGGTGCATGGGGCGTGCATGCCCCATGCACCTGTGATACACTCCGAGGAGATTGAAACCTTAACAAATCAGTCCACCTTAAACTGACCCGTTTTCAACTCTAAAATACCTTTACCACCTAAAAGTATCCAAACGAAAATCTTCCAAAGCGTTTATGAGCAATCAGATTTCCCGAAGAGACTTTCTAAAACTGGCAGGCGCTTTGCCTCTTAGCCTTGCTACACCCCGGCTCATAAGCACATGGGGAACCCCACAAAGTCATCCAAACGTCATTGTATTGGTGTTCGATGCGCTCTCGGCTCACCACCTCGCGCTCCATGGCTATCCACGTGATACGATGCCCAACTTGAGCCGTCTGGCCGAGCGGGCTGTGGTCTATCACAATCATTATGCCGGTGGGAATTTCACAACGCCTGGAACCGCCTCCTTGCTGACTGGTACATTACCCTGGACAAATCGGGCATTCGACCTTTATGGATTGGTAGACGAGGCGTTTGTTGAAAAAAACATTTTTACAGCCTTCCAAAATGTGTATCGAATCGCTTATACCCATAATCCGGTTGCAAACACATTGTTGGAACAGTTAAATGCAAAAATGGACAGTTATGTTCCTCTGGGAGATCTATTACTGACCAATGACGAAATCATCACTGCTTTATTCAAAAGGGACGAGAGCACCGCAACGGTAGGCTGGACGCGAACAATGAAAAGCAAGGATGAAGGGTATGCTTATTCCTTATTCTTCTCACGGATCGTACATGCATTGCGCGAGAGAAGCATTGTAGATTTGCGATCCCTGTTCCCGCGTGGAATCCCAGATATCTCAGGCGAAAATTATTTTCTGCTCGAAGACGCAATCGACTGGCTTATTCGTACAGTTCGAAACCTTTCACAGCCTTTTATGGGTTATTTCCACTTTATGCCGCCCCACGGTCCATACAACACACATAGAGAATTCTTCGGTCGATTCAATCAAGATGGATATTGGCCAGTCTATAAACCGCTTGACTTGTTTGCCGGCGAAGGGGGGGATGCCTTCGAACTTCTATTCAGGAAACGCACCAACTATGACGAATTCATCTTGTACGTGGACCGGGAGTTCGGACGGTTCATGGAAAGCATGGAGACCAATGGACTGCTTGAGAATACCTGGATCGTCCTGACATCCGACCATGGCGAGTTATTCGAGCGTGGCATTGCAGGACATTTAACACCAGTATTGTACGAGCCTGTCATCCGCGTTCCTCTTGTAATTTTCGAGCCAGGACGCAGGACCAGGCAGGATATCTATTCAAATACCAGCGCGGTGGATCTGCTACCCACGCTTTTACATGTAACCGGGCAAAAACCAGTGAACTGGAGCGAGGGGAGCTTGTTGCCGCCATTCTCAAGTTTGCCTGATCCAGAGAAAAGCATATTTGTCGTGCAAGCCAGGAAGAATGCGAAATATGGACCCATTACCGAGGCAACGTTGGCCTTGATCAAGGGACAATACAAATTGATGTATTTCATTGGCTATGCAGAGTTGGGTGCGGGGGAGGAACGTATAGAACTCTACGATCTCGAAAACGATCCAGAAGAATTAAACAACCTGTCTTTGTCCAAGCGGGAAACCACCACCGAATTGCTTAATGAACTCAAGCAAAAGATAGTGGAAGTCAACAAGCCATACATGTAATTCCAAATGTGTTTTCGCCTGCCGGTCCACCAGGAGGGTGGCGAGGATAAATTCGAGCACGCGTACAGTGCGTTATAATCTGCCCGTTTTATGAAAATTCTTACCGTTCTCACCTACTATCGCCCGCACACCTCCGGTCTGACCATCTACGCGGAGCGCCTGGCACGGGCATTTGCCAGGCGTGGACATGAAGTGACTGTGATGACCACGCAGTACGACAAGTCACTACCGCGCGAGGAGACTATGGATGGCGTCAAGGTCATCCGCGTGCCCGTCGCAGTACGCATCAGCAAAGGCGTATTGGCGCCCACCTTTGGCCTGGTCGCCACGAAGCTGGTCTGGCAGCATGATGTCGTCCAGATGCACTTGCCGCAGTTCGATGCGCCCGGCGTGGCCTTTCGCGGTCGTCTCTTCGGCAAGCCCGCCGTGCTGACTTATCATTGTGATTTGCAACTTCCGATGGGTTTGTTCAACCGCCTGGTCAACCTGGTTGTAAATATTCAAAATAATATGGCCGGAATTTTAGCCGACCATATCGTGACCTATACCCGGGACTATGCCGACCATTCCCCATATCTCTCCCGTTACGCCTCGAAACTGACCCCCATCCTGCCACCGGTAGAATTGCCGGATCCGGCTCCTGGCGCAATCCGGGCCTTCGCGGAGGAAAATCTCGTTAAAGAGCGACGTCCGGTCATCGGTATGGCGGCGCGTTTCGCCTCCGAAAAAGGCGTGGAGGTGCTGCTGGATGCCATGCCCGCCATTCTGGCAAAATACCCCAAAGCACAGGTCCTATTTGCCGGGCAATACCAGGACGTTATGGGCGAGCATGCCTACGCCATGCGACTGATGCCACGTATCCGCGAATACGAGGCGGATGGGCACTGGAAATTCCTGGGCATCCTCAACCCGCAGCAGATGGCCGCTTTTTACCCTAATCTGGATGTAATCACCGTCCCCTCCTTGAACTCGACCGAAGCCTTTGGCCTGGTGCAGATCGAAGCGATGCTGAACGGCGTGCCGAGCGTGCCGTCTGCACTGCCGGGGGTGCGCCAACCGGTGTTGATGCACGGCATGGGACGCGTCGCTGAAATTGGCGATCCGGCCAGCTTGGCGGGAGCCATCCTCGAGGTCCTGGATGATGCGGATAAGTTCAAGAGGGATGCGTGTGAGATTGCGCGTCAATACGCCCCGGATACCGTCGCGGCGGAATATGAGAAGCTATTCGAAGGGTTGATGGAGAAGAAGCGTCAGGGAATGACGTTGAAACCTTCCTCGCGGAAGTGATCGTCGAAGGTGAAAACCGTCTCGATCCCCAAGCGGCGCATGGTTTCAAAGGCGGAGCAGTCCACCAGGCTCAGGTGGCGGCGATTAGCGGAGAGGATACGTTTAATGGACGCTGTATGTAGTTCTTCGTCGACCCATTCAATTTGGATCAGAGGCAGTATCTTGTTCTGGAAATCGCGCACGGTATCGAGGCCGAATCTATTTTGTATGAGCGCAATGCTTTCGACAATCACATAGTTGTTGGTGGATAACATTTGGTTCGCTTCACGCAAGCTTCTGAGGCATAACTCGGCGCGTGAGTGATGTTTATCGTCAACAGAAAGTATTGACAGAAAGGCAGAAGTATCAACGAAGATCATCTTCGATTGCCTGAACAAAATACTCATCGTGATTGGAGGAAACGTCGATTTTGCCTTCGACATCGCGGAATTCATCCGGATGATGATCGATGTAATCTAAGAATTCCAATGCCTGACGCCACTTTTCCTCGCGCTCAGCATCTTTCGTGACCTTGGCAACATACAGCGCCACGCTTTCGCGCACCAGGCTGGCGACAGAGGTCTTGCGCGCTCTGGCCAGTTCTTTCAATGCTTTTAGTTGTTCTTCGGTCAGTTGAACCATTGTGCGGATCATAGGAACCTTAAATCTGCTATCCCCAAAGGGGATGCTATCACTTTTTGGAAAAGTGCTATCATTATATCATGTCCGAAAAAGATTTCCTCTTCCTACACTTGCGCGAACTGCCCTACTTCCGTGCCTTGATCCGGGCCGTGGAAGCGACGTATTACCAGGATCTCGAGTTGCCTGCGCCAGTGTACGATATCGGCTGCGGCGACGGCCATTTTGCCTCCCTGACCTTCAACCGGAAAATCGACGTGGGCCTCGATCCCTGGCATGGACCGATCCACCAGGCGAAGAAATACGGCGCGTATCGCGGACTGGTCGAGGCAGATGGCGCACAGGCACCTTTCCCGGATGCGACCTTCGCCAGCGCGATCAGCAACTCGGTGCTGGAACACATCCCGCACATCGACGCTGTGCTGGCCGAAACCGTGCGCGTGCTCCAGCCGGGAGCGCCGTTCTACTTTTGTGTCCCCAACCCGCGCTACCTCTCCGAACTCTCGATTTCGCGCCTGCTAGGAGGCCGGTACACGGAATGGTTCCGGCGCATCTCGCGCGTCGAGCACGCGGACGGGCCGGAGGTCTGGAAAACGCGTCTGGAACAAGCCGGTTTCGAACTGGTCCGTCATTGGGACTATTTTCCCGCGTCCGCGATGCGCGTGTTAGAATGGGGGCATTATTTTGGCGTGCCGTCAGTGGTCGCGCGATTGCTGACCGGCAAATGGATCATTAGTCCCACGCACTGGAATTTGTGGCTGACTGAACGGTTTGTGAGAAAATACGCTTCCCCCGAACCGGCGGAGGATGGTACGTTTACATTTTTCATTGCCCAAAAAAGGTAGTAACGACTCAAGTCATTACTACAGTTTTGCTTTATGTCATTCGACGAAAATTATTTTTCGACACACACCTACGAAAATATTTCGTTCGCTAAATATAGCCAGTATTGGTGGTCGAACCGCTTCTATGCCATTCTAGCGCGCCGCCATGGGGTACATGGCGGGCGTTTGCTGGAGATCGGTTCCGGGCTGGGACATCTGGTCGGCCAGCTCGAAGATTCTTTCGTGACCTATGGCATGGATTTGAATCATTGGGCCGTCAAACAATCAAGATCTGTGATTGAGAAAACTGCTCTGCAAACCGCCAGCGCACAGGAAATCCCGTTTGCAAATGGCGCATTCGATGTCGTGATCATTAAGCATATCGTCGAGCACCTCCCTGATCCTGAAAAGGCCATCGCTGAGATCGGCCGTGTGACTGCTTCCGGCGGCATTCTCATCCTGGCAACACCTAATCTGGACTCGCTGCTCAAGCCCTGGAAGGGCGAGAAATGGATCGGTTACCAGGACCCAACGCATATCTCGCTCAACCCCCCTTCCGTCTGGCTGGCTTGGATCGAACGCTCTGGCTTTTCATTGAAGCGCGTCTTTGCGGACGGGTTCTGGGATGTGCCGTACATCCCGATCGTGCCGAAACAGCTCCAGAAGCTGCTCTTTGGCTCACTGGGCGGCTTTCAAGCCATCAGCGGATTCGCGTTCCTGCCCATGCGTTGGGGGGAGAGTATCATCGTGATAGCAAAGAAACAGAAGCAGTGATGGACAGTTTTCAGTGAACAGTCTGAGCCATGAATAACGATATCAAACTCGAACCTCCCGAATCTCACGTGGAAGAGCCGACAGTGCTCGATCTCTATAAGTCGATTTTCAAGGACTGGAAGTCGTTTTTCAATTTCCTGGCCTCTGTATTTGACGCGGCGCGGCGGGAGCAGATCAACCGTTCGCTAGTCGAAGAACGGGAAGTGATCGTTGAAACGTTCCCTGCCACGGTAGCAGTTCCCCTTCAGGTCGAGGGTAAACTTTCCTGGCGCGTTTTGCTTGGCCTGGTCTTGGCAGTGTTGGCGCAGTACATGCTCGAACCGGCTGGGAAATTGATCGTAATTGGTTCTTTCCAAATGGAAAAAGGCGGACGGAATGGAATCATCGCTGTGGGAATTTATGCTCTGGCATTTGGACTGATCATTTGGAGCCTCGTTAGGCACGAAATCCACATGCCCGCTTTGCTGCCCGACCACGGTCGTCTCGACCCGGAAACGGTCCGGCTGGTGCCGTTGATTATCTCAGCCTTGCTGGCTTTTGCTGCTTTTTTCAGTCTCGGCGGGAATCTTTTCAATTGGTTCAACCTGACCCTCTGGCTGCTTGCCATTATCTTATTCAGTTATGCCTTATGGCTGCCTTACCATCGCGCTCGCCAGGAACGGACCGCAGAAGAACGCCGCCGGATCATCTTGTGGAGTTTGCTGCTGGTTTACGTGACAGTCATGGTGATCTTCCTACGCGCTTACCGGTTGGATACGGTCCCGCCGGAACCGTTCAGCGACCATGCCGAGAAAATCCTGGATGTTTTCGATGTTTCGCAGGGACAGACGCATATCTTCTTCCCACGTAACACCGGGCGTGAGGCCCTCCAGATGTACTGGACGCTGTTGATAAGCTGGATTTTCGGTACCGGGCTTTCCTTCCTGAGCCTGAAAATCGGTACAGTGCTGTTTGGGTTGCTGACCCTGCCTTACATGTACCTGCTCGGCAAGGAAATTGGCGGCTTCCGCGTGGGTTTGTTCACACTGTTCTTTGCAGGCATAGGCTACTGGCCGAATGTGATCAGCCGTGTGGGGCTGCGCTTCCCGCTCTACCCGCTGTTCGTGGCGCCGACGCTCTATTACCTGATCCGTGGCCTGCGTACGCGCAACCGCAATGATTTCATCCTCTCCGGCCTGTTCCTGGGGCTTGGTCTGCACGGTTATAGCCCCATTCGGATCATGCCCATCGTGGTGGTGATCGCGATCGGGTTATATCTGCTCCACACCAGGTCCAGTGGTCTGCGGCGGGATGCCATTTTATGGCTGGTCATCCTGGGACTGGCTGCGCTGGTTGTTTTTCTGCCTTTGTTGCGTTACATGCTTGACAATCCCGATATCTTTTCCTATCGTGCGCTCTCCCGCCTGGGGAACATAGACCAGCCGTTGCCCGCGCCTGTCCTGCAAGTCTTCTTCTCGAATTTTTGGAATGGTATCCGCATGTTCAACTGGGATGACGGTGATATCTGGGTGCACTCGGTCACCAGGCGACCGGCCCTGGATGTGGTCTCCGGCGCACTCTTTTTGATCGGGATGGTTCTACTACTCGCACGCTACCTGCGTAACCGTCACTGGCTGGACCTGTTCCTGCTCCTGTCCATTCCGCTTCTAGCCATGCCCTCGATCCTTTCCCTGGCGTATCCGGATGAGAATCCCGCCCTGAACCGCGCCGGGGGCGCATACGTGACAGCCTTCGTTATCGTGGGGGTGGCGCTGGATGCCATCGTTTCGTCTATGTTGGGTGCAACGGAGGCAGGCACGGGGCGCAGAAAGCTGCGCGCAGGATTTGCCTGGGGGCTGGCATTGGTCTTGATGGCCTGGTCGGGAGTCCAGAACTACGACCTGGTCTTCCGTCAATATTATGAGGCCTATCGTGGCGGTTCCTGGAACTCATCGGAGATGGGCACCGTCATTAAACAATTCGGGAAAACCTATGGCACCACGGAGACCATCTGGATCGTGCCCTTCCCACACTGGGTGGACACGCGTTTGCCGGGCGTGTGGGCCGGCATCCCCAACCGGGATTTTGCCAAATGGCGCGAGAACCTGCCGGAGACGGTACAATTGCCGGGGCCCAAGCTGTTCCTGGTGAAGGCCAACCAGGAATTGCCGCAAACCAATGACCAGCAGACGCTGGATGTGCTCTGGCAGTTATATCCGCAAGGGAAACTTGAGTTGTATGACTCGGATGTAAGCGGCCATGATTTTTGGATGTTCTCGGTTCCTGCCCGATAGTTGTTTTTAGAATGAGAGAGAAAAATTCCTGGTTTTACGATGTACTCTTGATCGTCGTGTTGGCCGCGGCGGCATTTTTGCGTCTCACTGGTTCAGACTGGGGCGAGCTACAACACCAGCACCCGGACGAAGGTTTCCTGGTCAGTGTGGTCGGCAACCTGCGTGCCCATGAGTGCACCGACCCCGCTCTTCCAATCGACGCCTGCCCACCGGAACAGCAACGCTGGATGGGCCCCGGCGATTATTTCGATACGGCCACTTCCACCCTCAATCCACATAACCGCGGCTTTGCGTTCTTTGTCTACGGGACGCTACCCTTGTTTATCGTACGATATACGGCAGAGATTACCGGTCTGACCGATTTCGGCTCCCTGAAGTTACTGGCTCGCCAGTTCTCGGCATTGGCTGACCTGGGCACGATTTTCCTGCTGTATTTGAGTGTGGCAAAGCTCTATAACCGACGCACGGCCTTGCTGGCAGCG
>DAOTXM010000261.1:0-8283 GCA_034435215.1 Anaerolineales bacterium
TGGATTTTTTGCGTTTTGTTTTACGCGGGGTGTATGAGAGATTGGCGCGTTGGGACGGCTCGTCAGTTGGAAAAAGCGTCATGCGCATGCGGTTTGGATTGGGATACGGGATCAGGTCCAGATCGCCTTCAGCGTAGGCGCGCAGAGCGCACTCCAGCAGGAAACGGGCCACTTCGCCTTCGCGCACTTCAAACTCGCCGGCGATCTCCTTGACCCGCAAAGCCAGCTTGGGATCCACGCCGCGATAAACCACCTTGCGACTGTTGTGCTCTTTCTCCCAGTGGCGGTTGCGCCTGCGTGGCTCGGCCATGCGTAAGTTGTCATAGATATCTGGTGGTGCGGGGATGTCTGTTTTGTCTTCTTGATGGCGAAATGGATCTCGTCGCTTGCTCATGTCCACCTCCTAGAATTTCATTGTCAACTTGACCAGCGCCAGGTATTCAGCGGCGGCCCTGCAGGCAGAGTCAGCTTCGAAGATGGTCTGGCCGTTGGCCGCGCACTCGCGCAGAATAGTAGCCCGGTGGATGGGCGGCAGCAGATTCTGACCAAAGTGTTCCTGCAGGCTTTCCATCGTGGCTTTGCTCTCGCGGGTTTGTTCGTCGTAGAAAGTTGGCAGGATGCCCAACAGCGCACCACCCCAGCGTTTCTTTTGTTGCAGGACGCTCATCATACGCATGACCTTGCCAACCCCCTCGGCGGACAAGAATTCGGTGGCAGTTGGCACGATCACCAGATCGGAAGCCCAGACTGCCCGTTCCTGAATGCCGCCCACACTAGGAGCGGTATCGAAGATGATGTAGTGCAGACCCTCCTTGAAAAAACGTTTTATGGCAGCGCGGATGGATGAAACCGGTTGGTTCTGTGCGTTCAGCACAGTCTGAGCGGCCATTGTTTGCTGGTCGCCGGGATACAGGTACAGGCCTTCCCTTCCAGAGGAGCGCACCCAAGATTGCACGAAGGTGGCTTCCTGGGGGGATGCCCCCATTGTGAGCAGGTAAAAGACTCCAGGCTCCGGGCCGCGTCCCAGGGCAGTGGCGGACTGGCCTTGTGGATCCAGGTCAATAAGCAAAACTTGCTTGCCTTTCAGAGCAAGCCCGTGCGCCAGGGAGACAGCGGTGGTGGTTTTGCCTACCCCGCCTTTTTGATTGGCAATGCAGATGACTTTGGTTGGCATGGGATTTTCCTTTTCATCATGAGAAGATGGCGGCTAGGATGATGAAAATCACCAAGCCAAGCAAGATGGGGCCTATAAAGGAGGCCAGTGCGGCGAGAATGGCTGCGATCATGTCAGGCCTCGCTTCTTTCCGAATCGCCTTCCATAAGATGGCGATCAACGGTTGGGGGATCGGAGTAAGGCGCATTCTCGCCGGTCTGCCTGGCTTGGGCCGCCAGGCGTTCCTGGCGCCAACCCAAGATCAACTTGTATACCTGTCCAAGCTGGGTACGTTGTTCCTGGCTGAAATGGTATTGTTTGGCAGCGCTTGTGGTCATAAGGCTTTCCCCTGAGCGCTCTCCGGCCTTTGACCGTCCGTAGCTTGTTCATTGGAGGGCAGGGCTTCGATCATTCCCAAGCGTTCCAGTTCCTGGCGGATGATCAAAGCAGCCTGCGCTTTGGGAGCGCGGTATTCACGTTGCGCCAGATCGTGGAGCGCAGCCGATTCATTGTCCCGCAGATAAATGATGACTTTCGCCATGTTCACCTCGTTGTGGATTTGAAAAGTAAAAGAGCCGCGGCGACGGCTCTTTTATCAGGCGAGAGTCAAATTGGTTTCATATTTGAATTACAGGAATTCTATAAAAATTCATGGGTCGAAAATTGGGCAATTTCTATAAAAGATTATTGGAACAATGCGTGATACCCAGGCGCGAAAATATCCATCCTGCCTTCAGGAAGTCAGAAATGCTTGGCAAACCATATGGGTCTTGCCGGTTATGCCGTTGAATTTCCCCGCTGGTGATTATTTTCAAACTTTTATTCGTCTAACCTTTCCAGATTGGATTGCCTGGTAGCCTGTTTGGCTTCGGCCCTTCGTTGAAGTTCTTCAAGAGCACGCTCGCGCCATGTGCTATAGTAGGACTGCGCCGAGACGATTGGAGAGCCATCCGAATTTTCCCCCAAGCTTTCTCGGATCAAGTCTTCCAAAGTGAACGCGTCCCGGATTGGATCGCGGTTCTCCCATTTGGCGGCAATCGGCAGCCAGGCTTCAAGCGGGAAAGTCGGCTTTCTCCCACGACGCTTGGGACGGCTTGACATCTTGCGAACTTCGTTATAGGTCGGAAACAGGTTGACTTCGGGAATGATTTTGCATTCAACCTCTTCCTTGCAGATCATTTCGTATCCCCACAATCGTACAAGAGCTTCTACGCAACTTCCTTCTTTCGGAGCATGGAAGATGGATTTGCGCCGGCGTATGGCCCAATCTATAAGGTATCCCAACCCCACACCGACCGTGGTCATCACCAGCAATTCAGACACGTGAAAGGCCATTGTTACCTGGGCAGCCTCCAATCCCAGGCTCAGTTGAATATTTTGGTAGGCCCATACTGTTGGTAACGTAACGACCATACCTGTACTGGTCAGGCTTAAAGCGAGCATAACCTTTTTGGTTGGACCATATCTCTTGGAGCGAAATATGGTGCAATTTTTCATGGGGCTTATTTTAGGAAAAGGTTAGTCACATAGGCAAGTGACATGTGTCACGAATTCTCCTAACAATTTCGTAATCTAACTCGAATTCTATTTGACTCCCGTCAGGTACAACAGGCGATGCCAGTACCTTGACAATTTAATAGATTGCCGGAGCACCAGACCCACAAGTAGTTATAATTCTCTATGGAGGAATCTTTCATGGAGGAATGGTTAACCACCTATGAAGCTGCCCGGCTTGCCGACTATGACCCCGATTACATTCGTAAGTTGATCCGCGCCAAGAAGATCAAGGCGCGCAAGTGGGGATGGTCCTGGCAGGTCGACAGGGCGTCCTTGCTAGAGTATGCTAAAACATCCGAAGCGAAGGGGGGCAAGCGTGGCCCGAAGAAAATTGACAACGAATAAAGCTGTAGTATAATTACTTATTAATAAGTAATTTCAATTCCTAAAAACGGGTCGCACTGGTGTTACGAGCACCCTTACGACCCTAACCCAAACCCACCGAGTCGACGGCGGGAAAGGCTGAGTGAATTATATCAGCCCGACTAAACGCCCTGGTGGGATTCCACTGGGGCGCTTCGTTTTTCTGCCAGGAGGAAGACAGGCGCTCCAACAAGGAGAATTCCATGCTTCAAACCCCCGCAATTCAACGTATGCAACTTGTTACCGCATTAGCCCATATTCGCCGGGAGTGGCAGGAAGCCACTTCCGGAAAGAGCCTTCTTGAAGTGGAAGGCAATATGGGTATGTTGCTGGCAGACCTGATCAACAATATCGGCCTACCCCTTGAAGAGCAAGTGCAAGTCCTGGGAACCGAATTGTTTAAGGAAATGCAAGATATTCTCAAATCCCCAGTACACAACTAAATCACCTGCCAGCCGGCCCGGCCCGACTGGCACAACACTCTATTACCCGAGGATAAAACGATGAGCAAACGCGCAGTAATTTACGCACGTGTATCTACCGATATGCAGCGTGACAATTTTTCCATCCCATCGCAAATTTCAGAATGCTTGAAACACGTAAATGCCCGAAGATATACACTGATTGGTAATCAATATGTTGATGCCGAAACTGGCAAGGATGTCCTTGCGGATACGCCTGATGCGATCCCCGCTTATGTGGATGATTACACATCAAGAGAGTTGTCTCGTCCCAGTTTGGATGCAGCGCTCTACTTCCTTGAAATCTATGGTTTCGATGTTTTGGTTGTTCATGCCCTGGACCGATTAGCAAGAGATCCATACATCCGCCAGACGCTCGAACGCGAATTTAATAAACGCGGTGCCCGTGTGGAATACGTTTTGGGTTCATATGAGGAGACCCCGGAAGGGGAGGTTCGTAAGGACTTGGACGCAACCTTTGCCAAGTGGGAAAATGCCAAGCGTGTGGAACGTTGCATGCGAGGAAAGCGAAGGAAAGCTGAAAGCGGAAAGTGGGTCGCAGGTATCGCTCCATTGGGTTATAAGCTGAACCCCGATGCCAATGGTGGACTGGAAATTGTTCCTGAACAGGCAGAAATTGTTAGAGAAATCTTTGCCATGTATACTGAAGAACAGCGGTCGATCCGAGAAATTGTAAGGATTTTAGATGAAAAGGGTTACGTAACAGCGAGAGGAAACACTACCTGGGGAAAGACCACGGTTAACCACATTTTGGTTAATACTACATACATTGGTTATTACTTTTTCAACAAATATAAGCGTACAGGCCCCAGCTTGGAGTTTAAAGATAAAGAAGAATGGATTCGAATTGAATGTGATCCCATTATTGATTTCGCAACCTTTGAAAAAGTACAGAGACGGATGAAGCATAATAAAAGCTATGTCAGAAAACATCCATCCAGGCCATATCTGTTAAGTGGTATGATTATTTGTTCTGAATGTGAACGTCCGTATCTTTCACAAACCCAAAAAGCTGGTAAACATCGTAAAAAAGTTGACGCGCAATCCTATCGTCATCGTTTGAGAGCAGGGCACTGTATGAATAAGCAAATTTCAGCACGCGTTCTGGAACCTATCGTTTGGAATAAGGTCTTGGAAATCATAAGAAATCCGGTTGCTCTCCGGGAGGGTTACGAGGAAGCGCTGGATTTACTTCGGGAGAGCCAGGCAAGGAAAATCGCTCAAATTGAAACATTGGAGCGAGGCTTACTAAAAGTCAAACAAAAGAGGCAAAATCTCAATGATGCGTATCTGGATCCGGATATTGAGATGTCAAAAACTGAGTATCTAGATCAAAAACTTCAGATGGATGAGGAAACGAAGTCTATAGAGAGCGATTTGGTAGATTTGCGTGCTGAGATTACAGACGTCCCGGAACCGGTTAGCGTAGATGCTCTTGAGCAATTTTCTTCAAATATTTTAGAAGAACTATCGTTGGATGAAGAGATAACTTTTGAAAAGAAGCGATTGCTATTCAAATTAATGCACTTGCGAGTAATTCTTCGCCCCGATGGTCATGTACGTCTTGATGGTTGGTTTAATGTGCCGGAAACTAATGGCTTATTGGACGCAACATCAGACAGTTATGTCCACCAGCGGCCGCCACCTCCAGGGCGCGCTTGACGTGCTCCTGCCCCTTGACCTCGGCGAAGTCGGTGGGGACGAACAGGGGCGCGGGATCGTCGTTGGAGGCCTGGAATGGCTCGATGGACTGGCGGCCGGTCAGGTGGTCATAGAGATGCGCGAGCGATTTAACTGGGATGATCTCCAGGTCGGGGATCAGGGCTGCTTCGGCGGCGTCCGCTTCAGGCACGGCCATGCGCTTAAAACCATTGGCACGGGCAGCAGCCGCCATGGGCAGGATACCGCGCGTGTGCCGGACGGCGCCGTCCAGCGATAGCTCACCGACCACGATCATATCCTGAACGGCCTCGAGCGGCAGGCGCCCGCTCAGGATGACCACGCCCAAGGCGATGGGCAGATCGTAGGCCGGGCCCTCCTTGCGGACGGAGGCCGGGGCCAGGTTGACCACGATGCGGTGGCGGGGGAAGTGCAACCCGGCGTTCTTGATGGCGGTCTGCACGCGCTCACGGCTCTCCTGTACGGCGGCATCCGGCAGGCCGACGATGATCGTGGCGGGTAAGCCATTGGTATAGTCCACTTCGACTTCGACGATAACGCCGTCGAGGCCGACGACGGCGCAAGAAAAGACACGGGCCAGCATGGATGTATTTTACTTTGAGCTCTTGAAAACCGCCTGTACAGTTTTGATAGGACACATCTTTACGATCTCTACTAATTCCCTTGTTGGAATGCTCTTGCAAGGTCTGAGACCCTGCAAGAACTAAGCCAGCATAGCCAAATGGCAGGTATCGTTCAACCGCTTAAGCGACACATACTCTTCTGCGATCAGCACTTCCGACAGGCTGGCATTTTCCATTTCGAGATACCAGCGTTTTTCCCGCGAGAGGCCCAGGACCACGCGCAGGATCTCGCTTAGCGAGCCGCCATGCCCAACCAGCAGCACGACCTGCTCATCATGTTCCTGCTTGAGGTCATCCAACAACGAGACGACGCGCGCGTTGAACAGTTCGATCGTCTCCCCACCCTCCGGCGGACGGTTGAAATCCTCCAGCCAGGCAGCGATCATTTCCGGATATTGTGCCTGCGCTTCCTCGAAGGTCAATCCCTCCAGGACGCCGAACTTAAGTTCCCGCAGGCGCGGATCGGGGGCTACTTCCAGGCAATTCTTTTCAACAATGATTTGGGCTGTCTCCCAGGCGCGGACCAGGTCACTGGCATAGGCGGCATCGATCTTGACCCCTGCCAGCCGTTCGGCAACCAACTGCGCCTGCCGCCTGCCCAATTCCGACAGGGGTACATCCGATTGTCCCTGGTAGCGGCGCTGGGCATTCCATTCGCTCTCACCGTGACGCACCAAGATCAAATGCAACATGAGAGTATCTCCCGTTCAAGCATGTTTCTTCCGCATCAGCGCAGAGAGCAGGCCGAACAATCCCGCCGCAATGAAGGCGGTCGTCTGCATCAAGCGAACAGCACGATCGATGTCACGCACCTGCGGCACACGCTGCCCCTCTCCCAGATTATAATGGCCGACTTTTTCAAGCTCCACACCCAACGCGCCCGCCCCGGCGCTCATCGGGTGGCCGGCATTCGGGCTTTGCGTTCGATTGTGATCGCGCCGCCAAATGCTGATTGCAGCAGATGCATCGCCTCCGTTCAGCCAGGCGATCAAAATAAAGAACAGGGCTGTCAACCGGGACGGGACCAGGTTCAACAAATCATCCAGGCGGGCAGGGATTTTGCCAAGCCATTCTCTCCCCGCATCCCGGTAACCGAGCATCGAATCCGCTGTGTTCGCAAAACGATACATAAAAGCCCCCGGCAATCCAAACAGGGTATAGAAAAAGAGCGGCCCAAGAATGCTGTCGGATGTATTCTCGGTCAATGACTGGATCGTCGCAGCCACGACCTGTGATTCGCTCAACTCAGACGTGTCGCGGCTGACCAGATGCCAGCTCGTCAGCCGCCGGGCCTCAAGCAAATCCTCGGCTTCCAACGCCGACTGGATTTCGGTCGCCGCTCGAGTCAGGCCGCCTACGGATAGCATCAACTTCAACGCGCCTGCCTCCCCCAACCAGTTCAACGGCCTGGGAAGGAGTCGGACTAACCATGTCGTCAGCCACCCAAGCGCAGCGACAAACCCTGCGCCGCCGAAGGCGATCAACCCGCCGTAACCCAGTTGCCATCGGATGTCCGTTTTGGGCGCGCGCTTCCGGGCGGCGCCGATGCCCGAACCCATCCACGCTACCGGGTGACACTTATTTGGCGGATCGCCAAACAGACTGTCAATGATCAACGCCAGCAACTGCACCACCGGCCACTCACTTGATCCGCATTGGGATGCCCGCCACGAGCAGGAAAACTTCATCTGCATGGTGGGCTAAAATCTGGTTGGCGCGACCTAAAATATCGCGGTAGGCGCGTCCCAGCTCGTAAGGCGGGACGACCCCCAGCCCGACCTCGTTGGACACCACCAGCATTTCGACCTCCGTCTCCTGCACATAGGCAACCAGCGCTTCGACTTCGGTGACTACGTCTGTTTCGATCTGCGCATCGAACGGGTCGGCGCTGGGCCCGGCAAACGGATCGCCCTCGGGACCGGCCGCATCCAGCAAATGGTTGGCAACCAGGAAGGTCATACAGTCCAGCAAAACGACCTTTACTGCGCTTCCACTCTGACGAAGGGCGGTGTCCTGAGCCTGACGAAGGGCAGTGTCCTGAGCCTGACGAAGGGCAGTGTCCTGAGCCTGACGAAGGGCGGTGTCCTGAGCCTGACGAAGGGCGGTGTCCTGAGCCTGACGAAGGGCCTGCGCGACATTTCGAGTCGCCTCCAGGGTCCCCCAGGCGGGAGGCCTGTCGGCGCGGTGTTTTTCGACGCGTTGTTGCATTTCCTCGTCTTTGGTCTCGGACGTGGCGACATACAGGACGCTTTCGCCGCCGATTTCTTTGGCGCGCTGCTCGGCAAAGGTGCTCTTGCCGCTGCGCGCGCCGCCCAGGATTAGAGTCAGTTTTCCCATACTATCCTTCCAATGTTACGTTTCTTGGCTTTCGCCCTTGCAAGAAAGGGGGCCGAAAATTGGGGTATGAGCGGGTGTACGCCCGCTC
>DAOTXM010000262.1:0-11744 GCA_034435215.1 Anaerolineales bacterium
CCCCCCCCCCCCCCCCCCCCCCCCCCACCCCCCCCCGTTTTGGGCGCTTCTCCCAGCCATTTCGTGATTTACTGATAATGTATGTTGAACGTACAGTTAGGAGAACTAACCGCCCCCCCAACCCGTGGGAGGATCACCGATATTCAAGTTGAAATGAAAATTGTTGCTGCTGTCGATCGTGGCAGAGGCCGGTTGGACATTCGTCCCATCGAAATAGACCAGGGTTGCATATCCCTTGGGCGGCGGGCCTGGCACGATCACCTCATAATCGAATTGCTCCCCTTCCACTTCATCGATGAAGGGATCTTGTTTGGTGCCGCCTTTCTTGATCGTAAAATTTCCTCTTATCCTGAGGCCAAAATTGTTGATCCATAATACCGTTACGCCGCCGTACGTCAGGCCTTTGACGCTCTCCGGAATATCTTTCTTGATAATTTTATAGTCTTTGGGCTGTCTGCCTTTTGGCAATCTGGTCGGTAAAAGGATTTCGACGGCTGTTTCACCCACCTCCGCGGTGATTCGGAACCTTCTTGCATTTCCGGCCTGGGGGTTCATCTCTTTTTCGGGCATGCTTTCCTCCTGGAATTAACGAACAAATGATGGACGACGATTTCATTATACACTTATTCGGACGTCTTCGGTAAGATTTGACATTCTAGTGTGCACGCAAAACATGTCAGGGACAACCCGCGCACACCGACCCTATTTTTTGCATAGGTTTGAGTAGATACCTCTCTGGAAAAATAGTTGTACAATAAAAATAATGAACCGCCGGACGATTCTCCCATTGGGGCTGCTGGCACTGGCGCTCCTCTCGCCTGCACGGATCTTGGCCTGGAAGTTGGAGGATGCGAGCCTGGTGCCAGTCCCTCTGCCAGCTGGGATACAAACGACTCCAGCGGTCATGTCTGCCGATTTCGACAATGATGGACAGCTAGAAACATTAAGTCTCACTGACGACGGACGCGCCGCCATCCAGACCGGCGAACTGATACGCTGGCACAGTCCGCAAAACTGGCAGGTGCGCCAGGCCCTGATCGCCGACCTGAACCGGGATGGCCGCCCGGAGGCCGTCCTGTTGGTCTGGCGTCCGTTCCAACCCTGGCCGGTGGATGCCTGGCTGCCGCACGGCGGGCGGATCGAGGGTTTTCAAGATGCCAGCGGCAGGTCCTGCCAGATCATCCTGATCGGGTGGTATCGTGGTGCCTTCCGGGAACGCTGGGCGGGTTCGGCACTGGCGGAACCGGTGGCTGGTTTTGCCACTGCCGACCTGACCGGAAACGGGGAGCAGTTCCTGGTCACGCTCGACGCGCGGTATGACGATCCACCCTCCGCCCCGGCCCGGCAGTTGAAGGTCTGGGAGTGGAACGGTTTTGGCTTCAGTCTCGTCTCTACTTTGGAAGGCCCCTTCAACCACATGGCGGTCGTCCAAGCAGATGACGGTCAGATATACATTCTTGTGCCTTAGGAGGTTTCCATGCAATTCCAACGCAAGTCCCTCTTGATCTTTGTCAGCTCCATCATCCTGATCTCCCTCGCCTGCCAGTTGTTCGTCCCTACGCCCCCCACCTCGGAACCGTCGGCCTCGCCCACCGCGAGCGGACCGGTGCCCACGCCGCCACCGAACGTCTACGCGCCCGCCTTTGCGGCCTATAAACCGCTGGCCGTCAACATCCCAGTGCGCTTCAATGGCGGCGACTACGCGCTGCCTGTGGACCTGGGCGGTGTGCAATTTGCCAGCGAGACCGAGCTCAGCAACGGACAGCGCCAGTTGCTCTCGCAAAACGGCTTCGTGGTCCTGCCGCCCGAACCGGGGCAATACCGCGAGTTCTACCAGATCTACGAATACGGCCGCTATGATTTCCGCCCGGTCTTCATCACCACCGACTCGGTCTATCACGTCTACCACCTGATCTTCGACAAGATGCTGCGCGACCTGGAGCGCGACTCGTTCATTGCCACCCTGAACGCGCTCACCAGCAGCATGCTGGCTGCCAGCTACCAGCAATACGGAACCTTGAGAGGCACAGCGCTCGAAGAACCCGCCCTGCGCAATGTGGCCTTCTTCGCCGTGGCCGCGCAACTGCTTGGTCTGCCCGACCCGGTGCCCGCCGAGGCGGCTGGCCTGGTCAACGCCGAGCTGGCGCTGATCAACAGCGCCGCTGGACCGCAGGTCTCGCCCATCTGGGACCGTCCCGACCTGCTGCCGGAGAAAAAGCTGATCGAAGATTACTCGCAGTATATCCCGCGCGGGCACTACACCCGCTCGGAAGAGCTCAAGAAATACTTCCGCACCATGATGTGGTACGGGCGCCTGACCTACCGCCTGCGGGACGAGTTCGAGACCAAGCGCGCCCTGCTCATGACGCAGACGCTGCGCACCGCCCGCGCCGCCGATGGCACACCTGCCCTGTCACTCTGGCAGAACATCTATGAACCGACTGTCTTCATCGTCGGCAAAGCGGACGATCTTTCGTTCTTCGAATATGGCGCCCTGATGGACGCGGTCTTCGGCTATAACGCCGATCCTGCCTCCTTTGCGGATGAAACCAAATTTGCCGCCTTCATGGAGGCGGCCAAGACCCTGCCGCCCCCGCAAGTCAACTCGATGTGGGTCTGGATCTGGGAGGACACACAGCAGGCCACGCGCGGTTTCCGCTTCATGGGGCAGCGATTCACGCTGGACGCCTACGTCTTCGGACAGGTTATCTGGCGCAAGGTAGGCACGGAGTCGAACCCGCGTGGCCTGCCCAAAGGGCTGGACTTCATGGCGGCCATGGGTTCGGACGAAGCCTATAATATCTTGATCGGCATGGGGGAGAACCAGTACGCCAACTACGAGACTCAAATGGCCAAGGTGCGCGCAGAGGTTGCTGCCCTGGGGCTCGACTCCTGGACACAGAACCTTTACTGGAGCTGGCTGTACTCCTTCCAGCCGCTGCTGACGCCCAAGGACATCCGTTACCCGGTCTTCATGCAGACCCAGGCCTGGACCCGTAAAGACCTGCACACTGCCCTGGGATCATGGACGGAGCTCAAACACGATACCATCCTGTACGCCAAGCAGGTCATGGCCGAGATGGGCGGCGGCGGCCCGGACGAGGAACCGCCGCGCAGCTACGTGGAACCCAACCCCGAGGCCTATGCGCGCCTGCTGGCCCTGGCGAACATGACGCGCGACGGCCTGTCCCAGCGCGGCCTGCTGAGCGACTTGACCGCGAGAAACCTGGACAACCTGATCTCCGAGCTCCAGTTTCTTCAACGGGTTGCGGAAGCCGAACTGAATGGCCTGGAAATTCCCAGCGACGATTACTGGCACATGTTCTACTGGGGGGGCGTGCTGGAACAGTTCACCCTGGCCTCCGCGGACACCGAACCGGGTGAGGGACGTCCCATCCTGGAGGATCAGAAGGCAGCCTTGATCGCGGATGTCGCCACCGGCCCCGCGCCGGATGGCACGCTGGTTGCTCTGGAGGAAGCCATCGGCCAGCCCACGGTTCTATACGTGGTGCTGCCCGGCCAGCCCATCCGTCTGGCCACCGGCGCAGTCTACAGCTACTATGAATTCCCGGTGCCGGTCAGCAATCGCATGACCGACGAGCAGTGGCAGGCGATGGTCGAAGCAGGTACGAACCCGCCCCAACCGGATTGGACGAGTCTGTTCATCACGCCATGAGCTCTGCGTAACACAACGGACCACAGACGACGGAGTATTGACCACAGACAAGGTCATTGGCCATCATCTGTGGTCCGTCATCCGTGGTCTGTCATCTGTGGTCCGTCACCCGTGGTCTGTTTTGATTTGGTTGCTACGTTGGGGGATGATTACCCTTCTGCTGTCGACAGGCTGCCAGGGAAAGGCGGCTGATCCTCCCGCTTCGTTCCCCCCGCAGCCTGCTACCGTTTCCCCGATCTTTCCCCCAACCCCGAGCCCCACCCCGACGGTCACGCTCGCGCTGCTGGGCGACATCATGCTGGGACGGGATGTGCACCCCTCCGCAGAGACCTTTGCGTATCTCGCGCCCACCTTGCGCAGCGCCGATCTCGCCCTGGCCAACCTCGAATCCCCGCTGACCCGCGCAGCCGTGCGAACCGCTTCACCCTATGCACTGTGCGCGCCGCCCGAGCACGCCAGCTATCTGGCCGAGGCCGGCTTCGACCTGCTGACCCTCGCCAACAACCATATCTTCGATTGCGGGGACGTTGGAATGCGTGAAACCCAAACCGCGCTGGCGGAAGCCGGGTTGGGGTTTGTGGGTCCCGGTTCCGAGCCGGAATACCGGGAAATCAACGGACTGCGGCTGGCTTTGCTGGCCTTCGACGCCACGGGCGGGTTCGAGGCCGAAAGCGCCGGGCAGGCCGTCCGGTCGGCGAAAGAAGCGGGGGCGCTGGTGATCGTCTCGATCCACTGGGGGCTGGAGTACCAGGCCGGCGCAGCCCGCTTCCAGAGAGAGCTTGCCGACCAACTGGCCGAGGCGGGCGCGGTGCTGATCTGGGGGCACCACCCGCATGTGCTGCAACCCGCTGCGTGGGTCGATGACAGCAAGACGCTGGTCCTCTACAGCCTGGGCAACGCGCTCTTCGACCAGTACGGGTTGGCCTACACACGCCAGTCAGCGCTGGCGTTGGTGACCCTGAGCCCGGAGGGAGTGACCGATTTTCGCGCCATCCCGTTCCTGATCGATGTGCCGGATAGCTGCCTGGTCGAGGCCGATCCGGTAAGCGTGAAAGTCATTCTCGGCTATTTTCGAAAATGATCCCGCGGAGGTTATCCATCCTCTCTCCCTCACGGTGTCGTCTCAATAAAATGGGGTGTGGGGGGGGGTTAGAGAGAGATGCGCTTGCCCTAACCCCCTCACACCTCTTTTACTAATGACATGGTAACAAGCCAGGGGTGGAACGAATTCCATATTGCCTAAACGAGATTTTTCCTGTATCTTTTAATTGCAATCCGAGTATTCTGCGTCCCTGTGACCCCAGCGAGGTGTAAAATGCCCTTTGCCACGCATGAACATCTGGAAGTACCGCCCGGCAATGCCATCATTTGGCGTTACATGGGATTGGACAAGTTCCTGGACCTGATCACCAACTCGCGCTTGTTCTTTACCAACGTGCAGAACCTGACCGACAAGTACGAGACCAGCCTGCCGGCCAACCTGGCACGCAAACGGGGCGAACTGGTCGAGAAGGAACGCACCGGGGAGTTGGTCGAGGCGCAACCCTCGACCTTCGAGCAGACATACCGCGCCATCCGCGAAACGACGCTGGTCAACTGCTGGTCGTTGGGCAGGAACGAGTCGTACGCGCTCTGGAAGGTCTATCTGCGCGGCGCGCGTGCCGGGGTGGCCATCCGCACCAGTATCAGCAACCTGCGGGAAGCAATCACGAAGGGCGGCGAGCTGGACAATCTGGAGATCTACATCGGCAAGGTGCAGTACACGGACTTCATGCCGGAGAAATACATCAGTGAATACAACCTGGTGACCATCAAACGTGTTTTCTACGAGTACGAGCAGGAACTGCGGCTGTTCATCCTGCGCCCACCGTACCCGGAGCCGGCGACGCCGCCCGTTTACAACCCCACCCTGGGACGCTACGTGAAAATCGATGTATCCAGCCTGGTCGAAAAGTTGTACCTGTCGCCGTTCATGGGCGCCTGGTTCAAGGATGCGATCGTGAAGATCCTAGAAAAGGTGCAACCGGAGCAGGCCGAACCGAAGCTGGCCGAGCGGATCGTGATGTCCTCCATCCTGGACGAGTAGGCGCCATCGTTGTTAAGGGGTTCGAATCCCTTTTGGAAGGAGAGAAACCCCAATGGGTCTGGCCAGCAAAATAGGCTGGCAGATAGGCTTGCAGGCAGTGATTACTGGCCTGTTGACCCGGGAGCAATTTTTTTTACTCTAGATTGGGGTACATCTTGTGATTTTAAGGAGTATCGCTCACTATGGTTTTTCTTCCACCCTTATCGAACTTAGTGTCTCATTTCCAATAACCTGATCTCCCAAATTAGGAACATTGGCTGTTAGCAACTCACAAACCCCGCTATAACCTGAGTCCGTGCATAGATATGCTTGCACATTGGATCCCAGCTGGATAGACGAAGTTGAGTCATTAGGTACACCAGACATACCTAGATCGCTGTAAGAACCGATTGGAAGCTTTTGGCATGGTGCCTGGTAATTGAAGTTGATAAAGATGGTTACTTCCTTGGGGCCAGGTTGGCATGAACACGTGACACGATAATCTTCATTGGAAAAGTACAGTTTCCATTCTGAGGTTGTGTAAGATCGTTTCACTTGCGAGCAGGAAATCTCTACATAAGGTTCCAGTTTCGTGCCTTTATCGAGCAGATTTAAATCCCAAAATAGTACGCTGCCGCTCCCCGTTCCGATGGACAATGTCTTGCCATCCGGGCTGAAAACCAGACCGGCAATTTCCGTTCCAGGAATGGATAGTGCTGTGATTTCAACTCCCGTGGCAGTCTCCCACAAGCGGACAGTAACCCTCCCGTTCCCTGTGAGCATATATTCCCCATCCAGACTGAAAGCCACCTTGGTCACACCCGTATCCAGGGTCATGCGGACGCTTTCTTTCCCTGTGATGGCATCCCACAGGCGGGCAGTTTGGTCCAAACTCCCTGAGAGCGCATCCTTTCCATCCCGGCTAAAGGCAACTGAGGATACACTACCCCCATGGACCATGCGCGCAATTTCTTTTCCTGTGGCTGCCTCCCACACACGGGCAGTTTTATCCTCGCTGCCTGAGAGCACATAAACCCCATCCGGGCTAAAGGCGACAGAGGTCACAACCGCATCATGAACCATGCGAGCGATTTCTTTTCCGCTGTAAGCATCCCATACGCGGGCGGTATTGTCCTTACTACCTGAGACTACATATTTCCCATCCGGGCTGAAAGCCACCGAAGTTACGCCAGCATCATGGACCATGCGAGCGATTTCTTTTCCGCCGTATGCATCCCACACGCGGACGGTATTGTCCTCACTCCCTGAGACCACATAAATCCCATCCTGGCTGAAGGCAACGGAGGTAACAATCGCATCATGGACCATGCGGCTGATCTCGTTTTCCGTGGCGACCTCCCACACGCGAACAGCATTATCCTCACTCCCTGAGACCATATAATTCCTATCGGGGCTGAAGGCAATACTTCTTGTATATGTAAAGAAATCCCAAAGAATAACCGTCTCGTCGATACTGCCTGACGTCATGTATCTTCCATCTGGGCTGAATGCGAGGCCCATCACCATTTGGTCATGGCCTCTGATCGGCTCACCCAGGATTTTGCTTCTGCGGACATCCCAGAGCATGATCGCGCCATTGGCTTGTCCGATTGCCAGGACCGCTCCACTGGGGTCGAAGGCAACTGCCCGGACTGCTTGTTCATCTCTACGCTCCAACTTCTTGCTTTCTCCGGTAAGGATATCCCACACAATCACTTCCCCCCAGGTCGCTTTCCCTTCCTCGATCACGCCACCCGAAGCCAGGTTGCGCCCATCAGGCGACCAGGCCAGGCTTCGGACCAGGTCACGATGACCCATAAGCGAGCGAACTTCGCTGAAATTCTTTGTATCCCACAAAAGGATCATAGAATCGGCGCTGCCCGAGGCCAGCAAGCTACCATCCGGAGACCAGGCTACACACCAGACCACATCCTTGTGGCCTTGTAACACAGCCAGAGATGCTCCTGTGGAAACATCCCAAACCCGGATCGTGCCGTCACTGCCACCCGAAACAAGGCGTTTTCCATCGGGACTGAAGGCTACGCTGGTTACCCAGCCAGTATGACCTCGAAGAGGATCGCCAATGTACTGACCGTTGGAAGCATTCCAAAGAAAGATCTGCCCATCCAGGCCGGCTGAGGCGCTCAGATCCTCAACGGGGCTAAAAGCCACACTCCAAACTTCACTTTCGTGACCGCTCAATGGCATGCCCACCGGGTTACCAGTTGCGACATCCCAAATGATGAGTGTGGTATCTTTGCTGCCAGAAACAATCTTCTGGCCATCTGGACTGAAGGCCACGCTCTGCACCCAGTTTTGGTGACCCTTTAATCGGTATACAACCTTGGGGGAAACAATCACCGGGTTGAAATCACTGAGAAATTTTCCATCTACAATTGCCTGCCTGGAAAGGATCCTGTGCAAACTCCGGCGCGCCTCCTGCGTATCTGCCTGACGGTTGGCTTCAACAGCCAGCAAAAGAGCCAGGTCCGGGTCATTTACCAGGAGGGCTTCAGCCGACAACTGGCGTGACTTGGAGAGAGCCGCGTCCCGCTCAGCAAATTGCGCTGCTACTTCAGCTGATTGCGCCGCCGCTTGAGCAGTTTCGCGAGCGTTTGCTTCTACCACGACGGTAGCTGCCGCAAGTGTAGAAACACCCGACGACTGTGTATAAGTCTGCTGGGCATTGTATATCCCGGTGAAGAAGACAAGCGCAACCAACAGCGAGACAGCACCGGCCATAACCCACCGGTTCCTGCGCGCCCTGCGCCTTACGCGCCAACACTCATTGGCCCGCTGGATAGGTTCGATGAAACGATCGTGGGTCAGCTCATACCAGCGCGAGCCAGCGCGCCACTCCCCGCGGATCAGGTGCTGGTTCTCAAGAAGGTCGACAACTGGATTAGGCAAGTCCGCCGTGCGCCTGGCGTCGCGGAAAACGATGCCCCGCGTCCCAGCCGGTGTGATCAATTGCTGCTCGAACCACTGGCGCAAGGTGAGTTCATTTGCATCCAGGCTGACTTTTGCTTCCGCCAGGCAGGACTCGTAGAAATGCTGTAGGGCTTGATCCACGTCTCCGTAGATTTTCAGGTGCTCAGAGCTGATTTCCTGCACATCCGAAGGCAAGCTCGTCCACAAGTTGCGGCAGACCACCTGCAACTGGACAGGCTCCACATACTCTCCCACCACCTCTACAGCCTCTCCCTGAGCTGTCTCCACCCGTTCTTTGAGCAATTCCTCGATTAGCGCATCGGCCACCCCCTCTTTGAAGCACTTTCCCGTTCCGCGCAACGGACCGGTAATTGCTGCGAAGGCACCATCCTTGTCAAGCAGCGCTAAACGGAAACGAGCCTGCTGGATGGGTTTTAGCTGGCGCATAAAAGGCTCGATGCGCGCCAGGAAATCCTCCCTGATCAGGAAAAGGATGCGCAGTAGAGAATCTGCCTGTAAAGCTGCATGCACCTGGTGGAAGAAGGCTTCGCGTTGCTGCCAGAATTCTGGGTAAGATGTGAGCAATTCCTCGAACTGGTCGAAGATCAAGATGCGCGGTGCCAGGAAGCCCTCGTCGTTGGCCGTGTGCGGGCACGCGGCCAGAAACTCAGCCAATGAATGCCCCACCAGTTCGCTTGCGATGCCACCCTTCCCGGTCAAGCTAAGCAGGGCATTGAACGTGTACAGGTTGGGGATCTTTTTCTGTTCGATCTCCGTTGGGATTTGCCCGCCCACCCTGGCAGAAGGAAGCACCTCAAAGCCCTCCTGCTCGAGGCGCGGCTGCAGACCGGCGTTGATGAGCGAGGTCTTGCCAGCGCCGGAAGGCGCATAACATAACACCACCCGGCTAGAAATCACCAGCGAAAGCAGCTCACTGATCTCCCGGTCGCGGCCAAAGAACAGGCTCTGCTTGTCACGCTCGAAGGGACGCGGGCCCACATAGACAACCTGTTCCGGGCTTTTTTGCTCCGGATCTTCCTGCCTCGCAACCGGATGAGCGTGGACTCCCTGGATGGGATCAGCCATGGCTGTTCTGGAATGCCTCCCAGCGTGTGCGCAATTTGTTCATGAACTCCTGCGCGGTTCCCCAGTAAACACGGATATCGATCTGATCGAAGTACTTGGCCAGATACGCCTGGATCTCCTCCTGGTGCGCCTCCCCGCCCTGGACCGGCGGCAACTGCACTGTGAGGCTGATGCGTCGCAGGCTTTGTTCATTGGAGGTGACCAGGCCGCGGAATAACACTCGGAAGCTCCAGTCTGCCAGGCCGTAGCCAATGAAGAGCAGTGAGGTACCGGCCAGGCAGCGCAACACATATTTCGGCAACAGTTGGTCGTCCCTGGAGATGTTGACCAGGAAGTCCAGGTAGTCGTCTTCCGTGAGGACCAGCGATTCGGCGTAGCCATCATGGCCGTGGAGGTGAAAGACGACTGGTTCGTCAGGGCTGGGTTCGTAACCCGGATTCTTGTCAAAGATGGAGGGGCAGTCTTTGATGAAGTTGTTCCAGCGGCACAATTCCCGGGTGGGCCGTTTCCCCGCTGCTTCCAAAGCCTGCGTCATGAAAGAGTCATAATTAGTAGTCATGTACAGAGGGATCGGCAGGCCTGCCAGGACCGCATGGGGTTCGTCTAAGTCCTTGGAATCCGGCATCCTGGCGTCCTGGAACCAGCTCTTTAACAGCATTTCCTTGGGATACATGGGGTCATATTCAACAGCCAAGTAGGTGGCGACCCGTGCCAGATTCCCAGCGTCCTCCAACGGGTACCCGAACTTCTCCGCCCATTCCCGCGCGATCTGCGATCCGAGCGGCAGCGCACCTTGGGCCGCGCCCGCACCAAGGAACGGCGTACATCTCCCATCACGGATGCGACGCATGAGTAGATCCCAGTCCCGATCTTGTAATTTCACTGACATCAGCGTGAATTCTCATTGAACCACTTGCGGGCCAATTGTTTCTGTCTTTCATTATAACGACCCGGTATGAAAAGTCAATCAGTTTGAATCTTCCAAGCCTTTTCAATCTAGAGTAAAAAATGTACTCGTCTCGGGGTATTTTCAGGCTGGAAAGGACAATGTGCCCCCCTGTGAGAGTTCGAACTCTAACAAAAACTCCCTCAACCAAGTATGAGGGAGTTATTCCAAGCTGGGGGCAAAGGACAACGTTCCCCCTGCGGGAGTTCGAACTCTAACATAAACTCCCTCAACCAAGTATGAGGGAGTTATTCCAAGCTGGGGGCAAAGGATTCGAACCTCTACTAACTGATCCAGAGTCAGTCGTCCTACCATTAGACGAGCCCCCAAATTTCCAGCGGGGCATATTCTACCATGCACTCCAGGAGAAATCAAATTGAATGCTGTCGTTGCCGAGCCGTCCTGAGCGGAGCCGCGTTCTTTGCGGCGAAGTCGAAGGATGGCTCGCAATGACACGACGTGGTCTATTTCCTCGCCGCCCGGCGGGTGTTATCCTCGATATCCATGAACATCAGCAGGACCTTAGTGATGGCTTGCAGGCCGACAAAATAGACGATGCCGCGGAAGGGCTGCTCCAGCACCCACAAGATCTGTTGGAGCATATCGGTAACGCCCAATCCCTGCATGAAACCACGGGCGTACTGCAACCCCAACACGCCGGCGGATAAGATCAACTGCAGACCATACACGACCAGTACCACCCAGGAGGCGATTTCCGCCACGCGCACGATGCGCAGCACGGTGGTGCGATCGAAGTACGTACCCATAAACCCTGATCCTTTTTCCTGATTTTCACTCATGACAACCTCCTGACGAAAGTTGAAAGGGGACCCGAAAATTGGGGGTGGATCGGGCGCGCGCCCGCTCCACCCTGTTTTCGGGCTTCTCCAAGCTATTTCGTGATCTACCGATTATGATCAAGAGTGCAAATTATACTGCCTTTACAACGCTTTGTTATAATTAGGAGGCAAGGCTCTCTGGGAAATTCCGTGATAGAAACCCGTATTGGGGGGTGCGAGCGTGTGTACGCACGCTCGCAC
>DAOTXM010000263.1:0-17853 GCA_034435215.1 Anaerolineales bacterium
GGGGTGTACGCCCCCCCGCGCACACCCTTTTTGCCGCCATTCTAAAGGCAGGCTGAGTTGTTGCGATTTTTTAAAGTATAGCACATTAGTCCTAATACGGGAATTGATTGCAATTCAACGCCAATGAAAGACGATCATGTTTTCCCCGCCCAGTTCACGCCCGATTCCCTGCGTGGTAAAGACAGGCATCGCCCATGTGCTCAACAGGGGGTAAAAGTCTGGGAACGCGATTAAGTAGCTTGCGCCTCGAGCATCTAAAAATTCAGCTAATTTCTCCTCATCCCGGATGAACGGGATGACTTCAGGGGATATCAACCCGGCCAAATCGATCAGAGCGTGGTTATCATAGTAACCCAATGCGCCGATATCGTGGGCAGCAATGATTTCATCTCCAGGCACATTCGCAGCAACCCACTTTGCTGTGGCAACCATTTCACTTTCGATCAAGGCAACATCCCGAGCATAGGTAATCGCTCCAACCAACCAGAATGCAATGCTCATGACCCCAAGCAGGGAAACCCAACCTGTGTGAGCGACCCAATGATAACGTCCAAGCACCTTCGATTTCGAAAACCCCACAAGCGCCGCCAAACCCCAGATGAAAAAGATGGGCATGGCCGGCATAATGTAACGCCCATGCTGGTAAACGGGTAAGCGCTGGACATATAAAAACAAATATCCAGCAAACCAGACCATACCGGCCAACGTGCCCCAATCTCGTTTTCGCACAGCTACGACGAACCAGCCAAGCACTCCCGGAAGCAACGCCAGAGCCGGTCCAACCAGGAATTGCAACGCCAATTCTCCAAAACGGGTCAAGAAGGGACGCGCCTGCCAGATGGCGTATTCCGCCTGCTTAGCGTAGAACGTATTTGGCATTGGCGTACCTGCCAGGGCAAGGTTGAACAACAGGTATGGGACAAATAAGGACGCAAATCCAATTGTCAACAAGCCCAGATCCCGTATGCGCAACTCTCCGGACCCTTTGCCTGCCAGCGCATGGACAAGGATCGGCCCGAGCAGTGTTATCCCGTCGGGCCGCACCCAGACGCTTAGCCCGGCTAGCAAACCCAGGGTCACGAAACGACGCGAGCCACTCATCAGCATACCCAGAACTGTCGTGACGAGTAAGGCGTGCAGCAACGTCTCCATCCCCGAAGCCGCCGACCAGACCAGGTGCCATTCCAGGATCAGGAATAACCCTACCCAGGGAATGCGACTTTGGTAAGCCGGACTGACACGCCGGAGAATCATCTCCCCCAACAGACCCATGCTGCCGAGCAGAAATGCGCCCAGCAGGTATGTCCAGATATAAGGAGCGAGTTCGAGCAGAAAACCAAGCGAGAGCATCGCCGTCCACAGGGGAGCCGTTGATCCCGCTGAGGGCTTGCCGGGTTGGAAGGCCCACTCACCGTGGACAGCCAGATTGCGCGCATATGTCAGATGGATCCAGGAATCGTCCAGCGGAAACCCAATCTGGTAATACCATGCACTAGCTGCTAGATACACAGCCATGCTAAAGACGCTCACGACGGCTATTTGCCAGAGAACCCTTCTACTCGGCAGGTTGAATTGCATAAATCCGCGCATCATCTACTTCCCCAAGATATTTCAATCCCGGGTTCTCTTCATACCGCTCGTAAAGAGCCCGATATTCTTCCAAAATTCCTCCTGGCTCCAGGACAAAATATGAAGCGTCGTAGCGTCCTGCCAGCGCCAGGATGGTATCCGGTCCACCCGGCGGCATGACGATGGTTGGGCGTCCGCTGACAATGTAATACCCCGCCGGATTGCGCACTATGGCAATTTCGTCAGGGCTGGCGCCGTTCTTCACCAACAATTGTTCGACCTTGACATATAGTTCTGCCTCTGGCTGCCAGCCCGGCTGCAAGACACGAATTTGAAGAATGATCCCGGATAGCAAGATAGCAATCACAACCAACATTCCCTGAAAAACCCTGCCAGCGTACAGCGCGGTCAGAATGCCACGCCGTTGCAGTGTAACCACCAGTTGATTTAGGCCAAGTGGCGCAAGTGCCCACCAGAAAGATTGAAAAGCAGCCCCGGCATGATAAAAACCACCACGCGCACCAGTAAACGGGAAGAGGAGGGTCATGACGACCAGTAAAATCGTCCAGCCTGTAAACGCCAGTTTCGCGCGGATATCGTGACGGTGTTGCCAGTACCCAATCAGGATAAAGGGGAATAACAGGATACCGCCCTGCGCCGCAAAGGCGTTCAACAAATTCATGCCCAAAGCCCACAAACGAACTTTCAGTGCCGCTTCCCAGCCCGCCCGCAACCATGTCTGAAGGTTGACCTGGTCAGCAGGAAACGCGAAGGTATCGTTGTAATTCGTCAACCACAGGATACGGCTTCCACCCGACGCCATAGGCGCGCCAAAGATTGTCATATTACGGATATACCAAGGCCCCATCACCAACAAATAACCGATGACGGTCAGAATGCCGAATAACACAAATGACCGGAGTTTCTCTTTCAGTGGTTGATCGAGCGTGAAAGAATGCCATAAGGCAAGCAAACCCACCAAACCCAACCATAGCAACCCATCACTGCGCGCCAAGTTCATCAAACCAGCCAGCAACCCCATGAGCAGGAAGGCCCACCATTTCCCGTTTCGAGCCAGTAAAAAGATCGATCCGCCCAGCAACATAAAAGGACCGTAATTATCGGTCACCGGCATAAAGGGGAGATAGTAGACCGAGAAAACGGCCAGCAGGCCTGAGGTCAAGGCCAGATCGCGTCGTTCCGAAATCTCGAACGCCAGCCGCGCAGTCAGCGGCGGGATAGAGGCAGCTATCAAAATGAAAATCAGCCGGGCAGACGTGTAGGTGTGCTCTCCGGTCAGGAACATGCTGACAGCCGCCAGAATGGACGAAAGCGGCAACCAGTAGGTATGCGAGGGATGCGGCAGGCCGGCCGGGTCATCCAGGTAATTCCAGAGGAATGGCTCGGTAAAACCCCTACCTTCCACCAGTTGCAGGCCGCCCACAAAGTAATACTCCGAATCGAGGTAGCCGGGCAGTTCCTGCAGGGAGGCAACACCCAGGGTAACAGTCAGTCCAAGGATAAAAAGGATGAGATTATATCGCCAGGTCATCGCCGTCCTACATGCTGGAAGCCATCCAGCCAGGTGCGCGGCGGACGTAGCATCCACCAGCGAATCCAATACAGACCGATCACAGCAAAAACAGGCCAAAACAGGTATAGAAGTTCTTCCTGTAATTGAATTCCCTGTGGCAAGCCCTGTGTGAAAAGCAACCATGGTGTAGCAAAAAAGAAGATCAAAAGCAATAAGGCAACTCCATTGCCCAATCTCTGCCACCGTTCACGGGCAAGTACAATGATAACTATGATTGGAAAGGTCAGCGGGACAAGTTGATCCATTTCGACACGCTGGCCCAACAAGGGTGTCAGCGCCAACGTCAGGCCACTTACCCAAACAAAGCGGTTGAAACCCTTTCCGCGAGCCGCCTGCCATTCGTAACCCAGCGCAACAATCAAGATCACAGTCAACACCCAACCGAGCACGCTGCCGTAACCTGGCCATTGTCGAAGCAAAATTTCATGCGTAGAAAACCCGCTCCCCACACGGAGACCGTTCCAGGCGGCACGCAGGAATGGCAATACCCAGCCGGGGTACCAAAAGAATGAGAGTGCGAGAAGGATGAAGCTCAACATGGCTGCCCCAGCAAACACACGCCAGCGTCTTTCCCAGAATACCCAGAGGACAATAAAAAGCAGGAATAATCCGCCAATTTCCCATTGGAAAGCAGAGAGTACCAGCAGTGCGCCGGACAATTCGTCAATGCCAGCGCGCAATGAAAGGAGAATGCCTGCATAGGCGAGACCGAGAAAAATTGTTACCGTGCCTTCGAGAAATGCATGATAGGCATAATAAGAGGAAAAACTCGCTATGGCGATCAAACCGATAAAGATAAAGGGGATAAGCCGGTCCATCAACCGAAAAATGAAGTAAATGGAGCCCGCCAGGGCAATTTCGGACAGCGCCATCCAAAAGGCACGCGCCACCGTTGCATCGGGAAATAAAGCCAGCGGAAAAAATAACATCAACAAATGGAAAGGGATATCCAGAATATAAGCATCCTCGCCCGGTGTTGCGGCCCGTCCATAAACCTGATTCTGGACGCGGGCCGGGATGCTGCCGCTGTAAGGCTCGATACGATCGAACAGGAAAGAGCGCCCACCAATTCGTAAGAGATGAAATTCCCCACCATCTGGCAATTTTCCCGCCAGATAAGAATTCCCTGCTGCCAACCCGTAAAGCGCCAACACTGCAATGATTCCGGCAAGGATCAAAAAACCGGTCTCGCGAGGAGTCAATCTATTGGGAGCTTTTAGAAATTCCTGGAATGACATCAATTCCCAAGGATATATCTGAATATGGGCCGGGTCTCGGAGCGCCTGGCTACTTCGACAAAACCAGCCTTCTGAAAAGCAGTAGCTGTACCAATATAGATAAATGGCGCCGGCATATCCTTTTTCACATCGACTGGATACCCTTCCACGATCTTGCCGCCCAGCTCCCGCACATAATCCACTGCAGCCTTGAGCAAGGCAACGGTCAAGCCCTGACGACGGGCCTGCTTCGCCACGAAAAAACAGGTCACCGACCAGACGTCGGCATCGTCCACTGGCTTGAGCACGCGCGAATGCGCTAAGCGCGGGTAAGCCGAACGCGGCTCGATCGCAATCCAACCAACCGGCTCGCTATCCTTAAAAGCCAGCAAGCCGGGTGTGATTCCTGATTCGACGATGCCTTTTTGCATCTGGCGCGCCGGTTCACCGGTATTTTCCTCGAAAGCCTTGCCGCGTAACTTCCAAAACATGCACCAGCAGCCACCACAAGCGCCGCGCGGACCAAAAAGACGCTCGAAATCGGCCCACAGGTCAGGGGTCAGGGGGCGAAACGAAAATGATGGCGGAACAGTCATAGGTCAGGGTAGCAATATTTTCAATCGTCCAGGGTTGATGGTATACACGAAGTCTTGCACAAAATCCGGGAATAGCTCCCCATCTGTATGGGCAGGCGAGGGTTTATCCAGATGAATGGTCAATCCGGTGGTATGGACTTCCCACATACCATCCATTTCGACGTAATTGCCCTCTCCGGGTTTCATGGCGCGCGGCAATGCCTGGAACAACCCCAGCCTGGTTTTACGATAGCCAAAGGCAAATGTCAATTTCCCATCGAAAGGGTCAGCATGCGGAGTCATATAAAAGCCACCGGTGCGCGGCGCATTGCCAATCGAAACCAGTGATAGCGGGCCATTGTATCCGCCATCATCCCACTTGACCTCACCATACCATTCGGGTTTTTCCATAATCGCCCAAACGGCCGCCACGAGATAGCGCACAATGCCTTTGATCCATTGGATGCGCTCGTGCTTGATCGTTACGCTCGGCTCGAGACCCGCAGCTGAGTTGTTGACAAAATAGCGGTCATTGAGTTTGCCAATATCCAGCAAGCGTGTTTTTCCCGCTGCAATAACTTGCGCCGCTGCAGCAAGGTCAGTAGGCAGATTCAAATTGTTCACCAGATCATTGGCTGAACCCAAAGGGATGATCCCCAACGGACCAAGCAATTCCTGGTCGGATGCAACAGCGCGAGCCATCCCATTGACGGTCTCGCCAATCGTGCCATCCCCGCCCGCCGCGATAATGGGAGAAAAACCTGCGCGCGCCGCCTCCTCGGCCAATGCGATCACATGATGTTTATATTGCGATACGACTAAATCGAATTCCACACCAGCCGCTCGGAGCGCGGCCTCCGCCTCCGGCCAACGTTCTTGAGATTTCCAGCGATTCGAATAAGGATTCAGAATTACCTTGGCAATCATGTGATAATTTTACTCTGAATTCCCGCTTCACGCCTGCGCCAGAAGTACGCCCACAGTGTAATTACGCCAAAGGCAGATTCTTATCCTGCCTTAACATCTTTTCATCTAAAAAGGGTATACTAACTCCAATACAGGTGTGAAATGAACCATTTTTTTACGTCCACAGACACTGTCAAATCCGTGCTCACGGCGCAGAAATATATCCCCTCGGATGAAATTGCAACCATCGTATATCTGGCGCAACAACTGGGCAAGCCACTCTTGACGGAAGGGCCAGCCGGTGTAGGGAAAACTGAGCTGGCGAAGGCCATTGCCGGGGCAACCGGCCGCGAATTGATCCGCCTGCAATGCTACGAGGGATTGGATGAGTCAAAGGCATTGTACGAGTGGGAATATTCCAAGCAATTGCTATACACCCAATTGTTGCGCGAAAAGCTCAACGATACGCTTGGTAAAGCTGAGTCCCTTGCCGAAGCCGCGGACAGGCTGGCAAAGGAAGAAGATGTATTCTTCTCGAACCGTTTCCTGCTGCAACGTCCCTTATTGCGCGCCATCCTGAGCGAGCAGCCGACCGTTTTGTTAATCGACGAAATCGACCGCGCAGACGCCGAGTTCGAAGCCTTCCTGCTAGAAATATTGAGCGACTTCCAGGTATCCATCCCCGAGCTGGGGACGCTGGTCGCGAAACATAAACCATTTGTCGTATTGACATCCAACAATACACGTGAACTATCCGAAGCGCTCAAGCGGCGCTGCCTGTACCTGTTCATCGATTACCCGACCCTGGAGGCCGAGCTGGCTGTCGTACGTCTAAAGGTACCAGACCTCAACCCCAAATTGGCCAGACAGGCCGTGGAATTCGTCCAGGGACTGCGCAAGACCGAGATGCGCAAAGCGCCCTCCATCAGTGAGACGCTGGATTGGGCCAATGCGTTGGTGGCGCTCAATGCGCAGAACATCGATAAGGAAATCCTGGATGAAACCATGTCCGTGCTGCTCAAACACGAAGCGGACCTGCAAAAGGCGAAACGCCAGTTGATGGCGCCGTCGCAGCCGAGACAGAGGCCAGATGAGCTGGGACGGTTTTCTGGAAATTAAAAAATGGAATTCCGCATTTTACAGTTGATCTCAGCCCTACGCGCCAGCGGGGTGCGCGTCTCCCTGGCGGAGTCTGCCGAGGCCTTTTTGGCGGTCGATTTGATGGGGATACAAGACCGGGAGCAGTTCCGCCTGTCCCTGCGCGCGACGTTGATCAAGGATGCGCGCGACATCCCTGTCTTTGACAAACTATTCCCGCTCTTCTTCGGCTCGGGACGACCACCAATGATGGGTGGAAACCCAATGGATGAACTGACGTCAGAAGAAGCCCAGATGCTGGCGGATGCGTTACGGCAGTTGGCCGAAAATCTCCGTCAGCGCATGGAACGGCTGATGAACGGTGAGCAGTTATCCAGGTCCGAATTGGAAGCGCTGGCGCAAATGGTCGGTTTGAACCAGAGCGACGACCTGCGTCATCGAAGCTGGATGGCACAGCGCATGTTGCGCGCTTTGGCATTTCCTGAAGTTTGCGAGGCGTTGGGCAAGTTGATGGAACAACTCCAGCAGATGGGAATGAACCAGGAACGGGTCGAGCAGTTGCGGGAAATGATCCAGCAAAACATGCAGGGAATCGAACAGCAGGTCAACCAGTTCGCCGGGGAACGCATCGCTGAGAACCTGGGTAAAAAGCCACCATCAGAGGGCGTAGACGGACTGATGAATCGTCCGTTCCACGCGCTATCGGACACAGATAAAAAAGTGCTCCAGCGCGAAGTCAAGCGCCTGGCCGCCGCGCTGCGCACGCGCATCGCTTTACGACAGAAGCGGGCTAAAAGCGGACAACTCGACCCCAAGGCCACCATCCGCGCCAATCTGAAATATCACGGTGTGCCGATGGAACTGCGCCACCGCGATCGCACGCGAAAACCTCGCATTGTGATCATTTGCGACATCAGCACCTCGATGCGCTTTTGTTCGGAACTGATGCTGAGCTTCCTGTTCGCCTTGCAGGGACAGGTACGCAAAACGCACGCTTTCGCCTTTATCGACCATCTCGAATACATTTCAGACGAGTTCAACGGTTCGAACGCGGACGAAGCGATTGCCTCCGTTTTATGGCGCATGCCCAGCGGCTACTATAACACCGACCTGGGTTACTCGCTTGAAAATTTCGATAAAGGTTACATGGACATGCTCGATGGGCAGACCACGCTGATCATCGTTGGTGACGGGCGCAACAATTACAACAATCCGCGCCTGGATATCTTCACCAGCATGTCCCGCCGCGCTGCGCGGACCATCTGGCTGAATCCCGAGCCCCCGGCCATGTGGCACGGCGACAGTGACATGCCCAAGTACGCGCCGTTGTGCAATGATGTGCTGCAGGTTGGAAATTTAAGGGAACTTGCAGAGGCGGTGGATGGGTTACTCACGGGCTGAGCGTTTTGGTTATGCCAAGGCTCGCTTTAAAGGTTTAGCTATAAACTGACCGCATCCTATACCATATACCACTTTCTAAAAATCACTGGATAAATAAAAATTGGCATAAGTGTGTGCCAATTTTGCCTCTTGAATTTCGTAAAAATTGTTATACAATATTAAAAATCCTACAATTTATAGGGTGATAGCGCTTATTTTTTGGCAATTCAAGTAAATTAATATACCAGGAACCACTTTAAGAATTTTTTGGCATTAACACATTAAATCAGGAAGTGGTTGATGACCGATGAGATCAATAAGCCTCTCTACAGTCAAATACAGGAATATATTGCCGAGCTGATTTTGTCCGGCAAGCTGGCGCCTGAAACCAAGATCCAATCCGAACGTGAGTTCAGCGAGGATTTGGGTGTTAGTCGTATGACGGTCCGCCGGGCGCTCACAGAATTGGTGAATGAGGGTCTGCTCGAACGCAAGCACGGATCCGGTACATACGTTGCTAAACCGAAGGTTACATACGAATCGGGGGAACTGGTGAATTATGTTCAAGCCATGCAACAACGGAATATTGCAACCACCAGCCAGTTGCTCGAATTCAGCGAGATCGCCGCTAGCCGCCGCCTCGCAGAATTGCTGAAAATCGAAATTGGGAACCCAATCCACCGGGTCGATATTCTTCGTCATGCAAATCGCGTTCCAATTATCCTGGAGCGCGTTTTCTTTCCATGCGCGCGCTTCCCGAAACTGGAGGAATGGGACCTGGAGAAAAGTTCCATTTACGACCTTATCACCACAGTTTACAACGTCAGGGTTGGGAAAATCTCACAGACGGTCGAGGCTGTAGCCGCAGCAGATACGGTTGCGCAACAATTGCGCGTCGAGGAAAACTTCCCCCTTCTGATGCTCTCGCGTCTTATCCATCAAAAAGAGACGAATGAACCGGTTGTATTTTCCCATGATTTCCTGCGCAGCGACTATGCAAGAATTCATTCCGATGTCCAATTCGATGAACTCGGATTTTACGAAACTGGCAACGCGCCAGGAAAGGAGGATGTCACCCATAAAGA
Organism: Anaerolineales bacterium; assembly: GCA_034435215.1. Lineage (GTDB taxonomy): Bacteria > Chloroflexota > Anaerolineae > Anaerolineales > Villigracilaceae > JAABUE01. Next base: position 9,425 of record DAOTXM010000263.1, read on the forward strand.
AGAAACATCCTGACTTGCGTTCATTTTTTCAATCAATTCTTTGAAAGGAGAAACTAACAATGGCTGAAATGGTCGTACCTGCTGGCGCACAAGGTAAAAAACTTTACGCCCGCAAAAGTTCTGGCCTGGTCAGGACGATTGGCGTTTTTGGCGCCATGGTATTTGGCGTTCACTGCATTAGCCTTTCGTCTTCAGGCTTAATACCCTTCTCTTGGGTGGCCGGGGTCTGGCCCGGGAGCAGCATTATAGGCGTTTTGACAGTGGCGATGTTTTTCTGTCTCTTCCATGCCTACACATACGCTGTCATCGGCGCTACAATGCCGCGCTCTGCAGCAGATTATACGCTGGCCAGCCGCACCCTGAGCGCTCCTCTGGCTTTTGCTGCCTCATGGACTCTTGTCATCTTCAGTGCAATGGTAGCCGGCGCCCTGATCGCGTGGATCCCCAAGACTGCTTTGCCGGTTCTATTCCGTACAATGGGCATCGTGACGAATAATCAATCCTTTTTGCAGTTCGCGGACTGGTCCGTCACACCGATCGGCATTGTCCTGATTGGGACAGTCTGTGCTGTCATCACGTTCATCACCATGATCCTGCCTACCCGCACGATCTTGCGCATCCTGGAAGTGGGGTTCTTCCTCGGTCTGTTTGCCTGGGTCATTTTGTACTTCCAACTGGGCACAGCCGCCAAGGATGCCTTCCCGGCCGCATGGGATAATTTCATGGGTGCTGGCAGCTACGCAGGTCGCATTGAGTTAGCCAAAGCTAACGGCATGGTCGTTAATCCCAACGTCGCTATCATGAGTCTTGCAGGCCTGATCATGGGCTTCTGGATTTTCTACGGCTACTACATACCGACCTTCTTTGCTGGTGAGGTGAAACAGGCGGAGAATACGCTGATTGCCGGGTCTTGGGCTTCCTTGCTCGCTACTTGGGCGATCTTCGTCGTAGCAGCCATCTTGCTGCAAAGGCTGGTGCCACTCGAATGGATCGCAGCGGAGTCCTACCTGAGCAACGCGGGTGTTGCAGATGCTAATCCCATGCCGTGGATCACTTTCTACGCAGCCATCCTGAAACCACAGATCATTTTATTGTGGATCGTGGCGATTGCCTGGGTATTTACCCTGATTAACCTGGCACAGACTTACTTCTTCTACTGCAGCCGCATCATCTTCGCCTGGTCATTTGATCGCCTCATCCCCGAGAAGGTCTGCTACATTCACCCAACCCTGAACAGCCCGATCATCGCCATTGCAATCATCACATTGATTGCGGAAATTGGCGTACTGGATGCTTCTGGCTGGTTGTGGCCTGGGAGCGTGATGGGCGCACAATTAAACTTCGTGTTCTTTGCTGTCTGCACGCAACTGGTTCCAGTGCTGGCAATGACGCTGTTCCCGTTCACCAAACCGGATCTCTTCGAAAATGCCAGTGCGTTCGTGAAAAGAAAATTTGGCAAGGTCCCAGTCATCACGATCGTGGGTGCAATCACCATGGCATATTTGTTATGGATGATCATCGCATCCTTCCTCTTCCCGGCAGTTGGCGGACGGATCGGCACGGGCACGCTTGGAACGCTGGCTGGATTTATCATCAGCGGCCTGATCGTGTTCTACGCTGCACGAGCCTACCGCTTGAAGCAGGAAGGGATCGACATTAACTGGACTTTCCAGTCTGTGCCACCCATTTAAATCATTCCGGTTGTTTAATAACATATCAGTGGTGCGGCGATTCCTCGCCGAACCACTGTAAAAAAACCTTGTGGAGAGAATCATGAAGATGATACGCATTCTGTATGGCTCTGATTTCCACGGATCAGATGTTGCATTTCGCAAATTTATCAGTGCAGGTCTGCAATACAAGGCAAATGTCATGATTGTGGGGGGCGATGTGACCGGAAAAGCAATGATTCCTATTATCCATCAGGGGGGTGGTCGGTATCTGGCACATTTGTTTGGCGCTGACCAGGTCGCTACGAGCGTAGATGAACTCGAAAAGATCAAGAAAACCATCAGCAATGTCGGATTCTATCCGATTGCTCTGGAAAAGGACGAGGCGGAAGCATTGGAATCCGACCCGGCAAAAATGTCCAACCGCTTCGAACAGGAAATGTGCCGGCGCATCTATGAATGGTTGACATTGGCGGAAGAAAAACTCGTCCCACAAAATATTTCAATGTACTTTATGGCCGGTAACGACGATCTGCCATCCATCGATGAAACCATCGCGGAATTTAAGTATATTCACAACCCGGACATGAAGCATTTTTTACTGGATGAAGGCTACGAACTTGTTGGCAATTCCAACGCAAATATGACGCCCTGGGCTTGCGCCCGCGACATTGAAGAAGATGAGTTGACAAAAAAACTGGAAATGCTTGCCAACATGATCCAAAACCCGGAACGAACGATTGCCGTTTTGCATGTTCCTCCTTTCGGCTCCGGGCTGGACACTTGTCCTGATCTCGATAAAGATCTAAAGATCATCACCCAGGGAGGACAGGTCGTGATGAAATCGGCTGGTTCGCCCGCCGTGAAAGCCTTTATCGAGAAAGTACAACCCATGCTTACTTTGCATGGACACATTCACGAATCACCAGGCCATACGCGAAGTGGGCGCACACTTTCGATTAATGCGGGCAGTGAATATGCAGAGGGCATCATGAAAGCGGCCATCATCAACCTGGAAAACGGCAAGGTTAAAGGCCATATGTTGATATCAGCCTGAGGAGGAGTCCCGGATGAGTAAATACGGCGAAATATTGGAAGATTTCTACTCAGAGCGGACCCGCATCCTGGACACACTGGCGCAGGACGAAAACAAGCACGTCATCATGCGCCTGGTGGGCGCTCTCGCCTTTCGAACCCATTGTCCGCGATACGGATATCTACAAGATAAACTAGGTCGCGTATTTACAGATATCGATTTTGCTTCCTATCCCCGCTTTGTCAAAGACATTCGTCGCATCCTGACTGAACTTGGATATGAAGAGGACAAACAAGTCACGCAACTATTCGGCGAACGGCGCATGCTTTTCCATGACCCCGTCTTTGGCCGACATATAGATGTTTTCTATAATTCTCTCGATTTTTGCCATCCCGTGCGTTTCGTCGGCAGATTGGAGATGGAGGAATTGACCCTGCCGTTGGCAGAATTGCTGCTCGAAAAAATGCAGATCGTCCAGATCAACGAAAAAGACTTGATCGACAGCATCATGCTTTTACGCGAACATCCTATTGGCGAAACAGACCAGGAGACTGTCAATGCAACCATCATTGCCCAGACATTGGGAAATGACTGGGGCTACTGGAGAACTGTCACAGCCAACCTACGTTTGCTGGCTCAGACCCTGGAAGACTACGATACTCTTTCGATCGAAGATCGTGCAATCGTGCATGCGAGGGTCAAGGAACTCGAAACACGCATCGAATTGGAGCCAAAGACATTGAAATGGAAAGCGCGTGCGAAGATCGGAGAAAAGGTCAAATGGTATAAAGATGTCGAGGAATTGAATCGTTGAAGTGCAACAAAAAAAGAAATCCATTAAAGAAGGCTGAAAATAAATTATGAAATCCGCTGAAGACTTCGTCGTTCCCTGGGTAAAAGCCGCGGAACCGTATAGCGACAAACACATGGATATTGCCTGGGAAAACCCGCAGATTATCCGCATGATGTCGAACGAAAACCCTCTGGTTCCCTCTGAAAATGTTATGCAAGCGATCCTAGATGCCGCAAAGCTGGGAAATTTGTATCCAGGCTCGGGACCGGAGTTGCGCCGAAAGATCGGCGAACTGGCTGGCTTGACTGCCGAGCATGTTGTCCTGGGTAGCGGCTCCACGGATGTGATCAATTTTGTAGTCCATACGTTTATCGCGCCAGGCGATGAGGCGGTAATACCGGTGCCCACATTCCCGATGTATGAAGCTCGTGTAAAAGTAGCGGGCGGCAAGCCTATCACCATCCCCATGACCCCCAACTTCTATTGGGATATGGATGCAATTTTCAATGCGATCACGCCGAAAACGAAGGTTATCTTCATCTGTTCGCCCAACAACCCAACCGGCAATCAGATCGACGAAAAGGATTTATTACGTATTCTGGAACTGGGCATCCCGACATTCTTCGATGAAGCCTATTATGAATTGGAAAACAACGTTGTCACCCGGGCTCCGCTCATCGAAACATTTCCCCATATGTTGGTGAACCGTACCTTCTCCAAGTCGTACGGGCTGGCTGGATTCCGCGTTGGGTATATCCTTTGCGACCCAAAACTTGCCAGTTATTTCAATAGAGTTCGGTTTCCATGGAATGTAGGCCTGATCGCGATAGCGGCAGCATTGGCGGGGTTGGAAGATACGGAAGATCAGGAGCGTAAACGTAAAAATGTGATCAAGGGTCGCGAGTATATCTTCGAAGAGATCAACAAAATTCCCGGAATGCGCGCCTACCCTTCTGAAGGAAATTTTGTCTTGATTGATGCCAGCATCCTCGGCAAGGATTCTCTTGAGATCCGCGATCAAATGGCCACCAGAGGCATCTACATTCGTCCGATGAGCGGCCACAACATGGCGCGCGGTTTCATTCGAGTCACGGTTGGCACACTCAATCAAAACGAGCAATTCATAAAAACATTCACGGAATACGCCAAGGAAGTGTTGGGAATTTGAAAGTAAACATATGAGAGAAACACCATGATAGAAAAGCGATACATCTTAGCACATGATACTGGCACAGGGGGGAACAAGGCCGTACTCTGCGATCTGAAAGGAAAGGTAGTGCATTCTGTCTATCAATCCTATGGAATTTCCTACCCGCAAGCGGAATGGGTGGAGCAGGATCCAGATGAATTATGGCAGGTCGTTGCCGCCACATCCCGGAAAGTTATTCAGGAAGCGGGTATCGACCCGGCCGAGATCCTCGGCGTGGGAGTTTCAGCCCAGATGTGGAACACTTTACCCGTGGACGAAAAAGGGACTCCGCTAACACCAATGCTCTCCTGGCTGGACCTGCGCAGTATCAAACAGGCTGACCGTGTCACCTCGGACGATATGCCTGCTTTCCTTTTCGAACATACCGGCAACATTCCAACTGCAAAAGACAGCATCCCCAAGATCCTGTGGCTCAAGGAAGAGCGCCCTGAGATTTGGGATCGAACAGCTTATTTATTGGATTGTAAGGAATATATCCTCTTCAAACTGACCGGTAAAATTGCAATCGATTGGGTGGGGGCGTCGGTTTATTTTCTTTTCAATCCGTACACAAAAAAATGGTCTCAGGAGGTATGTGAAAAGCTTGGCATCCCCCTCGGAAAACTTCCTCCCGCCTACCCGTGCACGGAGGTGATCGGCGAAATTACACCGGAGGCTGCAAATGCGACGGGACTCAACCCAGGCACGCCGGTGGTCATCTGCGCTGGGGATGTGGCCGTCGCTCAATCCGGAGCCGGTGCAAACCGTGAGGGGAAAGTCCACTTGTGCATTGGCACGGCGACCTGGATTGGTGTATCCACCTCTACGTTCCGCAACGATCCGGTCAAGCCGTTTTGGGGGCTTAACCATATCGACCCGAAAAAATACATCATCGCAGGAGAAATGGAAACGGGCGGCGGCGCATTGATGTGGTTTCGTGATGTGTTCTGCCAGGAGGAGAAAAGGCAGGCGGCTGCATCAGGAAGGACAAGTTATGAATTGATCAGCGCCATGGCCGAATCTGTCCCGCCAGGCGCAGACAAATTGATTTTTCTACCGTGGCTTTCGGGGGAGCGCGCTCCCGTTTTGGATCATTATGCGCGCGGTGGCTACATTGGTTTAAATCTGAGCCACAATAAGGGGCATATGGCGCGGGCACTGATGGAGGGAGTAGCCTACCATCTACGCTGGATATGCGAAGCGATGGAAAAAGTCGGTTTTCAAATTGACAGTTTCAACGGGATTGGAGGGGGATGCAATAGCAATGTCTGGATGCAGATCATCAGTGATGTGACCGGAAAGCCTCTACGCGTGGTCAAGAACCACCTCGAAGCAGGCGCAGCAGGCGCGGCCTTGACAGTTGCGGTCGGGTTGGGGTTGTATCCCAACATGGATGCTGTGGACGAATTAATCGGGATCAGCCGCGAGGTCCAGCCTGAGGCGGCGCGATGGAAACACTATAATGCGCTTTATCAGGAATATCGTGGTTTGTACGAAATTCTAGCGCCCGTTCATCGAAGGTTGCATCATATCCAATGAAGGTGTTCATCAACCAACCCAAAATCAATGCACGCGCCCGCTTGTCGAATCTTGCCAGTGTGAGTGGATTGATCCTCCTATTGGTAAGCGTCGTCATCCCTTTGTTCCAACCATCCTGGGCAAATTTCACCTCCATGCTCATGATCACAGGTATGGGCGTGGCAATGGTCGGGATCTATTTTGCCAACCGCTGGGTGAGGAAACCACGCCCGGAGGAAAGCCTTGCCAGGGTGCTCAAATCTTTCGATGACAAACATTGCCTCTACCATTATCCATCTTTGCCATGCGACCACTTGTTATTGACTCCCACCGGCCTATTTGTACTGGAAGTCATCAATTTAGCCGGGAATTTTTCGTTTAAAAACGGTAAGTGGAAAGAGGCAATGACGATCGGTCGCGCTCTACGTTATATTGTCGAAGAACGTGTAAGTAACCCCTTTGTCTCAGTAAAGCAGTCGGAGGAGGAACTTAGGGATCTACTTGGAAAAAGGCTGGTTGCAGATTCTTTCATTCCCATCCGGCCAATGATTGTCTTTACACATCCTCTTGTCCAACTTGATGTCGAAAACGCACCCATCCCAATTTGTAAAGTCGATAAAATGAAAAAACATATTACCAGCAAAATGCCAAGACTTGCTCCCGAATTGTATGAAGAATTGGGTGCTTTTTTAGAGAACAAAACAACAGGAAAGTGACTTTTTTGTCGCAAACGATAAGTCTATAAAATTCTATGTAATACATGACAAATCTCACAATACCAAATATAATCACCTATACTATAAATTTTTAGGCTTATGAAGGATAATATCTCGGGATGAGTATTGAGATGAGAGCATAGTATGGCAAAGATCTTGGTCGTAGATGATGATATTCATGCTACCACTTTATTCAGGACGATCCTGACTGCAAAGGGATATGACGCTTTCATTGTGAATGACAGCTCGATTGCTGTTCAAACAGCCGATTCAACCAGACCCGATCTGATTATCCTTGATCTTATGATGCCAGAACCTAATGGATTTGAAGTTTGTAGAATGCTGCGGGCAGATCCAAAGTATTCACGAACCCCGATTGTCATATTTACTGCCATGGGAGATAATGAAAGTAAAACTACCGCTCTTGAAGCCGGGGCAGATGAATTCCTGACAAAACCTTTCCGGGTCGAAGATTTAATGAACAGGATTCAGGCTTTGATCGCAAAAGCGAAAAAAAATTAGGTTGGATCAGGATGGGGAAGTTCAACTAGGCAACCATAGCGGTATGAGAACATAACATGGCAAAGATCCTGATCGTGGACGACGAGCTCCAAACGACAACTTTATTAGAAATGCTATTATCAGCTAGAGGCTACGAGACTCGTGCAGTAAACGACAGCTCAAAAGCCATCCAGGTAGCAAAGGAAACAAATCCTGATCTCATATTGCTAGATCTGATGATGCCTGAACCGGATGGTTTTAAAGTATGCAGGATGCTGCGCGCAGATCCGGCCTTTGTCTTTACGCCCATCATTATCATTACAGCCCTGGACGACACCGACAGCAGGATCGTTGCTTTTGGCGCTGGAGCGGATGATTATCTGATAAAACCCTATGACATCGATGAGCTTACCGCTACGATAAAGGCCTTTCTCCGTGAAGGGATCGAACGTTAACCACCCCTGACGATAGAATATTTTCGCTTACCGAACACTGAAGGGTACGGACTGTACAAATGCTCCATCCAGGTAAACATCCACCTTATACTCACCAACCGACCAGCCGCTGTCATTCGACAATTGGAAATATATCGTCCCGGTAAAGCTCTCATCCGTAAAATCACTGATCGTTTGTTCGTAGATTAGTTCCCCTGGTTCGTAACCTTCAATCTGCACCGCAAGCCATTTGGCGACTACAACAGTACCAGCAGGCGCGTTGGTCAAATCACCTACAGCAAAGAAAGTGTCGATAGGGGAGAAAACCGTTGTCGGATTCTCGCCGTTCTCATCCAAGGCTGTGCGCATATTTTTCAAGCTTTTTCCAGATGAACCGCCTGTGACGAAGTTGCATGCCAAGGACACAATCAAAAGCGCAAGCATAGCCATTAAAATAGGTATTCGATTTTTCATTTCCACATCTCCTAGACACCAATAGTAGTTTTCTGGATTTGCCGTGAAAGGAGCCGGATTTTGGGGGGGGGGGGGGGGGGGGGGGGGGGGGGGGGGGG
>DAOTXM010000264.1:0-48701 GCA_034435215.1 Anaerolineales bacterium
GAGGCCGACCTGACCATGATCGAATCCGAAACGGATCTGGATCGAACCATCGCGGAAATCGCCCTGCCAATCTCCCTCAACGAGACGGACGTCGACCGCCTGGTGGTCCATACGCCGGAAAAGACCTGGGAGGTCCTGCTGGATGATTCTGTCGAGTTCCTCACCATCGGGCGGACGCCGGAGAACGACATCGTCCTGGACCATCCCAGCGTTTCGCGCGCACACGCGCGCCTCACCCGCGACCACCTTACTTTCACCATCCGCGATCTCGGCAGCAGCAACGGCATGTGGGTGAACGGGGCGAAATGCGAAGAGGTGGTCCTTGAGGATGGTCTGCTTGTGCGGATCGGCTTTGCCAATCTCATCTTCAAGCGCGGCTTCCGGGTCGAACACCTGACGATTGTCGGCACGATGTTCAAAATCCCCGAGCGCAGCCCGGTGGTCTTTGTGCCGGGCATCATGGGCTCCGAGCTCTGGCTGGGGGACACGCAGATCTGGCCGAACCTGAAACTGCTCTTCAAGCAACCGGAGCTGTTCAAATATCCGGGCGAAGCGGGGATCGCGCCGCGCGGCATCCTGCAGGAGGTGGTCATCGTCCCCAACCTGATCAAACTGGAGCAATACAGCCGCCTGGGCGATTATCTGGTGCAGGACCTGGGGTACGAGCGCGGCAAGGATTTTTTCGAGTTCGCTTACGATTGGCGCCAGGATATCCGCCAGTCGGCGCGGCAACTGGCGCAGTTCATCGAAAAATTGGATACGCAAGCCCCGATCAAGCTGATCGGCCACAGCCTGGGGACGCTGGTCAGCCGCTACTACGTGGAACGGGTAGGAGGCAGGGACCGGGTCGAACGCTTGATCCTGATGGGTGGCCCGCACTTTGGGACGCCGGCCGGCGTCACCAGCCTGATGTTCGGACCCGAGATCCTGCCCTTTGGCATCATGGGCGAGACCTTGCGAAAGGTCATCGCCACCTACCCGACCGCCTACCAGATCCTGCCGGTCTACGCCTGCGGAAAAGACCAGAACAACAAGCCGTTCAATTTCATGAAGGACAACAGCTGGCTGGCCGAGGCACAATGGCCGCTCTGGAATCTCGCGCGTGAGTTCAAAAAAGAACTCGGCACAAAGACCAGTGTCCCGACCACCTGTATTTTCGGGTACGGGCATAAGACCATCGACGAGATCAAGCTTTATCGGGAGAGCGATGGAAGTTTCAAGAATTCCGCATATTTATCCAAGACCAACGGGGACGACTCGGTTCCCCAAAACAGCTCCATCCTGGAGGGCGCGGACATCCACCCGGTACACCAGCATCATGGCGCCTTGTTCGTGGACAACGACGTGAAGATGCGCCTGAAGCTGGAACTGATCGGAAAGCCGTTCATCTAGCCGCTCGCCTGGTATGCCGGGCAACGCTTCCGCATCCTTGCGAAGGTTCTCAGCCTTTGCAAGGATGGTTTTGGCTCTCTGGAAATCTCCGTGGTAGATACCCGGATTTACAGCCCCCTTCACGGCAAATCCTAAAGAACCATGGTTTTTAAGGGGGACGCTGACAAACGTTGCTTATAATGACCAAAAAAACCGTGTTTTCAGCGTGTATCAGCTTCCTACAAAGGTAAAACCAGAAGAGACGCAACGGATGTAATGTCTAATTTCAGCCAGAGGAGATATGCCAAAGATCAGCTTGATCGAACGCCTCTATAACCGGGCCGAGACATTCATCATGGATATCGTTCCGCAAAAGAACGTCGGCCCACTCTTCAAATGGATTTTCAAGCTCCCCCTCCTGCAATACAAGCTGGGCCTGGGCTGGATGATTGGACGCACCATCCTGCTGCTGACCACGACTGGCCGCAAGAGCGGCAAGCCCCGTCACACACCGCTCGAATATATCTATGACCCCGAACGCGATCGCTACCGCCTGATGGCTGGCTGGGGCGGCAACACCGACTGGTACCGCAACCTGCTGGCAAACCCACACGTGACGGTGCAGGTGGGTCGCCGGAAGTTTGCCGCCCTGGCCGAAGCCGTCCCGGAGGAGGAAGTAGCTTGCTACATGATGGAGGTCTCCCGACGCCACCCGCGCATGGACCGCGTCTGGAACCGCTGGTCCGACCGGCCGGTGGATGGGAGTTTCGAGAGCTACGTGTATGCGGCAAGGTTTTTTCCTTCCGTGTGGGTGAAACCGATTGAGGAAAATCGCCTGGGTTGAAGGATCAAATTTGCAGCAATAAACGCCAGTATAGAGTTGAATTCTATTGAGATTTGATGTATACCATGAAAATAAAACCTCCCGCCGTTTCAGTTCGCCGGGAGGTTCGAATACTATTCACTGATTACTGGACACTGGCTTCCCCATACAACTTCCGATGCACAATCGACAGCGCCCGTACCTGCTCCGCCGCATGATACGACGACCGCACCAGCGGCGCAGACTCGACCCACTTGAAGCCGATCTCCCGGCCGTAGTCCTTCAATTCCTTGAATTCTTCCAGTGTGTAGTAGCGCGAAATCGGATAATGTTTCTTGCTCGGCTGTAGATACTGGCCGACCGTCAGGATGTCCACGCCCCAGGAACGCTGGTCGCGCATCACGGCCTTGACTTCCTCGAGCTCCTCGCCCAGGCCGACCATGATGCCCGACTTGGTCAGGACTTCAGGATCGAGTTTTTTTGCATTGGATAAAGTCGCCGCCGCCCAGTCGTAATTATCCTGCGGCTGGATGGCCTTGAACAATCGCGGCACGGTCTCCACGTTGTGGTTCAGGATCTCAGGACGCGCCTCCATCACGATCTTGAGTGCCTCCAGCGAGCCTTTGAAGTCAGGGATCAGCACCTCGATCGAGCAACCCGGCAGCAGTTCGCGGATGCGCCGGATGACCATCGCAAAGATGGGCGCGCCGCCATCCCGACGTTCGTCGCGGTTGACCGAGGTAATCACAGCATGTTTCAATTGCATGGCTTTCACGGCTTGTGCCACGCGTTCGGCCTCACCCCAATCGAGCAATCCCGGCTTACCGTGCTTGATGTCGCAAAAGACGCAGGTGCGCGTACACACGTTACCCAGCATCAGGAACGTGGCCGTGCCGGAGCCCCAGCATTCGCCCAGGTTCGGGCACATGGCTTCCTCGCACACCGTGTGCAATTCCTTTTTGCGCATCAGGCCTTGCAGCCATTCGTACGTCTCGCCTCCGGGCGCGCGCACTTTGATCCACTCCGGGCGGCGCAGGGGGGGGGCGCTGATTTCCTCGGGTTTGACCCGGTCTCTTGTGGGGGTAGCAGGCATAGGGTCCTTTCAGATGCGTATGTGTCATTGCAAGGAGCATAGCGACGAAGCAATCTCCTTCTTCATTGAGATTGCTTCGCTCCTTTCAGCCGCTCGCAACCCCGCCGAAGCACAGCGGGCAATGACAACATTATAACTTACGGACTTTCAATCTCAATCCTTGCACTTCGACGACCTCGACCCGGTCCCCCTTACGGATCTTTCCGGACCCTTCGGCTGCTTCCGCTGTCCACAGCTCGGACTCGAGTTGAACCTGTCCCGTTGCCTCCACATCCGAGCGCGCCACGCCTGTCTTGCCGACCAGCGCCTCGCGCCCCGCGCGGATGGGTGCCCGCAAAGCGCGGATGCCAAAGCCGACCAGCACACCAAACAGCGCACCAGTCAGCAGCCCGACCAGGATCACCAGCGGGACCGACACTTGCTGGAACTGGGGCGTGCCGGGTGAATTGAACAGCACCAGCGCCCCGATGACAAATGTGACGATGCCGGCCGCGGTCAGGGCACCGTGTGTGGGCGCCTTGATGTCGAGGATGAACAGCACGAAGGAAGTGATCAGGAAGACGATCCCGAACCAGTTGACCGGCAGCCAGCCAAGGCCGTAAGCCGCCAGCGCCAGGCACACCACGCCGATGAAACCCGCCACCCAGCCACCCGGGCTGCCGAGCTCGATGAAGATGGCCTGTGCCCCAATTGTGATGAGCAAAAAGACCACGTTCGGGTTGGTGAGCATGGCCAGCAATTGTTCGATGAAACTGGCTTCAACTGCCTCGGTCGTTGCATTATCGGTTTCCAGCGTGCGTGTGCCATCGACCAAATGCACTTCGAATCCGTCCAGTTGTGCCAGCAGGTCATCGAGGTCCGAGGCAATGAAGTCGACAAGGCCGGCTTGTAACGCCTCGTTCGCTGAGGCCGCTTTGGCCTCCTCGATTGCGGATTCGGCCAGCGCAATGGCCTCTTTGCTGCGTTGTTCAGCCAGCGTGCGTGCGGTTGCTTTGAGCGCTTCAATCTCCTTGGCTTTCAATGTCTCGCCCAGGTCTTCCCCCTGACCGCCAACTGGGCTGGCGGCACCAATGATGGTTTCGGGCGCCATGGCGGAGGCATGTCCAGCTAATGTAATCATCGTCCCGGCAGAGGCAGCCATGGCCCCGCGCGGTGAAACGTAGACCACCACAGGGATGCGGCTCTCACGGATCTTCTTGACAATATTGTTCATCGTGTCGATGCTGCCACCGGGCGTATCTAGTTGCAGGATGACCAGGTCAGCGTTGCGCCTCTCGGCGATTCCCAGCCCGCGCTGGATGTATTCCTGCATGGCGGGAGCCACCGCGCCTTCCGCGTTCAATACGATGACGAGGGGAGCGTCGCTTTGGGCTCTTACTGGTTGAAATGCCAGCAAGATAAGCGCGAAAAGGAACAGGAAGATCAGGCGTGTAATTCTCATTGCTTCCTCCAGGAGGATTTCATTATAATGTGGAAGGAGGGAACCATGTCAAACCCTAATAAAATCCTAACCGTACGTGTAATTATCCAAATGCTTGTTTTCGTCGTCTTGGTGCCCTTCCTGCCTCTGTTGATTTCGTGGAAGTGGGATTGGTGGGAAGCCTGGGTCTATGCCTTGATCGGTATTATGGGCTTTATCGTCAGCCGCGTGCTGGCTGCCCGCCGTCACCCTGACCTGTTGGCCGAGCGCGCCAAATACATGCAGCATGAAGATATCAAACCCTGGGATAGCGTTCTGGCGCGCCTGGTCGGCTTGGGCGGCGGTTTGATCCCCCTGGTCGCTGGCCTCGACGCGCGCTATGATTGGCCTGGAGGGGATTTTGGTCTGACAGAAGAAATCATTGCGCTGGTTTTTATTCTGGCTGGCTTTATTCTTGGCTCGTGGGCTTTGATGGAGAACCGCTTTTTCTCCGGCGTGGTGCGCATCCAGAAAGAGCGCGGCCACCATGTCATCTCGACCGGTCCCTACGCCTGGGTGCGGCATCCCGGATATGCAGGCGCATTGCTGACCTATTGGCTCACCCCGGTCTTTCTCGATTCACTCTGGACCTTCCTGCCGGTGGTTTTCATCACCGTTGTTTTGCTTATTCGCACCGATCTGGAAGATCGCGCCCTGAAAAACGAACTGGCCGGTTACAGGGAATACGCACAAAAGACACGCTATCGCCTGCTGCCGGGCGTGTGGTGAACCATCCTTAAAATTGCCCTTCCAGATACGCGCGCGTGCGCGCTTCCCTGGGGTTCTCGAAAACATCTCTGGCCGGTCCGGCTTCCACCACCTCGCCCAGATACATGAAAATGACATAATCTGCCAGACGTTTTGCCTGGCGCAGGATATGGGTCACCAGCACGGTGGTGTATTTCTCCTTTAAGTTCTGCAGACGGCTTTCGATATGTTGGGCGGAGATGGGATCAAGCGCAGACGTGGGTTCGTCTCCCAACAGAATTTCCGGTTCCACAGCCAGTCCGCGTGCCAGACACAAGCGTTGTTGCTGGCCGATCGAAAGTCCCGTGGCAGGGGCATGCAGGCGATCCTTGACTTCTTCCCACAGACCAGCCACTTCCAGATAATGCTGTACGGCTGTTTCCAGGTTACGTCCCTTTTTCATGCTGTGGATGCGCATCCCGTAAGCCACATTATCATAGATGGACATCGGCAGCGGATAGGGTCGCTGGGCCAGCAAGCCGGCTTTCTTGCGGATTTCGGTCACGTCCATCTCGCGCGCATAAATATTCTCGTTGTCGATCAAGACTTCGCCGATAATATGCGTGCCATCGGTCAATTCGAGGAAACGGTTCAGGCTTTTGAGCAGGGTGGTCTTGCCGCAACCGGAGGGTCCCATGATGACCGTGATCTGTTGTTTTGGGATATCCAGGTTGACATCTTTCAAGGCCTGGTGTTTGCCGTAATAGGCGTTCAGGTTACGGATTCGAATGTGAGGTTCCATGGTCAGCTCCTATAGTCCTTTATAAATGTAGCTCTGCCGTTTTTGGCGGAAAAATGCCGAACCCGTCATCAACGGTAAACCCATAAACGTCTTCCGCCCTGAGCGGAGCGGCAGCGTAGTCGAAGGGCGTTTCATAATGCTTTCCGCTTCGACTAAGGGCTTCCGGACTTTCAGCACTCCGCTCAGCAAGGACGGTCATTTCACCGTATATTTTCCCATGCGCGCCGCGATCCAACGTGAACCCAGGCTGATGGCCAGCACAATGATCGTCAGGATCAACGCGGAGGCGTAAGCGCGTTGCTGCACTTCGGGGAAGGGCGTTCCTAACTGGAAGAAGACCGCCAGCGGTAGCGAGGCAACCGGTCGCATCAGCGAGGTGGGGATACGGTCAGTGTAACCCGCAGTGAACAGCACCGAGGCTGCGTCGCCGATCCCGCGCCCAAAGGCCAACAGCACGGCGGTCAGGATGCCGGGCAACATCTGGCGCGTGACCACGTGGATGGCGGTCTCCAGACGCGTCGAACCGAGCGCCAGGGAGGCCTGTTCCAGGTCGGCGGGCATCAGGCGGATGACCTCGTCCATAGCGCGCGTCATGATGGGCAGTTCGAGCAGAGCCAGGGCAATGATTCCGCCCAAGAGCGAGGCACGCAAGCCCAGGCTGAGCATGAGCGTGAATCCGAAGGCGCCGTACACGATGGAAGGGATGCCCCACAACACGTCCAGGGATAGGCGTACATAACGTCCCCAGGAGGATTTGCTCACATAGGTTTCCAGATAGAGCGCCATCGGCAGACTGAAGACCAATGCCAGCAATGTCCCGCCGCCAGCCAGGTACAAAGAACCGAGGATGGCGTTCAAAACGCCGCCTTCCTTGCCCAGGTAATAGCCACCCTTGGGCGTCTGTGTGATCATCTGCCAGTTGAGGGCAGGCAACCCCTTGACCAGCACAGTGCCCAGGATCAGCACCAGTGCACCTGCCACTACCAGGAAGGAAACCAGCATCAGTCCCTTGAGAATGGCTTCTTCGATATGGCGTTTGCGCCAGCGTCTATTCATCACCAGGCCCTCCTGACCCGTCCCATAATGCGCCGCAAGACGAGCGTGGATGCAACGTTGAAAACCAGCACGATGACCAGTAGGATCAGCGCCGCGCCCATCAATGCCGCGTCATACATGGGGATAGACATCATCTCACCGTAATTGTTGGCGATCAGGGCTGGAAGTGGATAGGCCGCATCGAAAATGGAACCTGGAACCTGCGGAACGTTCCCGACGACCATCAGGACTGCGATCGTTTCCCCAAGCGCGCGCGACGATCCCAGCACGACCCCGGCCAGGATACCCGGTAGGGTCTGTGGCAACACCGCGGACCTGACCGTCTGCCAGCGGGTGGCGCCCAATGCCAGCGAGGCCTGGCGCAACCCTTCTGGCACTGTCGCCATGACTTCATAGGTTACGGCAATGATGAAAGGCGCGATCATGACTGCCAGGACGATCCCGCCTGCCAGCACACTGAAGCCGGTCGGATTAGAGCTGACGAAGAAAGGCAGAAAGCCCAACCAATGTTTGAAGAAAGGCGCCAGGGAATGTTCCACCCAAGGCACGATTGCCACCATACCCCACACCCCATAGACCACCGAAGGGATAGCCGCCAACAGGTCGAGGAGCGGCTTCATGATCGCACGCATGGACTGGCGCGCGTACTCCGAGAGGTAGATGGCGGTCAACAGGCAGGGCGGGATGGCCAGGAAGACTGCTACCACTGTCACCCAGATTGTGCCAGCGATGAAAGGCCAGAAACCGAAAGAGCCTTGCAGGGGCTTCCACACAGTTCCCCCAAGTAGTTCCCAAAGCGTGTGCTTTTGCAAGATGGGCCAGGCACGAGCAGCCAGGGCAACCAGGATGATCAGCACCAGCGCAGGCGGCAGGAGCGTCAGCAGGAAGAGTGTCCGGCTGGCAGAACGATCCTGGTTCCGGCGTTTTGGGAGGGGCAAGCGTGGGAGCTTAATCGCTGCCTTGTCCCTCCCCGGTCCGGTTACGAGAGAATTTCCTCTCATTTGACTTTCTGCAGGGAGGCATCCAACTGATCAGGCGGCAGCGGGATGTAACCGGCTTCTTCGAGATATCCTTGCCCATCGATCAGGATCCACTGGATGAATGCCTGCACCAGGCCGCTTGGCTTGCCGTTGGTGACCAGATTCTCTGCGCGTGCGGGTGGAGAAGGATATTTGCCGTTTGCCACGGCGGCTACTGCTTCGCCCTTGGTTGTCAGGACTTCATCGGGATCAACCTGTCCATTGCCATTGACATCGATCGGTAGAATAGCCGCGCCTGTAACTGCTGATCCACTGGTCATATCGTAAGCGTAGTTCAGGTTGTTGTACCCAATGCCCAGCGGGTCTTTGATCACCGCATCCAGCAACCCGGGATCACCGAACACGCCGATGCCCAGCAGGTTCTCCTGCTTGCCGCCCAGGTACTTGGCCCAGGTTTCAGCTGCGCCGCAGGCGTCTGAACGGGTATAGACGTGAATTTCGTCTTTGATATCAGGCTTACCAATGACCTGTCCCCAGGTCTTGATCTCGCCTGTAATAAAGATACCCTTGAAAGCATCCTGGCTCAAACCCGCTTTCATCAGGTCTGCCAGGGCGGGATTCTGCGCGTTTACCACCGGGAAGACGGCATCCTTGGTGACGGCTACCCAGTAGGCACCCTGCGCCTCTTCTTCTGCCGTTACTTCACGGGAGACCATGCCGATGTCAACCGCACCAGAGAGAGCATCAGCCATGCCTTTGCCTGCGCCACCTGCTGAAATATCGAATTGCACTTCCGGGTAGATTTTCTGGTACTCTTCTGCCCAGCGTGTCATCATCGGGTACAGGGCAAAGGCGCCTGAGATGGTCAGGGTGCCTTTCATTTCACCTGAATCAGAACCTGCGGCTTTCGGAGTACAAGCCGGAAGTAACAGAACGATCGCGACGGCAATTACCAGAATCAAACGAAACGTTTTAGACATAGTTTATTCTCCTTATTGTGAAAGTGAAAATCTATTACACGGTGAGATTTCACCGGATTTTCTGAAGGGATGCCTCCAGCTGCTCATCGGAAAGTTACATATATTTCAGGTGATCCATGTAGGTTTGGGCATCCCTGCAGAGTCTACGTCCTGCAAAAGAATTGCCCAGCAACAAAGATTATGCACAGAAGATGCACTTTGCTTCCTATCGGTTATTTGGTGAGAAAAGAACCTTGCAGAGGTCTTGAAGCACTGCGCGAGGTAATGTTGATCTTATATAAACGCCAGTACAATCGTCCGTATGCTCAACCCGATAATGAGCAGACCGACCAAGCCCATCAACACGCGTACGGGCAGTTTTTTTGTCACCAGTGCAGCGAAAGGTGCAGCAATTACGCCACCAACCAAGAGGCCGATGATCACTGGCCAGTTGGAAAGCAGGTCGGAGGAAAGAGTGCAGATGAAGACCACCGACTGCGAGAAGGTCACGAAAAATTCGGAAAGATTGACCGAGCCAATCGTGAAGCGCGGATTATTACCACGCGCCACCAGCGTAGTAGTCACGATGGGCCCCCAACCGCCACCACCAATGGCATCGAAGAAACCGCCAATCACGCCCAGGATGCTGATATGATCATTCACTCGCCTGTCTTGCTGATCACTGCGTAACGCTTTAACTAGGATGAGGAAGCCCATAACCAGCAGGTAGGCAGAGATGTAGGGTTTGATGACATTGCCATCAATTTGCGTGAGAATATAAGCGCCAAGGATAGCTCCCAGTACACCGGGGATGATCAACTTTTTGAAAAGCTCTTTGTCCACATTACCAAGACGCCAGTGTGAAATGCCGGATACCGCGGTCGTACATGTTTCAGCCACGTGCACGCTGGCACTGGCAATGGCTGGCGGCACGCCAACGCTAAGCAGAAATGTGTTCGAACTGACTCCATAGGCCATGCCTAACGCACCGTCGATAATTTGGGCTACGAACCCAACCACTACGTAGAGCAGGATTGTCAAGTCCATTTGGAGTTCTCCTTGAGTGAAATATTCGATATGAGTAGGGTGGCTCTCGCTCACCTGATTTTTTGGAGAGAGATATCTAACAGCTCTGATGAAAGCTGCACATATCCCAGACGATCTATATTGGATTGTCCATCCACCAAGATCCATTCGATAAAGGCCTGGACAATGCCATCTGGTTTGCCATTTGTTACCAGGTACAAAAATCGAGATGGCGGGGCAGGATACAATCCCGAAGCGACCGCTGCGCTTGCTTTCTGGCGTGTATCCAGGATTTCATCCGGTTCCGCCTGCTGGTTGCCGTTCAAATCGATTGGCAGGATGATTGTCCCGGCCGGGGGGACATCCCCAACGCCATAGGCATAAATCTGGTTGCTGTACCCGATGCCCAGCGGGTCGTTGACTAATGCCCGGATGATGCCGGAATCACCAAATCGGCCATTTCCCAACAAATCCGTCTGCCTGCCGCCCAGGTACAAACCCCAGGTCTCGGCTGCACCACAGGTTTCCGTGCGCGTGTAAACATGGATTTCATCTGTGATCCCGGGCTTGCCAACCACCTGACCCCAGGTTTTTATCTCACCGTTGATGAAGATCTTGATCAGGATCTCGCGCGAAACGCCATGTGTTTGTAAATCGCTCAAAACCGGATTTTGTGCGTTGATCATCGGGAAGACGGCGTCCTTGGCGACCACAATCGGGTAAGCACCCTGGGTTTCTTCCTCCGATGTGATCTCACGCGACACCATACCAATGTCTACTTTTTGTGCCAGGACATCTTGCATGCCTTTGCCGGCGCCGCCGCTGGTGATGTCGAATTTCACGCCGGGATGGATTTTCTGGAATTCTTCTGCCCAGCTATTCATGAGCGGATAGAGCGCAAATGCGCCGGAGACGCTGATTTCGCCATGCAGCGGTTCTCCATTTGTTGGAGCAGTGACGGGGATGCAGGCATTGGCAAGCAGAACAGCCAGCAATCCTATAGCCAGGAAGCGAAATGAGTTTTGCATATTTGCCTCCAGTAAGCGACTAACCTATAAAGTCTATTATAATTATAGACTTTTACCGACATTCTTATCGTGGCGGTCCTGTCTGCCACGATTTCTTCTTTTTCCGTCAACGATACCGCGACATGTCACCCCGTAGGGGATGATGTCGTAGTGATATTAACTTTATTTACTTTCCAACAAAGCACGCGCCATATCGACGCGTTTCGTCACATCGGCTAGCGAGGTGTTTTCCAGGATATTGGCGATTGCGTTGCGCACATCGCCCATCACCATGCGCAAGCCGCAAGTACGCTCGTCCGGGCAGCCGCAGGGCTCGTAGGCCATCTGGCTCACACAGCGGATGGGCGCCAACGGTCCGTCCAGTACGCGGACAATCTGCCCCAGATTGATATCTTCAGGCTGGCGCGCCAGATAGTAGCCGCCGCCAATCCCCATACGACTTTGCAACAGCCCGGCATTCTTGAGCGCCAACAAAATCTGTTCCAAGTACTTGGCCGGGATCTTCTCCTGTTCCGAAATCTCCTTGATCTGCACCATCGCATCAGGGAACTCGTTATAGGTTTGTGCCAAGACGATCATGGCCCGCAGGCCATATTCACCGCGTTTGGAAAGTCGCATAGTCTATAAAGTCTATTTCTTTACTGTACTATTAACAGTATAGTGGTTTTTTATACAAGAGTCAAGGGGAATATTAAAACAACTTAACAACCTCCACCTCCCCCAATGCGCGGTGGAGGTCAGCGCTTTTCAGGATGACAGTCGTTCCACAGATGCCAGAGCCGATTGAGATTTCCTCCTCTGCCAGTACGCCCGGGTCTACCAAGATCCTCAACTTGCGAGCTATTCCAAAAGGTGCCACTGCCCCGATGGGATAGCCGGTCACCTCCAGCACTTCGGCCTCGCTCGCCATCGTCAAGCGGGACTGTCCAAGGTACGCCCTCAGCGCCTTCCACGAGATCTGGGCCGGGCCGGCGACCAGCGCCATCAGGTATTCATCTTCCCCCGTGCGAAACAGGATGCTGCGCACCACCTGCCCCGGGCGCTGTCCGCGCTCGCGGGCAGCCTGTTCCAGCGAGGTGACCGGGCCAGGGTGTGTAAAGATGCGATGTGGGATACCGCGTTGTTCTAATTCGCGGCTGACGGGAGGTTTCTGTTCGGGCATATCATCAAACGTTGTGCGGGTTACTCCTTCGGAACACCATGCCATCCCGCCTTACACTGTCTTCGGCTCGAAATCACACAGTTCACGCACCGGGCATACCGGACAGTTCGGTTTGCGCGCCCCACACACCTCACGTCCCAGTCGGATGATGTTCAGGTGTGCGGCGTAATAGGTTTCGGGTGGGAAGAGGCCTTCCAGATGCAGATGTGCCTGCTCGACAGTCATCTTATCTGGACGCAGACCGATGCGACCTGTGACGCGATAAATATGCGTGTCCACCGGGAAGGCAGGACGATTGAGCGAAAAGCACAGCACGATAGCGGCGGTCTTTGGGCCGACGCCATCGAATTTGGTCAACCAGGCGCGCGCTTCCTCGAGAGGCATGTCTTCGAGGAAAGACAAATCCAGCGAGCCGCGTTCGGCTGTGATCTTGCGCAACACATTTTGAATGCGCGGCCCTTTCTGGTTGGCCAGCCCGGCCACGCGGATAGTCTCGATCACTGCCTCGGTATTCGCATCGCGCACCTGCTCCCAGGTTGGGAACTTTGCGCGTAACGCTTCGAAGGCGCGGTCGCGGTTGACATCGTTGGTGTTTTGTGAAAGGATGGTCGAAACCAGTTCGTCCACGGGCGGTAATGGATTGCGCCAGAGGGGTTCGCCGAAGGCTTCGAGCAGTTTTTTATGAACTTTCAAGGCTTTCTGGGAGAGGTCTGTCATGGAGGTTATTTCCCGTAAAGTCATAAAGACACGAAGGAGATTCTTCGTCTCGTTCAGAATGACAGCTTGAATATTGGCCGCGACTCGCCGACCACGATGCCGCGATGGTTCTTGACCGGTTTCACTGGTCCAAACTCCGCCAGCCCGCCCAGCTGCGCTTCGCTCAAGGCTCCCAGTTGCTTCAGGATTTCCAGCGCCACCGCCGGGCGGACGCGGTTGGAGGATCGTAGTGTGAGGTTGCGCTGGCCCAGGTCGCCGTCCGATACTTTGAAGGCGATACCGATGCCGGGTGAGCCAGGTTTGAGTGTACCGGGAAGCAGACTGAGTGCCTGGTAGCCTTCCGCGCCGCGTTTGCAGATGATTTTGCCCGCGCCGGCTTTCATCAACTCACAGTCGAATTCGCCCGGACCGCTGATCATCTCGGGGTGGGAGGTCATTGCGAATGTGATCGTATGGCAGGCGCTTGGGCGCTTTCCTGGCAATGCGTGCGGGTCCGCCAGCCTGGCAAAGGCCAGCGCCGCGTTGTAGAGTGGGACTGCGAAGTTGGGCGCCGAACAGCCGTCGATGCCGAGCTGTACCTGGTTTGGCGGAAGCAGGCACATGTCCGCGAATGAGGCGAGGATATCCCGTTGGATGGGGTGATCGAAATCCAGGTAAGTATCCAGCGGGTAGCCCCGCATTTTGGCATGGGCCAGCATGGCGGAATGTTTCCCAGAGCAGTTGTTGCGAATGGGCTCGGGTGCGCTGTCGTTCTTGATGATCTGCCTGTATGCTTCTACGTCACCTGGCATGTGGGAGCCACATTGCAGATAACTCGCGTCTACACCCGCTTTGGAAAGGATGGACATAGCCACACGGACGTGCTCATCGGAGCCTTCATGCGAGGCGCAGGCCAAGGCCAGTTCCTGGCCAGTCAGTCCAAAGAACTCGACCCCGCCCCGTTCGACAAAGGGCAGTACCTGAAAGGGTTTGGCACTGGAGCGTAAAAAGGCGACCGTATCCGGGTCGCCGTAGGAAGCGAGCAACTTACCTTGGGAATCCACTACGGCGATCGCGCCATCGTGTGTGGATTCTACGATTCGCCCGCGGGTCAGTTCAAAGATGGGGAGAAAAGAGGGACACAAAGGATATTATTCGTCGTCACTGCTGCTGTTGGATTGATAGTGACGGGCATAATAATGCCGCAAGCCGTAGCGCAGGCGATGGCTGAATTGCTTTTGCCGGGAGGCTGGCACTTTGAAACTGGAAAGCAGCGGTTGGACAAGGCTTTCGGTCATGTCTGGTTTTTGTTTCTTCTGTGAGAGCTTCTCCAACCGTTTGTGTAAATCCTTGATGAAATCAGCCTGACTCTTGAGGATGGCGGCAGGGATGACACCATCACGCCCGCTGATCACGGTGTAATCGCTGAATTCCTTGCTTTGCAAGCGTGTCAAAGATTCAATCCAGGATGGCAGGTTGGCATGCGCCAGGAAGGGAGGCTGGTTTTTCAGCACGGCATCGCCGACAAAGACGATTTTTTCCTCGGGCAGGATTACCCAGATGGCGCCTGGGTGCGGTCCAGGGTGGGTTTCGAGCAGGATCGGCATGTTGTCCCAGTGCAGGGTCATGGTATGTGTGAAGGATATCTCAGGGGTCACCCAACGGATGCCGGTCAGGCCGGGGATAGATTCCCAATCGGCGCCAGTATCATCGCCCTGGGCTTTGAAAATGTTGGGGCGATTGCGGAAGACCTGAGCGGTTTTCTCATGTGCAATGACACTGCAATCCATGGCGCGCACGCCTACGGTCCGATCAGGATGCGGATCCAGGTTGATCAGGATGCGTTCCGGGCCGCCGCCCAATCCCATCAATGCGGCGCGCCACGAGCGGGCATCCTCCGGCGAGGGGGGCGCATCGATCAAGACCAGCCCTTGGGAATTACAGATGACGCCCAGGGTCACACCGGGATATTGTTCTTCAATGAACACTTGTTTGCTAATGGAATCCATAAAAAATCGCTCCTAGCCTCGCTCTCCATTTTACACTAATCCCCCTGTACGCTTTCCTGTTGTTGCGGTGACGCTACCGGCAGAGTGAAGAAGAAGGTTGTGCCTACATTATTCTGACTTTCGACCCAGATTCTACCGCCGTGACCTTCTACAGCAATCTTGCAAAATGCAAGGCCAATTCCCAACCCTCCGGGTTTGTTCATGCCACGCAGGCGGGTAAATTTATCGAAGATCCGTTCCCGATCCAAAACAGGGATACCGGGCCCGTTATCTTCTATTGAAACGGTAACCCATCCATCTTCATTGGTTGCATCTACCGCTATTTTGCTGCCAGCAGGCGTAAATTTGGTCGCATTTTCGAGCAGGTTGAGCAGTACACGCAGGATCATATCTCTATCGACCCACACAGGGGGAACATTATTTGTGACGAAGGAAGTGACTAGCTGATTGCGGCTTTCTGCCAAAGGCTTGACTTCCTTGATCGCACCAGCGATTAAATCTTCTAGGTGTACAACATCCTGGTTGACGATTTTCTGACCGGATTCGAGGCGGTTGATATCTAACAGCGAATTGACCAGGCGTTCGATGCGCGTGGTGGAATTGGTTGCGACGTTCAAGATCGATTGTATGGTCTCATTTTCTTCGGTATTGACCAGTCCGCTCAAAATATCCAGGCTGGAAATGATATTCGCCAGTGGTGAACGCAAGTCGTGATAGACCATGGCGATTAAGTCGTTGCGTAGATCGTCCAATGCCTTGCGCTCACTGATGTCGTGCAGCGTCCATTGCAGCACGTCCGCATCCTCGAAATTGACCGAACGGACGTTGACTTGCACGTGCAAGATGTGTCCGTCCTTTTTGTGCAACAAAGATTGATATACGCAGGGATGATACTCATTTACCTGTTCGAACTTTTCGCCGGTCCTGCTGAAATCAACTTCATGCACTTGATTGATACTCATCTTGCGCAGTTCTTCGTCCAGATACAAACTGATCGAGGCTGCCTTCCGGTTTGCTTCCAGGATGTTCCCTTCCCAATCCGTTATCAGGATCGGGTCGATACTGGTCTCGAACAATTCACGATACCGTTGGTGCGTTGCCTCCAGCTTTTCGAAAAGCTGCGCGTTTTGAATATTTGTCCCGGCCAGACTGCCGATGCCGTTCATTACCAGCAAGGCATCAGGATCGAATACACCCGAGACGGGATTAATGGCCTCCAACACACCGATTACTTTACCCTGCGCTTTGATGGGCGCGATTGCAACCGTGTGCGTCTCGATTCCCCCAAACCTGTCCTCATTTTTGAAACGGGCATCTTTGCTGACATCGGGGACCACAACGCCGTGCCCACCAGAGACAACCTGCCCGATCAGACCTTTTCCCGCCGGGACGCGCCGTCCAAGAACATTCCCGGCATTTTGGCCTGTTGCCGCACGGAATACCAGATCACCGGTTGCGGGATCAAGCAGTGCGAGTGCAACCGTTTCCACTTGCAGAGCTTGCATGCTCTGGTTCAGGATACGCTGCAACACTTCATCCAGGCGTAAGGAGGTATTGATGGCCGCCGCGCCTTCGGCCAGCGCGGTCATCACACGTGCTTGACGCTGGCTTTCCGTATACAAACGGGCATTCAGGACCGCAATCCCGGCCTGGTCGGCAATAGCTTGCATCAGTTCCAGGTGTTCTCTGCCGAAGGCATTTGCCTTTGGGTGTACCAAAGTCAACACACCGACTAGTTTTTCGCGGGCCAACAGAGGCACGCATAAAGCGGATTTTGCACCCGTCCGGTCGACGGCGTCATCAGGACGGCGCAACCAGCGGTCATCCTGGCTGGTGTCGGGGATCAAGGCAGGTTTGCGATTGCGTACCACCCAACCGGCCAGCCCGCGCTCGACGGTATCACGCAGTTGCTGGGTCGTATCTTGATGAAAGGTCTTGCCGTACACGATGGTCGAATCGATGGGCTTGCCGTTATCGTCCAGCACGACAATGCTTCCACGTTGTCCACCGATATTCTGGGTGGCCTCGAATAACACACGTTGCAATACTGTCCGCAAGTCCAGCGCAGTAGCGACCTCGCGGCTAACATGGTAGAGCAACTCGAGCAAGGCTCGGGTGCGGTCTTCCTCCAGAACAGGTTTCCCCTGAGATGAATTGATCACCATAGATAAATCTTTACTTCAAAATGATTTGATCCGTGTCCGGCATTAAATAATACCACGTGCTTGTCCATTTTCAACTGTAAAAATACCTGACAATGTCAAATTCGAAAAGAATAGCCGAAACTTTTGAATAACTTGGCAAATGTGACAGTTATCACATTGTCGAAAAATATCAGCTCTTTGAGAATTTCCAAGGTTGATGTCCGGATTTGGGGTGCGGGGACTGTTCCGCTTCCCCCATCTTTTTGAGAAGATACCTGTCAACTGTTCGAATGAAGATACCACTGCAGTCAGGCCTCAGCAGGTTTCAGATCGAGAGGTTGAAACGTAGGGCGTCTAATAAAAGTATAGCACAGGATGCGTTCCTTGGCAGGATGTAACCAGAATTGGTTTACAATTGGTTCCATGCCCCTGGATTTACCGCGCATCCATGCCCTGTGTTTCGACGTGGACGGTACCCTGAGCGACACGGACGATCTGTACGTAAAAAAGGTCGTCCGGTTCCTGCCAGGTTTTCTTTTCCACAACCCGGAACGCGTTGCCCGCCGTTTTGTGATGTGGATGGAGGCACCCGGTAACGCCCTGATCGGTCTACCCGATATCATCGGCCTGGATGATGAATTGCTGGGGTTGTGGGAGTGGTTGAACCGTCACCGCCCGCGGCCGATGAAGCATTTCATTATGGTGCCGGGTATCAAAGAGATGCTGGAGCGTTTGAGTGGTGAATATCCCATGGCGGTGGTCAGCGCGCGGGATGACAAGTCCACACGTGCCTTTCTCGACCAATTCGGGTTGACCGGCTTCTTCCAGGAGATCGTGACGGCCATCACTGCCGCACATACCAAGCCGTATCCTGACCCAATCCTGTATGCGGCCGGGAAGATGGGTGTCGCTGCCGGGAATTGCCTGATGATCGGCGATACCACCGTGGATATCCGCGCCGGGGTGGCTGCCGGTGCACAGACGGTGGGAGTGTTGTGCGGGTTCGGGGAAGAGAAAGAGCTTAAACGCCGGGGAGCGGATTTGATCTTGAACAGCACAGCAGAATTGGCAGATGTGCTTTTAGAGAACTGAAAAGCTTAATTTAATCCAGCACATACCGCGGATAGGTTTTCTTCGCCCTGTCCGCTTCTGTCAAATCTATTTCAAGGGTCAGGAAGGGCTGCTCTGGCGAGGTCAGACCCAGCACCTTTCCTTCCCCTGGCTCGATGATCCAGCCGACTCCGGCGTAATCGCCACCTGCCGGAGTCCTGCCCGCCAGATTGGATGAGAGGCAGAACGCGCCGGAGACGACCGCGGCGGCCTGTCCGCCCGCCACCCATTTGGGCGCGGTCGGGTTGGGCGTCGCCCGTGGACAGACCAGCAGGTGCATGCCCTGCTTGCCATATTCCCTGGCATGCCAATTGAACCAAATCTCCGTACAGATCAAAAATCCAACTTTGCCTCTGGATGTATCTGCCAGGGAGAAATCTCCACCGCCGCGTTCATACCAGGAGGCTTCCCAAAAGCCTGACTCATCAGGCAGATAATATTTCGTATGAACAGTCTTTACCCCTTGTCCTGGCTCCCAGACGTAGCCCGTGCTTTGCCGTTTTCCATTCAGAATCACAGGCCTCGTGCTGGCCACGATCGCGGGCGCCAGTTCCTCTAAACGCGTCATCCAGACTTCATGCGCTCTAACAGCTTTTTCCCACTGACTGGGATCCACATCTTGTGTGTGCGCCAGCCAGCGATAGAAGGGCATTTCCGGCAACAGCACGAATCCGCTTTTGTGCGCTTGTACATGCTCGACCAATTGCTTCCACGCATTTTCCAAAGCAAATGGTTCGTTAGGCAGTTCGCAAACAGTTACCTTCATTGACAATTCACCTTTCTTCGAACATTTCGTGGTCTATGCTCCCGCTACAGATGCGAGTCACTGGCCCGTACATCATGGCGAAGCAATCGGATGATAGGCTGATTTTTAGCTCCCCACCAGGCATATGGACGGTGATGTCCGCCTCGCACAGGCCCAGTTTGTGCGCCACTGCCGCTGCAGCCGTGCTGCTGCTCCCGGACGACAGCGTATAGCCGGCGCCACGCTCCCAAATCTCGATGTAGATATTGCTCCGGTCCAGCACCTGCATGAATTGGACATTCGTCCGGCCTGGGAAACGAGGATCGGTTTCGATCAGCGGGCCATAGCGCCGGGCCAGTTCGGGCGTGGGCGCATCACACAGCACGACACAGTGTGGATTGCCGACCGTCGCTGCACAAAACTCGAACTCACGCTCTTCGATCTGTATCCGTTCGCGCAGGATATCCCGCGCGTCCCCTCGGACTTGGATCCCGCCTCCGCTAAAACTGACCTTTCCCATCTCGACGGTCACTGTCCTGCCATCCACGCCCACCTGACAGGTGGCCGCACTACCTGGCGTCTCAATCGTGAACGGTTGTTGTTGTACCAGGCATTCATCCCAAAGGAAACGTGAGAAAATCCGCAATCCGTTCCCGCTTTTCTCAGCCTCGCTGCCATCGGGGTTGAAGATGCGCAGCCCGAAGTCGCAAGCTTTGCTGTCGAACGGGCCGAGCAAGATGCCGTCCGCACCGACGCCGTAATTACGATGACAGATGCGTTGGATTTGGGTTTCATCCAGTTCAGCCTGGGGAATGACGAGGTAGTCGTTCCCCAGCGCATGATATTTGACGAATCGCATTGCCTCAGTCGACGATGAAGAGCCTTGCGCCGGTCCGGGTGTAGGAGCGATGCGGTTCTACGTCATCCGCTACCTGATAGCTCACGCCCGGGGTGAGGACGAATTCCCGTCCATCGGCAAGTTCGGTGTGTAGTTCCCCCTCCAGGCATAACAGGATATGACCCTTCTTGCACCAGTGATCAGCCCGGTAGCCGGGACTGTACTCCACCATGCGCACCCGCAGAGTATCGAACTGCTGCGTACGCCAGATTGCCATACCGGTTTCGCCTGCATGTTCGGTGGGAGCGATCTGTGACCAGTCGGTCGTGCCAAAGGGAATGTTTTTCATGTCCATTGTTTATTTCCAGAAAAAAGCCATATGGGAGCGATCACCTGTGAGAGATAAACATCCATGCACTGCGTAGCAAGGGTGTAGGCAAGACCATTTACCCTTTATCGCGCCATTATCAAGAAAACAGTTGCAGTAACTTGCCCAATGTCACGGTGAGCATTATAAGCAGTGCCAGCCAGATAGGCCACTCAGGGCCTAATTTTACCCAATCCCCGAGTGCCTTACGGATGGCGCGGCGGTTATACAACAAGTGAATCAGGGAGAAAAGTGGGACAATGATGACCAGCCACTTCCAGAATTGGTAAGTTACATACGTGACATACAAACGGATGATTTCTCCAGAGGGCGATTTAGCAACGATATAACTTAGCTTTGAGTCACGAAGATCTAAGCGAAAATGGATTAAGACCAAAAGGAGTAATGTTGCTAAAACCACCGAGAGCCTTCGTTTATCGAGGAGCGAGAAATCCAGGATGTACTGTCTGACAGGTTTCGATTGGTCACGCAAGCGTTCGCTCATCTGCTGCTTGAATTGAGAATAACGGTTGATAATTCCATCCACGATGATGGTCTTTTTTCCGTCATTGACAAGAAACCGTGAGAAAAGCGTCAATGGATCACGCCAGATACAACGGTCAAGGGATGCAATGAAACTCGCTTCAGACCACTTGAGAAAATCTCTCAACTTGCCTTCCTGGTCATAATACCCAAGCGATTGCTGATCCATAAGGAAGTAAACCGGTTGGTGGATGGCAAGCAGGTGAGCTGGTAATACTCGGGTTACCAAAACACCTGCGAGAGCATAAATCGACTGGTACATCCATATGGCAAGCAGGGGCAACAGGAACAATAATGGCAAAGCTGTTGCCAGGTCCAAGAGCAGCCCCAGCCTGGTTGCTGCGTCACGAAAAATTGTAACGACAAGCATTTCTGCCACACCGATCCAGAGTGTCTGCGCAAATGCCAGGATCAGGACCAGTAGATAGGTTAAAGGTAAGACCAAGAAAGCCGCAGAATCACGGAAGAAACGATGGAAAAAGCCTGGGAATCTTCCCATGTAAGCCTGGCGCGGGAATTGTTTGTATAGATCGTCGGCATTTATATCTTGCCCTTTGTCTTTCGGCAGTTGATCAATTAAGGCCTGCACAATGCCCAGAGTTTCGGTGGTGTTTAATAGATCGTCTGTGCGATAAAATTCCTCTGCGGCTTCCCGATAGGACCCAATGGCTTCCCTGATCTCTCCTTGTCGAAGATGCACATGCCCGATCAGCCGACCGGCTTGAGCAGCGTTCTCTAGGTCACCATGTTGTCGGAAAACCCGCTGAGACTCTTGCAGGAGTTCCATGGCTGAAGACAGCTTTCCACGCATCAGGAAAGCATTGCCGTGCCCAAGCTGTACCAGGGCATGCAGATAGGGGCTGGTTCTAATGACAGGATTCTGTCCTAACTCATCGAAGCATCTCTCAGCCTGTGACCAGCGTCCGATTCGCTGGTAGAGGTCAGCCAGGCGGATGCGAACATGGGCGCGGGTGATGGAGCGAACGTCTTTGTCATATTCATCACCCCGGTCCAGGGTACGGTCAGCGCGCTGGAACCAACGAATAGCGCTGTACAGGTAGCGGACGATGATCCAATTCTGGTAATCATCGCCGAAATACAGATTGGGCACAAAGCGAAAGCGTCGCGAGAACCAGCAATAGATCATAAATGGGGCATGCTGGAGATAATATAACCATTTTCCCCTTGGTGATTCCGCCAATGGAGTTTCGTCCCGCAACCCCCCGGAAGCCTCGGCCAGGCTCACAAGAACCGTACCCATGAGGGTTTGTGTGCTGGCAACTTCGAGAGGAATTTCAAGGTCCTGAAAGGCACGCAATGCGGTCCGAAGTTCCTTGATGCTTTCCCCCCATCGTTGTCTGAAGATCAATGCCTCTCCCACACTGCGGCGGGCAGTAGCGCGTAGAAGTGGGTCACTGGCCTTAACTGCCATTTCTTGGAAATACTGGAAAGCATCCAACTCTTGATCGGTCTGACGGAGTTGTGCGTCGAGGTAACGAAGCCAATCCTGACCCGTCTGGCTGAGCACCGGTCGCTGTTCAATCGCGTAGTCGATCAATTGTCTTGTCAGGCCACTCTGATTGGTCTGCCTGAAATTATTGAAATAACGACGAAGTTCTACCAGGCCAGTGGTCTCGTCCGAAGCAAGCTGATGATATAGGTACTCCAGCAGATCGCTGTCCTGATTGGAATCGCTTTTTTGCGCCAGTTGGTTATGGAAATATTCTGCCGCTCGGGCACTAGCCTGCCGATAAACAACCAACTGACTTTGCAAACCCACCAGCAGATGGTTACGCAGATGTTCATGATATGCAAACCAGCCTGACCGGGTTTCGACGAGGAAATCATGTTGGCGCATCTTTTCCAAGAGTGCGTCGATATCAGCCATATCCCCACTCAACATGTTCAACAGTTCGGCATCGAACCGGTGTGGAATCGCGCCAAGTCGAATCGCCTGCGCCTGTTCGACCGGCAAGCGCTTTAGCAGGGTATCGACCGCCTGCCCGAAGTCAGGCTGGGGATCGATATTTCCTTCACTATCGCACTTTTTCACTCAGGCCTCTATCGAGAAGTTAGCCATCTGTACCATCAAGAATGGAGGGGCACCTCGCGAGCGGAAAATTGGGGGTAAAGATTCCTCGCTCAGGCCACGGATCTCAAGCCAATATTTACGCACTGCTTCCGGCGGTAAATCATCTAGTTTGTAAGCTGCTACACTCTCCCCCCAGGCGGCGATTTCATCCAGCCAACCGCCTTTTTCGCCCCTGGGATCGCCGACCAGGACAATCGCCAGGTTCGTGGGAGATGTGAAATAGCCTTCTGAAAGCGGATCGAGCAATTGCTTCCGCATCCACTGGACAGCCTCAGGCGTGGCACTGTCGCAGGCATCGAATAAGAGAACCAGCATCTCCTTTTCAACCAGGCGATTCAAGGAATCACGGAAAGCTTTATTCAGGCGGCGTTGCCTTTCTTGCCGAATTATTGTAGATTCCATTTCTGGCATGAAGTAAATTTGTGAGTTATTGATTTGGGTAATCTGCTGGCCTACAGCCACCTGCGACCCATCCCCAACGCTGTCAACATGAGCTTCGATCAATTTAGCGGTTGCAGGTTGCCCGGCGAACAGAGAACTTACTGCCGCCCAATTATTTAATGTATCAGTCCGTAAACGTTGTTGGGGTAATTCCTGTTGAATCGCAGCAATCTCATCCCCAATTGCGTCGAACAAATCACCTCCAATTTGTTCACGCAAGTGATGGATGATCGCCTCGCCTTCGTACAACCCGTCATGTTGAAAATTCAGCAGCGCACAAGTCGTTTTGGATTCCCGGCAACATGCACGCAGGCGATATAACAGGGAGGTCTTGCCTATTCCCAAAGGACCATGGAAGAGCAACACCGGGCTCTTCTCGCGGTCTTGCAAGCGGGCTTCGAAGGCGGCTAATTGTGTTTCCCGGTTGACGAAGTGCTGCAAGTTGCAGTTCATGGGGTTGGGGTCACCGTTGACAAGATTTGTTCGCACTCTTCAAGTTCCATCTGATCTGCTTCCCAGAAGAAGCAGTCCCGGCAGATGTACCAGCCCCACAGGCAGGTGAGGCAGGTCTTAGAGCCGATAAAGATCGAAGCGGATGGGATGATCAAAGAAGAGTCTTCGACTGCTCTGGCGAGCAGGTCCACTGTGTAATATACCTGTCCACTGGTCACCTCGATCAATTCGACCACACCTTTGTCCCCGTCCAGTTTAGCACGTTCCAGGTAAGTGCCAGAGGGGATCACGCTATTCGGGGCATTGGTTTCCAGGACCAGCATCCCCAATACTACCCCCTCTGTTCGAAACATCTCTTGCAGCTTGGCCTGGTCGAATGCATTGGGGTCTTCCATGGCCACGACCGGCGCGATGGAGACCGTTTCCTGAATGCTTTGTTCCTGCGGGTAAGCCGGGGCGCTGACACTCTTGTACTGTCCCGAATACAATATGCCCAGTTTATCCCGGACCTGCCAATCGACCGATCGCGGCGAATAGGCCGATACCAGGCCAAAATTGAAACTTAAATCTCCTGGATTCGAAAATGAGTCAGTACCAACGCAGATCAATGGGTCGAAGAAAAACGTGAGGTTGTTACCCTTCTGTTCGACTGCTACAGGTTTACCCTCTCTAACACTATCACCCTTGTAAATGTAGCGGGAGCCCACCGGCGCGTTCAGATCGTAGTCGTACTCGCTCAAGTTGTAGATGTAGCCAAAATCCAGTGTCCCGTTCCGGTCGTAATCGAGCGGCGTTACCGGTCCGAACTCGATGCTGAACGATTCGATGCAATGAACTTCTGGATCCCCTATGAGGCCTCTCAAATCCAGGGTATATTGGTATCCATATAATCCTTCGGCCGGGGTGCCTGGCTCTCCCGGAATTCTTACCAGGCCATCAATCCATCCCAGGCCACCTGTACCTTCCAGGGTGAAAGAATCCATCCCGCTCCCGGATTCCGCGTTCCAATTGCGGTCGCAATCCAAATCGAACACACAATTGATATCTGGTTCCTTCACATCCACAAAATTGAGAGGAATATTGCCATCGCCAAAAACTGCGGATTGGGATGGATTGGTTCCCTCAATCGTTTGCCCCTTGGAATAATCCGGCGCGAGGGATTTGAGCGAATATTGTGTCCCATTGGTATCCTGAATCAAAGCATCGACATCTCGGGGTGGATAGGCAGACGTTAAAAGGAACTCAACACGCGGTAGATGCCAGGGGTCGCACACTTGCGGCTCAAAGTTGATCATGAGCATATTATCTTCCTGTTCTACGACCACTATTCTAAAGTATTCATTTTGAACGACAGCAATAGCGTCGAACGCCCCATTTCTATCGTAATCTAATGGCATTACTGGCCCAAAATCGATTTGGAATGAGTTAGCGCAAAGCAGGCCTGGTTGATCATATCTATCTGATGAGATCCCGGATTCGATTGAGTAATAATATGCATATAATCCCTCAGCGATCATCCCGGGTTTGGCTTGAACTGATGCGAACCCAAGATAAATATCATTGCTGATCCCTTCTGGCGGGTAAAGAAGGTCATATGTGTAGAAGTCATCGATTATACAGGCCGGGTTGAATAAGCAGGGGATTTCCCAAAATTTGCCAGATTCCATTACTACAGGAGGAACATCACGAATACCCGAACTTGCCGGTTGGGAAGGCTTCATCGTCTCGGGTAGCACAACCGTCCGTGCCGTGTTGATTTGCAGCCCATGTTCGACAAGCATTTTCTTCAGCGCATCGTTCATAACAGCCACACCCTTCCGCATGGGTTCGTAGCCAGGGACCAACGTTGCATTTCCCACTGGCTGCACGCCCTGTGGATAGGGCTGCCAGCTTTCCGCCCAGTCGAGGTCCGGCGGAGGTTCAGTGGGTGCACCTGGTTCCCCAGGTTGTATTGTTTCTATCGGCGCTTGGGGTGCTGATGTTTCCCCGGCATTTGCCGGTTCTGGTTGTCCAGCTGGGACTGGAGTTCCACCACAACCCTCCATCAGCAGGAAGGAAATCAATAACAACGCGCATACGAGATCGCGCATGAGACGATTTCTGTTGCCGATCATATATTCCTCCTCCGCATGTGACCCTTCCCTCAGCGAATATCCACCAGATCATCCAAGATTGCTGACCTTTTGTGAATTGCGTAAGTCCTAATATAAAATGACCAATCGAAGGTAATGAACGTACGAAGGTCAACTGTTGCAATGTTGTGGGATGGATCGTGGAGAACGGCTTGCTAATATAGTATAGCACCCATGTCAAGTATTTGTTTCAGTCAGTTTTCATCCTTTGCGAACTTAAGAATTTCTAGGTCTTTCGCCATTTAACGGGACTGAGGTCCGAAATTTGGGGTGTGAACGTGCGTACGCGCGTTCACACCCCAAACGGCATTTTTCCCACCCAAACCGATAGAGTGAATTTCTCTGCGAGCACATCGAAATTAGCGGACCAGTGCGCCTCCCTCCACCCCTCTACCTGCTCCAGCCACCGGGCAGGCGATACACCCCGATCAGGATCAGGATCAACGCGCCAACGACAGCGCAAAACGCCACTGTATGCTTGTTTGCAGCTTTCTTGAACATGGCCGGGACGTGCCCAACCACAGCCGCAATCAGCATGGTGGTCAGATGTTCGATGCGGAACATGGGGAATCCCGCGCCGCCAAATCCTGTGATGAGAAAATACAACAACCCCAACATGACCTGTAGGTCCATCAGGCCGCTGAAGGCGGAGGAGAGCCCGCGGTCCAGCGTGCCAAACGCGCTCTTGCGCACCCAGCCGGTCAAAAACTTGACAATGGCGACCAGACCGACAATTACAATCACCCAGCGCAAAATGGAATGGATTTCGAGAAGGATAGCCATGATTGATCTCCTGTGGAAAGCATGAAATTACGCTGCCAATGGTAGCACAAATCGGTTTCTCGTGTAAAATGATAGGGGATTTTGTTACCGCGAGCCGCGTTTTTGCAGCATGGCGCTCTCCCGGTTCAGTGGAGATTGCTTCGCCGGGACAAACGCCCTCCTCACAAGGACCTGAAACTTACGGAGATATTCCATGTCCTACACCACCATATTGACCGAAACTCGTGGCCGTGTTGGCCTGGTCACGCTCAACCGCCCCGAAGCGATGAACGCCCTCAATCCCACCATCCTGCGCGAACTAATGGATGCACTCGAAGCCTTCGACGCTGACAAGAACGTCGGCGCGATGGTCCTCACTGGTAGTGAAAGAGTCTTTGCCGCCGGCGCAGACATCAAAGAGATGGTCGAGGCCTCCGAAGAGCAGATGCGCCAGAGCCCTTTCATCGGCTCTTTCGATCGTATTCGCGGGATCAAAAAGCCGGTCATCGCTGCGGTCTCAGGCTGGGCCCTGGGTGGGGGCTGTGAACTGGCCATGGCCTGCGATATGATCGTGGCTTCCGAGAAGGCCAAATTTGGGCAGCCGGAGATCACTATCGGCGTCATCCCTGGCGCGGGTGGGACCCAGCGTTTGACACTGGCAGTGGGCAAGGCCATTGCCATGGAAATGGTGCTCAACAACCGTACCCTGTCTGCGGCGGAGGCGTTACAATTAGGATTGGTCAACCGCGTGGTGCCGGTGGAAAGCTACTTGCAGGAAGCCTTGTCTTTAGCCGAGGAAATTGCGGGTCGCGCGCCGGTGGCGGTCCGTGCGGGCAAGCAAGCGGTCAATGCGGCTTTCGAAGGCTCGCTGACGGAGGGACTGTTCACTGAGAAGGAATTGTTTTACAGCCTGTTCTCGACCGAAGATCAAAAAGAAGGGATGCGGGCCTTCATTGAGAAGCGGAAACCGAACTGGAAAGGGAAATAATAGTAATTGAAAGAATAGGCTATGCTCACCAGCGAACATTTCAACTCCGCGTTTGCCAGTCTGGAATTGGGGTACAAACCCGCCATCGTACACGCAGCGCTTAAGTCCTTTGGGGCTATCCATGGCGGCGCAGAGACGGTGTTGGGGGCGTTGCTGGCTGCTGTCAGAGGGCTAATGATGCCGGCCTTTACATACAAAACCATGATCTTCCCCGAAGTCGGACCGCCGAACAATGGTTTTACATATGGCAGCCAGCGCGACTTGAACCGGATGGCCGAACCGTTCCATTACCAGATGCCTGTCGACCCGATGATCGGGACTTTGTCGGAGACCCTGCGCCAATATCCCGGTGCGATGCGCACCTCGCATCCCATCCTTTCGTTCGTGGGCTTCCATGCGAACGATGCCCTGGTTACCCAGACGCTCTATAACCCGCTTGCACCCATCGGCTGGCTGGCCGATCACGATGGCTGGGTGCTGCTTCTGGGAGTGAACCATACCGTCAACAGCAGCATACACTATGCTGAAAAATTGGCTGGGCGGCGCCAGTTCGTACGCTGGGCGCTGATGAAAAAACGGATCGTCGAGTGTCCGGGCTTTCCTGGTTGCTCGGACGGGTTCGAAGCCATCCGGCCTGATATCGAACCGGTCACGCGCCGTGTGGAGGTCGGCAACAGTTTTATCGAAGCGATTCCACTTCACCTCTTGTTGCAAACCGTGGAAAAGCGCATAAAAAGAGACCCGCTGGCTTTACTTTGCCAGCGGGACGAATGCGGACGGTGTGATGCGGTCAGAACCTCACACGCGGTCCAGTAATCGGATCATCTTTTGTTGTTTTTATCGTATCAGCCGTTAGTTTCTTATTCCACCAAATCTATCACCTGCCCGTCATACTCGCCGCTCACATGCAGGGACCATTCTGCATCGCGTGTGTAGACCAGCGAACCATCAGCCAGTCCACTGACATTTATATCGAGGCTGAATACCCCTTCATCGTGATTATTGGAACCATGTCCTGTCATTACAAAGCCTTCTGAAAAAGCACAACCCGTCAATGTGAAGACATCGCCTGTTTCCACAGGCTCGAAGGCCAATGTACCGCCAAAGGGACAGGCAATCGTAGTAGGGGTCTGGTAATCCCAGTAATAGTATTCCGGCAGGTAATAGATTTCATTGTCCACAGCAGCCAACGCCTCTAAAGGATTCTCGAATTCGGCGGCCTCTATCGGCGCAAGCGGGACGAACTCGCTGGCAACCAAACCTTCACAAACTGTTTCGCGCTCCGCCGGGGGTTGATCCTCGACCAGGAAAGCTGCCACCAGGCTATCCACGCAGGTGTTGCCCCAACCAAAAATGACGTGCGGACCGCCGATCTCGGTGACCAGGTAGCCATCTGCCAAACGGGAATAGACCGATTGCGCGTTGGAGTATGGCGTGGCTGGATCGGTAGTGGCGTTGAGTACGAGCGTTGGAATCCCCTCGGCGCTTAGGGCGGCAGGGCGGTTCTGGTCCGTTTGTGCATACGGCCAAAAGACACATGGCAGGTCGCCATAGAAAACCGAGGCCAAACGGGGCAGGCTGGCATCCACTTCATCCCCCTCCCGGATGAAGCCCAGGGCACGCTCTTCCATCGTCTCGCCGGGATGAGCGTAATCCCGGCAGGTAACGCCGTAGTAGACTGCGTCAGAGTAGGACGGGTCGGGGATAGCCTCCAGCGTTTCCGGGTCCAGGTAGAGCGAGTTGTACATCACGCGTGCCAAAGGGATCAAGGTTCCGTTGCGGGCGTACGCAGCCAGCGCGCGCAGGAAGATCATACGCGCGGTCTCGGAATAAAGAAAGCCAGTAGTGGCTTCGAGATCGGCAAAGGTAAATTCCCTTTGGGCCGTACCTCCTGCTGCCAACGGGAAATCGAATTGCAGGGGCGACTCTTTCAAGCGAGCAGCCAGGTTGTCGTAGACAGCCACAGCGTCGCTGCCCATGTCCTCGGCGCACAGCTCATTTGCGTTGCACGCCTCGAGGGTTGCCACCAACACATCATTGAAAGCCTGCGCCTGTCCTTTGAGGAATTCGGTATCTGTCAAGGTCAGGTCGACTGTGCCATCCAGGATGAGACCGGCCAGCCGCTCGGGGTGGGCGGCAGCATAAGTCTGGGCGAATTGCGTACCGTAACTCTCGCCGTACAACCAGAATTGTTCATCGCCCAACAGCTTGCGGAAAACCTCCAGGTCTTCCACTGCCTGTGTGGTATCCAGGTAGGGCAGGATTTCAGGGTTGCCCATCTCTGCTACGCAATCCTCAGCAAAGGTCTGGGCCACATCCAATAAATTTTCCTCAGCTATTGGCGTGCTGGCATCCCAGTCAGCGCGATAGAACGCCGCAGCTGCCCTGGCACATTGCAGCCCGCCAGAGAGATTGACGCCACGCTGGTCGAAAAAGACAATATCGAAGTGTTCGTGGATGCCCGGGTCGAAGTATGACGTGTACGAATCGGCGCTCAACAACCCGGAGCCTCCAGGCCCGCCGACGACCGTCACGAAGGTTCCTTTGCGTTCGCCTGTGGCTGGCAGGACACCAAATACTACATCAATGGTGCGCCTTTCCTGCTCGTTGAAGTGGTCGAGCGGGACGGACACGTCCACACAGGTGAAGTCGCTGTCGGGACAGGGATAGCCACCCAACTGTTCCAAAACAGCGCTGGTCTCTTCGCGCACCGGTTCGGGACTTTCCACAGGCACGGTTGTCTGGGTTGGCAAAGGAGTAAGGGACGGAGGGGGCAGGGTAGGTGTTGCCGGTGTGCATGCGGCCAGAATGAGGAAAACGAACAGGATAAGGGCGAATTTATTCACTGGAAATACCTCCTAAGCCACAAAGGCGATGCCTCGCATCTTGAAAAATGCATTTTGCCCTATTGAAATGTGATTTCTTCGACCCGCCAGTTTTCCTCCCCCATCAGATTTTTCAGCCGTGCCAGCATTTCCGGGCAAACGCGGGTCGTATCGTTGGGAAAATCGATCAAGTGCCCTTTCCCGCCTTCGAAAATCTGGAAACTGAACTTGTCGCGTCCGGGGAACGAGATCAGCGTGCCGTACAACATTTTGATGCGGCGCTTGTCGCGCTCCCGGTCGCCGGTCGGGCGCAGCAGCACGGTGATTTGTTTGGGCGGTCGCGAGCGGTCGTCCGTTTGCGCGACAGGGGCATATAAGGATGGGAGCCTGGTCACCGCGTGGAGGGGCACTTCGACCGCCTGCACGACCATCCCCGGTTGCGCTTCGAGCCTGGACTCCGGGCTTGCATCCTCCGCGAAGACGACTTTTCCTGTCTCAGGCGTTGACACACGCTCTGCATCCGGTTCGGGCGCTGGCGCAAGCACAACCTCCGGCGGTAATGTGACTGGTTCATCCTTCTTGAACGTAGGCTCCGGGCGGGCAGCGATTTGTGCGGTCTCGAAATCAGGTTGCCAGGCCTCGTCCCAGCCAGGCGGGAAGGCTTCCGGCGGGGGCGGGATATGATCGTCCCATTCGGGTTCAGCAACATAAGTTGCAGCTTGTTCGGTCACGGCGTGGGGCAAGCTGCCATCCCGCCCCACGGATGAGGCAGGTTGTTTCGTCGTCGGGGATGATATAGCGGGGGCAGACCCTGGGGTTCGCATAGGAGGCGGCATGCCTGGTGTCGCGAATGGGCGTACGGGCGTCGGGCTGGAAAGAGGTAATGGGGGCATGTCGAAGTCGGTTCCGTCGGTGTCAGCAGAAACCTTCATCTCGAAGTCCGTCCGCAAGCTGTCCACCAGGATCTTGGGCGGGCTGCTGTTGGCGTCCACCTTGCCCTCGACGATGATGATCTGCCCAACAGCCAGCAGGTTGGAAAATTGCTTCCAGGTACGGGGGAACAGGACCAGCTCGATGACACCCTGGATATCTTCCAGCGTAACGAAGCCCATCGGTTTGCCCGCCTTGGTCTGGTAGGGGCGAATGTTGTTGATCAGCCCGGCCACGCGCACCTTTTCCTCGTGCTGCGCTTCAGGCAACTGGCCGGAGAAATAGCTGACGATCTGGGCGAGCTGCTTTTGATAGGCCGAGAGCGGGTGATCGGAGATGTACAGGCCGATCAGTTCACGTTCCCAGTTGAGCATTTCGCGTTTATCCACATCATGGACTTCGGGCAGCACAATGCTCTCGGTCACGCCCGTTTCAGCGCCGAAGAGCGACATCTGCCCGGCCCTGACGGCCTGGAAATGGGAGTTGCTGGCGGCCACAATGCGGTCGAGCGAGGCCAGCAGTGCGGCGCGGTTGCCAAAGGCATCCAGCGCACCCACCTTGACCAGGCATTCCAGCGCGCGCTTGCCCACGGCGCGCAGGTCCACGCGGCGGGCGAAGTCGTTCAGATCGTTGAACCGTCCTTCTTTGCGCGCTTCCAGGATCAGGTTGATCGGTGCTTCCCCCACGTTCTTGACCGCGCTGAAGCCAAAGCGGATGGAGGTCTCTTTATTCGCGCCGTTCTCGATCGTGAAGTCCCATTCGGAGGAATTGATATCGGGTTGCAGGACGGGAATGCCCATCGCCCGCGCATCCGCCACGTAGAGCGCCACTTTGGCCGTGTCGTTGCGCGTGACCGTCAGCAACGCAGTCATGTACTCGGCGGGATAATGCGCTTTCAGGTAAGCCGTCTGCACGGCAATGACACCGTAGTCGGCAGCGTGCGATTTGTTGAACCCGTAACGAGCAAACTCTTCCCAGTCGCTGAAGATGAGTTCGGCGGTTTCCGCAGGGATGCCCTTCCCGCTGGCGCCTTTGACGAACTTCGCACGGTGTTTCTTGACCTTCTCCGCGATCTTCTTGGAGATGGCCTTGCGCAGGTCGTCCGCCTCGGACTGGGTATATCCCGCCAGTTGTACGGCAGCATTCATCAGTTGTTCCTGGTAGACCGGGATGCCGTAGGTATCTTCGAAGATCGGCCGCAGCGCCTCGTGGCGGTATTCCACGTCCGCTTCGCCGTGCATGCGCGCAATGTAATCCGGAATGAATTGCATCGGGCCGGGACGATAGAGCGCCACCATCGCGATGACGTTTTCGAGCGTCTCCGGCTTCATCTGGACCAGCCAACGGGTCATGCCGCCGCCTTCCACCTGGAAGACGCCCGCCGTCTGACCGTTGCCGAGCAGCTCGAAAGCTTTGGGATCGTCCAGCGGGATGTTGCCGAGATTGTATTCGATGCCATGTCGCTGTTTGATCAGGTCACAGGCACGCGCCATGGTGGTCAGGGTGGTCAAACCAAGAAAGTCCACTTTCAACATGCCCAGGTTGTTGAGCACGCCCATCTCGAACTGCGTGACCGATTTGATGGGCGTCTCTTCCGAGCCGGATGTGGCGCGGTGCAGGGGCAGATACTCAGTCAACGGTTTGTCGGAGATGACCACACCCGCGGCATGCGTGCCCGCGTTGCGTACGGTGCCTTCCATGCCGATGGCAGTGTCGATCAATTGCTTGATTTGCGGGTCCGAGTTGTAGGCCTGTTTGAATTCGGCGATTTCCATGGCATCTTTTTCGATGCTGACGGTCCTGCCGGATACAAAGGGCACCATTTTGGCGATGCGGTCCACCACGGGCAGGGGGATGTCCATCACGCGGCCCACATCGCGGATGGCGGCTTTGGCGCCCATGGTGCCGAAGGTGATGATCGCAGCGACCTTGTCGTCCCCGTATTTGCGGGCGCAATACTCCATCATTTCGGCGCGGCGGTCATCACGGAAATCCAGGTCGATATCAGGCATCTCGATACGGCCGGGGTTGAGGAAGCGCTCGAAGATGAGATCGTGCTCGAGCGGGTCGACCAGCGTGATGTCCAGGGAGAACGCAACGATGGAACCGGCTGCCGACCCGCGCGCGTTGTACCAGATGCCGTTCTCGCGGGCGTACCGGCACAGGTCCCACACGATCAGGAAGTAGGCCTCGAAGCCCATATTATGGATAACGCTCAACTCATATTCGAGTCGCTCCCGGACCTGCTGGTCGTTTGCCTTTTCCCCATAGCGACGGAGCACCCCGGCCTCGCATAAATGGCGCAGGTAGGTCTGCGCTGTGTAGCCTGCGGGCACGTCGAACTCGGGCAGGTGGTAGCCTTTAAACGACAAATCCACATTGCAACGTTCGGCAATGAGCAGTGTGTTGTTGAGCGACTCGGGCACTTCCGCGAACAGGCGCTGCATTTCCTGTGTTGTGCGCAGATAATACGAATCGTCTGTCATGGTCATGCGGTCTTTGTTGCTCAACAATGAGTTGGTCTGGATGGCGAGCAGAATATCCTGCAGGCGGGAATCGGACTGGTTGATGTAGTGCACGTCGTTCGTGGCGACATAACGCGCCGAATATCTTGCCCCCAATTCCACCAGCCGGCGGTTGAGATCGGTGATTTCCTTGATGTTATGGTGCTGGAGTTCGACGAAGAAGCGCTCTGGTCCGAAGACATCGTAGTACCAGTTCATGCGCCGTACAGCTTCTGCGGGATTGTCCTCCAGCAGGGCAGTCGGGATCTCCGCCGACATGCAGCCGCTGGTACAGATCAGGCCTTCGGAATGCGCAGCCAGGAAGTCATGGTCGATGCGCGGGTAGTAATAGAATCCCTCCAGCTGCGCCGCCGAAGCGATCTTGAGCAGGTTCTTGTAACCGGTCTCGTTTTCAGCCAGCAGTAACAGATGATAGGACGAACGGTCGAGCTTCGCATCGCGGTCTTTCATTCCGCGCGCCGCCATGTAGGCTTCCAGGCCGATGATCGGCTTGACACCTGCCTCGGTAGCCGCGTTGTAGAAATCGATCACCCCGAACATCGTGCCGTGGTCGGTAATCGCCACGGCGGGCATGTCCAATTCCTTGACGCGCTGCACCAGCTTCTTGATATTCGAGAAGCCGTCGAGCAGGGAGTACTCGGTGTGAACATGCAGGTGCGCAAATGACATGGGGACTCACGCGCATTATAGCACGCCTGTTTCATTATTCAGTTGGCGGCTCTCTTAAAATATCGAGGTTGTAGGGACGTGCTATACTCATTCCGTGCTCCCAAAGGACATCGGGACGAGATGAGCGAGCCTTCGGTCGAGTAGCGTGTAGCGCCGCGTCGAGACCAAACGAAGGCAAAGCACGCTTGTTTGCCCTTCCCCCTGCGGGGACGATGTGACTATGTTCCTGAGGCATTCTGCTCGCGGAGGTGAAAATGACTGAAATCATCGGCATCCTACATCCCGGCGCAATGGGCATTTTTATCGCCGCCTGCGCGCTGCGTTCCGGACATCAGGTCTGCTACGCCTCCGAAGGGCGTAGTGACGCGACCCGGGAGCGCGCCGCCGGGCACAACCTGCTCGATCTGGGCAGCCTGGCCCAATTATGCGACGCCTGCCCCATCATCATCAGCATCTGCCCGCCGCACGCCGCCGAAGAGGTAGCCTCGCAGGTCATCGCGCAAGGCTTCAAGGGTATTTATCTGGATGCGAATGCCATCTCGCCACAGAAAGCACACCGTATCGGTGCGATGCTCTCGTCCGAGGGCATCACTTTCGTGGACGGCGGCATCATCGGCGGTCCGGCTTGGACGCCTGGGGAAACCTGGCTGTATCTTTCGGGAAAAGAAGCCGGCCGAATTGCTGCTTGTTTCTCCGCCGGCCCGCTGGAAGTCCGTGTGATCGGGGAGGAGATCGGCAAAGCTTCCGCGTTGAAGATGTGTTACGCGGCTTACACCAAAGGGACGACCGCCCTGCTGACCGCCATCCTGGCGCTGGCCGAAGCCTCTGGCGTGCGTGCGGAACTGTCCGCGCAATGGGAGCGGGACGAACCCGGGTTCAGCCAGCAGGCCGAACGTCGCGCCCGGCGTGTGACGGCCAAGGCCTGGCGTTTTGCCGGGGAGATGGACGAGATCGCCAGCACGTTCGAGGCTGCTGGTCTGCCGGGCGGGTTCCATGCTGCGGCGGGGGAAGTCTACCGACGACTGGCGAGATTCAAGGATGCAGAAGATATACCAGAATTAGAAAGCGTGTTGATGACACTCATGTGAAGTCTGGTTCCGAAGGGACGGATGCATTTCAGTTTCTGGGCGGCACGGAGACACCCAGAGGGCCAGAGGTAGCTGGGGGAGGAACCAAATCAAAAGAGTCTTCAGGTTTTGCCGTGAAGGGAGCCGCCACCCCCGAATCCCGGTACCTGCCACGGAAATTCCCGAAATGCCAAAAAACCTTTCTGGTTCTTCGATTTCAGGGTATGATCCCTCGTGTTTAT
The DNA here is from genome assembly GCA_034435215.1 of Anaerolineales bacterium. GTDB lineage: Bacteria > Chloroflexota > Anaerolineae > Anaerolineales > Villigracilaceae > JAABUE01. Next base: position 36,025 of record DAOTXM010000264.1, read on the forward strand.
GGCCCCCAACGTTACCTTCCTTTTCGGCAACGACGAATTTGCTATCTCCCGTCGCCTGAAAGAATTCGAGGCAGACTTCCCCGATCCCACCAGCGCGGACATGAACACGGCGCGTCTCGAGGCGCGCACAATGACCGAAAACGACCTGAATACGGCGGTCAATGCTATGCCGTTCCTGGCGTCGAGACGCCTGGTGTTGCTGGCGAACCCATCGGCAAAATACAGCAAACCCGATGAGCGCAAGAAGTTCGAGGCGTTCGTCGAGAAAGTCCCTGAGACGGCACATGTGGTCATCTACGAGTTAATCGAGCCGAGAGAAGTGGACAGACATTGGCTGGTGAAATGGTCCGGGAAGAACAGCAAGCTGGTTAGAATGCAGGCGTTCATGCTACCGCGTCCCTGGGAGATGACCGGCTGGATCGTCAACGAGACCAGGTCCCAGGGCGGCGAGATCGAGCCCCCCGCAGCCGCCAAGCTGGCTGAAATGGTCGGCGTGGACACCCGTCAGGCGGGACAGGAGATTTCCAAATTGCTGGCGTACGTCAATTGGGAGCGGCAGGTCGGGGTCCGGGATGTGGAGGCGGTCAGCATCGTTACTGCTCAGGAGAGCGTCTTCGATTTCGTCGATGCGCTGGCAAACGGGGATGGCAAGTCTGCCCAGCATCTGCTGCACCGCCTGTTGGAGAACGAAGACCCGTTCTCCCTGTGGGGCATGGTCGTGCGCCAATTCCGGCTATTATTGCTGGCGCGCGAAGTGCTCGACTCGCGCGGTGGCAAGGAGGAAGTAGCGCAGGCGCTGGGCGTGCATCCCTTTGTGGCCGAAAAGACGACCGGGCAGGCGCGCGCGTTCACCTTACCTGTGCTGGAACGCATCTATCACAAACTATTGGAGATCGACGAGGGGGTCAAAACGAGCCAGCTCACGCTGGAACTGGCTCTGGATATGCTGGTGGTGGAGTTGACAAGATAACTGCATCTCAGCAGGAAGGGGGTCAGGATAATTTGTCAGCAGGCGATGACTTTGCCCGATACCGCCTGACCATACGTCGCACCCCAAACACAATCAAACCGAGAATGACCAGCCAGGGTAGTCCCACGATCCCGAAATAGATCAGCAGGTCGACCGCCCCCTGAGCGCTCTGGACCAGGCCGCGATAGGCTTTGCGTGCTGTTTCTCCCGGCTGCCACTGCGCACCCAGCGGCAGGTTCAACACGGACGGCAGCAGGGTGATCTCGATCTTGGACATTTTCGCGGATTGGGTCAGGTATTCCAAACGCCCCTGGATCGACTCGATCTCCGCCTCGCGCGCCGTGAGCTGCTGTTCGGCGCTCAACAGCTCCTCGACGGTTTCGGCCTTGCTCATGATCTCCTTCAACCGCTCACGGGCCGTCTGCATGGCTTCCAGCCGCGCTTGCAGGTCCACATATTCCTCGGTAACATCCTGGGCTGTCTCGCTGCGGTCCAAAACCTTGACACCCAGCGCAGCCAGCCGGTCCATGACTTCATCGAACCGTTCCGCCGGGACGCGGACCGTCATGCGGATCTCGGGCAGCGGATCGTCCGTCCCGCTCGATTCCTGGCTGGAGACGATGAATGCTCCCTCCGTCTCCATCTCCTTGACCATTTGTTCGATGGCGATACTGCTTACTCGCGTATCCTTGACTGCCAGGCTGATATATCCATCACGAATGATGACCCGTTGTGGAACCTGCATTATGATGGATTGCCTGATCCCATCGCTCGAGACGCTGTTTGCAGGCAGCGCCTGGCTGAATGAGTAATCCCCAACTCCAGAGAGGCTATCGTTGATGGTGCTGTATACATTGCCCACCACAGGGCCCATGAGGACCAATGCAGCGCAAACCAGCACGAGAGACAAGACAACGCCTGCAAGCACCCAGAGGACTATTTTCATCCGGGATTTCTTGTGTTTTTCGGCCTGTTCTTCGGACATTTCCGTACCTCCACATGGGAAAACGTATGTCACAAATCACATCTTCGAATTGCTACGAGTAGTGTAGCACGAATTTCAACCACCAGGGGATGAAAAAGGAAGAGGAGAACCGCACACATTTTTTGTTGAGAAGATACACATTTCCTTGTCTAGAACAAAGCCTCCTGATGGACTCCCGTTCCTCCCCACCCAAATTTCTTCAAATCTACGCGCCCCTTGTCGTTGAAAATCACCCCTTCTTCCAGCAGCAATTCTTTCTGCCTTTGTGCTCCCGGACGCTGGCTGATCTCGCCTTTCGAATTGATCACCCGTTGCCAGGGAACGTCATCGGGACAGGCCGCCATCGCGCCGCCCACCCAGCGCGGGCCGAAGGCCTTGTAGGTTTCGAATTCCACACCCATCGGCGGAGGCAGCATCAGGGCAATCTGCCCGTAAGTGGCCACTTTACCGCGCGGGATCTGACGCACCAGGTCCCAAACCTGGGCATGGTAGGCTTGTTGGTTGGGGGGGGATGTGAAACGCATATATCACCTTTCGGTCATTGCGAGGAGCATCTGCTGCGACGAAGCAATCTCCTGACGAGCTGGAGATTGCCTCGGGCCGGGTCTCGATACGGCGGAAGAACACCGTCCACTCGGCCATCGGCCCTCGCAACCCCGCCGTACATTGGCGGGTCAATGACATTAACTTTCTTCTACAAACTTTCCGCCGCTGATCTGCTTCTCCTGCAATTGCCGCGAGGCATCGAAGCGTAATGTCACTTCGATTTGCTGGAAGCAACGCCCGCTGCCCATCAGCACTTTGCGGACGTGGTAGCCGCCTTCATCGTCCAGACTCAAGTCGTTGCTCAGGTTGACCCTGCCTTCGATGGTCTCGCCGCAGCGATCACAGCGGATGGTAAACGTGTAAAAGTCGGAACTAGGTGAAGTGACGCCGCCGAATAGTTTTTTGAGAAAGCTCATCGCTACTCCTTAATCCCTTATGCGTGGAATCCTTGCTGATTGTGCAAGAATTTTACAAGATGGACAGGAGATGCAGGATGATTTCAATGTCCTATCCTGATTATCCTGTATATCCTGTATATCCTGTTTGGTTTCACCTTGTCTGAGCTAGGATTGTTTCAATCTCATCTAACTCATCTTCGGAAAAGTCTAACTTTTCCAGTGCAGCGAGATTGTCCTTGAGCTGTTCCACGCTGCTGGAACCGATCAGCGCGGAGGTGACCTGCGGTTTGCGCAGCACCCAGGCCAACGCCATCTGCGCCAGCGACTGGCCACGTTTCTTTGCGAACTCGTTCAACTTGCGAACTTTTGGCAGGTTCCCCTTCACATCGTCGGGAGTCAACCAGACGCGCTCGGTTTTGGTGGCGCGCGCTCCGGAGGGAATCCCGTCCAGGTAACGGTCGGTCAGCTGTCCCTGGGCAAGAGGCGAGAAGACGATGCAACCAATACCCTCCTCATCCAACACGTCTAGCAGGCTACCTTCCACCCAGCGATCCAACATACTGTAACGCGGCTGGTGGATCAGGCAGGGCGTGCCCAGTTCGCGCAGGATGCGGGCCGCTGTGCGCGTCTGGTCGGGGTTATAGTTGGAGATGCCAACATATAGCGCTTTCCCCTGGCGAACGGCGGAAGCCAGCGCCCCCATGGTCTCCTCCAGCGGCGTGTCGGGGTCGGGACGGTGGCTGTAGAAGATGTCCACGTAGTCGAGACCCATGCGCTTGAGCGACTGGTCGAGGCTGGCCAGCAGGTATTTGCGCGAGCCCCACTCGCCATAAGGGCCGGGCCACATATCGTAACCAGCCTTGGTGGAAATAATGAGTTCGTCGCGATAGGGGGCAAAGTCCTGTTTCAGCAGCAGGCCGAAGGTCGTCTCGGCCGAACCGGGCGGCGGACCGTAGTTGTTGGCCAGGTCGAAGTGCGTGATGCCGCGGTCGAAGGCGTAACGCGCCATAGCGCGGGCATTCTCGAGCGGGTCCAGACCGCCGAAGTTGTACCACAGGCCGAGCGAGATGGCGGGCAGTTTCAGCCCGCTGCGACCGACGCGGTTGTAGCGCATAGTTTCGTAACGGGATTCATCAGCAACATAAGGGGTGAAGGTCATAAAGGTTCCTTTCAGAGTTTGGACCGTGGACCACAGACGATAGACCATTTTCCGCTGTCCACGGTCTCTTGTCCATCGTCTATTTGTAGATCAACTGAAAACGTTCACACACCAGCGGCATATCTTCGCTGAATTCTCTGCCAATCTTGGGCAGGGAACGGGAAAAAAAGCGCCGGTGGGCCTCCCGCCAGTAACCCAGAGACAGGTCGCCTTCGCCTTCCTCGCGGGCAAAATCAGCATCCACTTCATTGTACTTGCGGATCGTGACTTCAATGGTTTCCACAATGCCAAGCGGCCGCCCGCTTCCATCTACAACAACTGTGAGAAGCCCAGGCTCAGGTATGGACTCGCCTTCCGCCTCCCACTCCCAGAGCGAGGAGCAGGTGGCGGTCTTGGTGCCAGCAGCGATCAACGCGCCCAACTCATCGGCCATTTCCGGGCCATCCCCCCAACCCTCGGAGATGTAGGTCTTGCTGCGATAGGGAGAATCAGATGGCAAAGTAGCAAGGAATTTCTGCCAGTATGTTTTAATCACATCTCTTTTCATTTTTCCTGCTCATCAGAAATATAACCGGAGATACACGAAGATAAACATTTACATCCTGTTCGTCTCCGTTCATCCCTGGTTAGAAGTTCCAACCTTTCAACGTTTCCAGCGCTTCCCGCGCCGTCAAATCCAACTGCAAAGGCGTGATCGAGACGTATCCAGCCCGCAGCGCGCCAAAGTCCGTGCCGGGCTCGTTCACACCAGTGGGCGATTCGCCACCGATCCAGTAATAAGGCCTGCCACGCGGATCAATACGCCGGTCGAGCGCATCACGGTAGACGCGTAAACCCTGGCGGGTGACCAGGTACCCTTTCAGCTCAGCTTCCTTCAAGTATGGCACGTTGACGTTCAACAGCACCCCTGCGGGCAACCCGTCTGCCAGCACCTTTTCCGCCACGCGCCTCCCGACGATCGCCGCCGTGGAATAATCCAGCAAGCCGCCATGGTTTCCGGGCGAATCCAGCGACACAGCAATGCCATACACGCCCGCGATAGCCGCTTCCATGGCAGCCGTGACCGTGCCCGAATAGGTCACGTCGTGGCCGATGTTGGCGTTGGGATTGATGCCGGAAACCACCAGGTCGATCTTCTCCTCGACCAGGCCCAGCAAGGGCAGTGCCACACAATCCGAGGGCGCACCATCGGACATGAAAGCCGGGGAGCCGTCCGCCAGCCTGGTCTCGCGCACCCGCAGCGGGCGTTCCATGGTCTTGACATGCCCCGACGCCGACCAGTTCTTGTCGGGCGCAAAGACTGTGACTTTGCCGAGTTTGCGCATTTCCTGCGCCAGTGCTAGCAGACCGGGTGCCTGCACGCCATCGTCGTTGGTAACCAGGATATGCATAAAAATTCCTTCTACTTTTCCTTCAACGCCGCCTTCAAGTTCTCCAGCGCGGCTACGGGGGTTGGGTCCACTCCGTAGGCCATCGCCAGGTAATAGGCCAGGTAATCGCCGAAGTGCAGCGCCGTCCAGATGTGCGCAATGGGTGAATCGCCCCTGGCTGTGTACCCGTCCGCGTTCAGGCCTTCGAGCATGTACGCCTGGCGGGTCATCTCCAGCCGCAGCCGGTTGCGCGGGTGATCTGACGGTGCGCGCAGGAACAGGGTGATCACATGCGGAATGACTTCTGATGGATGCAACAGCCCGGCCAGGGCATTATGGTCGGCTTCGGGGATGAATTCGAAGTTCGCCATTGCCTTGGCGATTTCGTTGATCTGTCCCTTCCAACGACGGGCCACCGGCGCCAGGATACCCGCACCAAAGACCGTTACCCAGCGCCCTACCAGTTGTCCGGCCAGGCGTTTGGCGGGGTTCCGGGCCACGGGCGACTCAGCCGTGAGGGCCTCTTGCTGGGACTTCATGGCTTGCACCGCCCCAGCAACATCGTTACTCGCATCCGGGACCAGTCCGAGCCTGCCCAGCGCGCCCAGGATGAGTCCAAACGAAAAGCCGACTGCCGCGCGCGGCTGGCCTTTGTGATCGAATTGCCAGACCGGAACGTCCGCGCCCCTGGCCTTAGCGGCAAGCTGCCCGCCCGTACAAATTGCCAGCAAACGACAACCATTCCTGGCCGCTGCTTCGAAGGAATCGAGAGTTTCTTCGGTGTTCCCCGAATGGGACGAGCAGATGACCAGCGTCTCCGGTCCCTTGGCAAAAGCAGGCAGGCCATAGTCGCGGTGGACGAAGATCGGCAAGGGAGCGCTGTCCATAACGGCGGCAGCCACCAGGTCGGCCCCGATCGCTGAACCGCCCATGCCGGAAATGACAATCCGGCGCACATTGCTTGCAGATGGTCTGGGACCGTCTGCGAATTCCAGTGTTTGTGTATGACTCAGGTCCCAGGCAGTTTGCAGTTGGTCAGGTAGCCCGTCGATGTGACCCAGCATGTCCCCCGGGTCGAGTTGTTTGAAAAGAGTAAGATCGTCAAGGTCCATGCTGTAATTATAAAGCCTGATCGAACAACGGTTTTTAAAGACCTGTCGAGGGCCTTCCGGCCCTCGACAAAGTCAAACTCGTTCTACGGATCGGGATCGTTTATCAGGGCGGTCGAGCGCGTGCCCTGATAGACACTAACACGAGGTTAGCGTAAGTTATCGATTGCCCAGCGAGCATCCGCAATGAGCAGGGAAGCCGCCTCAGCATCGATATGTTTGCCGCTTTGTGCCTGAACCTGATCGATGAATGCGTTCAACAGCCCGATCGTGGTCGAGATTCTCTTGCTTTTCTCCGCAGCGATGAGCTTCTGCATCAGGTCAAGATAGACCTTTTTGCTGTCGATCTTGCCTTCTTTGTAGAAGCGACTGACGCTGGCCTCCAGACTCCGGATGGTGGCGGTGACCTTGAATGTCACTGATTTGCTGGCAGAATTTCCCGCCTTATCAACCGCATTCACGGTCAGGGTATGCTCGCCGAGGGCAAGTGTGTACAGATCGATCCATTTTCCATCTGCTACAGGCGAACCATCCAGTTTGGCTTCGACCGTCTCGATACCGCTGAGCGTATCCAGGGCCGCATAATCCACGTACAGGAAGGTCGGATGCAGGTAGGACATGCTTCTGGGTGAATAGATCACGATCATAGGAGGCGTGGTGTCGGGTAGATGGCTGATCACCCAACGTGCATCCGCGACAAGTAAACCGGCAGCCGTCTTGTCGATATGTCGCTTGCTTTGGGCCTGGACTTCAGCGATGAAAGCCTTCAAGATACCGCTGGTCATCTCAGGATTTGTGCTCGCAGCAGCAGCCTGCAATTTCTTCATCAAACTCTGGTAGGTGCCTTTGTTGGTAATTTTGCCTTCCTGGTAGAAGCGCGTCACACCGGACATCAGGCTATCGATGGTCGCCGTTACGCTGAACGTCACAGCTTGACTGGATGCATTGCCAGCCTTGTCCACGGCATGAACAGTCAAGGTATGTTCACCTAACGCCAGGGTGTAAAGATCGAGCACCTGGCCATTGCTCACTTCCACGCCATCGATATCCGCCCATACCTTCTTGAGGCCTGCAAGACCCACGTCCACGGCGCTGAAATCGAGGGTCAGGGTGTCGGGATGTAGGTAGGTTTTCGCCATGGGCGAGTCGATCGTAATCGCCGGCGCGGCGGTATCGGTTATGAAGTTGAGCCGGCCTTCGATGGCAGGTGAGACTGTTCCCATTGCGGTCACATAGTCGATCACAGCATCGCGGACATAGTATTGAGTATCCGCAACGATTTGATTGAGTGGCCAGAGAGTGACCCCACCATCATTGAAGTTGCAGGAACCCGCCGCCAGGTAGTTGACCGTGGAGACTTTGTAATATTTCGTTGCGTCGGTAAAGTCTACGTCAACGCCATCGATGGTCAGGGCAACGACGTTATTGCCATTGGGCAATGCCGGATTAAGATCGTTATAGGTGATCTTGCCTATGGAGTTGATATCGAGCATGCAGGTGGTGTAATAAGAATAACCACCATAACCTGAAACATACTTGTAGTAATAGTAGTTGCGGTAGGCGCGCTCGAGTATTGCCTTGAGTTGCGGCCCGTTCATCTCCATGACCACCAGCGAATTCTCATAGGGCATGAGCGTGAACATATCCGCCACTTTGAGCGTGACCGGGCTGGCTGGTGTAGCGCCATCTGCCACTTTCCGGTTGGACATTGCACCAGAGAGGTGGAAGTCGACGTCGATGCCGTTCTTTTCGAGTACATAGACAGCAGAATCAGCCTGCAGGTTGGCGCCGTTGGTCTCCTGGGTGTAGGCTTGTAGGGCGTCGATCGGGACGGTGGTCTGTCCAACGACCGTGTTATTGTAGCCATTGAAGAGCGTGATGTAGGGATCCAGCATACCCTTGATGGTAGGATCCTCGACAACGCTGGACCCCACAGAGATATACTGCCCTGCGCGACTGACGACTTCATAACCGCCGCCTGTCTTGGCACGCACGCCGATGAAGATCTCACCCAGTGTATTGTTGTAGCGATAGGCCTGGTTGATGATCACTGGAACACCGTCAGGATCGACAACATAGGTTGGCAAATATTTATAGTTGCCGAAACCTGTAGCCGGGTTGGTGTGGCTGTGGCCGCCGACGATGGCATCCAGACCAGTGACAGTCATTGCCATGTTGGTATCGACATTCTTGTCCACCTCGACGCTCTTTGGATCCTCCGTGAAGCCGATATGCGTCAGGGCGATCACCACGTCGTTGGTATCACCGAGCAGATCTGATAATTCTTGGGCCTTGACGAGCGGATCGGTGAAGGTCAGGCCGGGGATGTTGCTCGGCAATTCGTAGTTCGGGATACGGTGGTTACCGATGCCGAGGATAGCGACTTTGATCCCTTCGGGACCGACAGTCTTCTCGACGTAATCTTCAACCGGTACGCTTGCGATCCCGTAGGAGCCATCATCTTCGACATTCGCCTGCAGCATCGGGAACTCCGCCTGGCTCAGCACGCTGGTGAAGACATCCTTGCCGAAATTGTACTCATGGTTACCGATCGTCATGGCATCGTAATCCATGGCGTTCATGACCTTGATGACCGGGGCAATTTGTAGCTCCGGATCAGTAATGATGGTTCCATCGGCGGTATAGCCCAGGGGAGCGGTCTTGAAGTAGAAGCTGAAGCCGTCGCCCTGGATGTTGTCGCCCGAGTTGAGCAGCAGTGTCCGTTCGGGGTTGTAAGCCCGTTCCTGGTTGATCAGGGTTGCCAGCTGGGTGTAGCCGACATAAGTTCCCTTGTACAGGTTGCCGTGCATATCATTGTGATGCAGGATCGTGATCGGCACGATGGGTCCGCCTGCATCGTCACCGACGCGGGTGATGCGTCCATCCAACACGCCGTTGTAAGGATTCGCGGCTGTGTAATTGGCGTTGACCCAGTCGTTAACCTGGTTGAGCATATCGCCCCAGTACGTGATATTCTTCATGTACTTGAAGGCATAGAAGTTATCCTGCCCAGCGGGGGCGAGGAATTCGTTGGTGGCGACGCGGTAGGTCTTGCCCAAGTTGAGCGGTTCGCAGTCACCACTGACCTTGTCGATCACGCAAGCATCGAACGCTCCCCAGGACCACGACTTCCAGCTAATTGCTGAGGAGGGGTCAGTATCTACTCTGTAGTTATAGAAGCTGAAGCGCATGCCCGCCGGCTGGATGGCGCCCTTGTTGAGCGAGGCGGACTGGTTGAGCAATTCCAAGATCTGCTCGCCGGTCATATCCCCGACCACGGTCTGGTTGCCAAACGGCAGGATGCTGAACATCATCCCATAGGTCAGCTTGCAGGGGTACGAGGCGCAGGAAATGTCTGTACGCAGGCCGCCTGGGTTGTTGAAGACCATGTCTACATCATTTCCAGGTACAGCGTCCGTGTTGAGCTCATTGTAGATCGCATCATTGACGAAATAGCCCATCAACGAATCACCGTCGTAGTTGCGCGCAATCGGGACATTGGTCCAGCCAATTTCCTGGTTGATCAAAGCCTGGTAGTCAGGATCGCTGGTATAGGAAGTGATGAGCGCATCGATCGTTGCATCGAATGGATCCGATGCGCCGGTGGGTACTAACAGCCTCGTCCATGCAACACTGACAGTTCCATCCGGGTTTACGGTGATGTCTGCCCGGCCAACCTTGCGGCCGTTGTAATGAGCCTGCGCCACGGTCGTCTTGCCGCCGACCACGGTGGCGGTGGCCAAGTCTGTATGGCTATGCCCGCCGATGATCAAGTTGGCTGGTTTGCCAGCCGTAATCAGTTTCTGGGCCAGGGTCTGGTCGCCGTAGATCGGGATCCCGTACCCATAGCCGCCGTCCGGATACCCGAGATGGCTAAGGATGACGATTACATCCGCATTGGCCTTCACTTCATCGTAATAACGCAAGACGGAATCGGCAGGATCCTTGAAGCACAGACCCGCGGTTGCGGCCGCGATGGTGATGATGGGCGTCTCGGTCGTCGTCACACCGATGATACCCACGTTGACTGTGTTGGGCGCAGTGCCTACTGTCTTGATGGTATAGGGCTGGGCAAAGGACGGAGAGGTCCAACCAGCCGTAGCGCAATTGCCCGTATCATTGAGCGTAATGTTGGCAGCCAGGAAGGGATAGGTTGCCTCGGATACCCGTTCTGCCAGTACATCCTGTCCCCAGTCGAACTCGTGATTACCGAAGGTGGCCGCAGCGTAGCCCATGGCGTTGAAGACTGCGATGGTCGGTTTGCCCTTCTGGATGTTGGAAAGCAGACTGCCCTGCATCTCATCCCCTGCATCCAACAGGAGTACGTTCTCGGCGCCCACACTGCTACGAACATTGTTGATTACCTGGGCCAAGCGTGCAGCGCCTGGATTGCTGCTGCTGCCACCCGATTTCCATTCCAGGTTGCCGTGGAAGTCATTGGTATGCAGGATCGTGAAAGTAACGGGGACGGTGGGCAAACCGCTCGGTCCCGCACTGGCACTGCTAACATAAGCAAATGGTATTGCCAAGCAGAGGATTACGAATACGCTTATCAAGCGTTGAAACGTTTTCATAGGTTCATCTCCTTGTTGCATTTGAATCATGTTTTTCTTTGATGAAGCAACTTAGTCTTTGGCGCAAAAAACAGCCGCCAATAGAAATCTATAGCAAGATATGCCCAAATAGGCTATGTTTAGATGAGATATTTGAATATTTTCCCTCCCGAAACCCCAGGTTGACTGTTTGTAACGGTGTGGTATATCACCATGATGGCGAGAACTTGTGGTCCCTACCCACTCATACCGCAAAACATAGATATTCAATGATGGAAGATGATATTCTGTGTACCGAACGATGAAATTCGAATTAAATCCATCTTTGTATAATATTGCGGCACTTGACGAGCGAGCCAAGATTTACCCGCAGACGCTCTCAGGAAACTTGCCGCCTCATCCGTGCAGAAATTATGAAATAAGGAAGGTAACTTGATTAGTTGTACCACCTCCATGTTGCGTTAGGATGTATTTCGAATTCCTGATGAGAGATTTGTGTTACCAATAAAGCGCCCCCCAAGTCAGATGTTGTTCTACTATTAAAACCTAACAGTTTTGTTAGGCACACTCATTATATAACAAAGCACGAATCGGAATCAATACTTTCTTGCCCTCGAATCGAAAAAAAACCGGGCTATTCACCAGCCCGGCGATTGAGATTGTTTTGTCGGAATAAAGACCGTCAGGGATTTAACAAGTTCTATACCCCTTGTTTGGCTCCTTCAACTTCAATTGCTTCTCCCCCTTCAGCTTTATAAAACAGATCCAGGCCAAGATTAAGCAGTTGTGAGATTCCGCGCAGTACCAGGAAGTAGAACACGCCGATCAGCGGATCCAGGAACACTTTGGAAGCAAAGATGGCAATTCGTTCGATCAGGTTGGGGGGCAAGCCGGCGACAACTTGTGCCCAGTTTTGGATGATGCTGTAAAAGTCATACGCGAAGCCCATCAAAGAAAAAATCAAAATGGTGTAGCCGATGATATTGGCCCACAGCGTTATACGAGAAATTGCGTTTTCGTTGTGGAACGTCAAACTTTCTTTTTCTTCATTCATGGTCTATCCTTTGTGTAAATTGGATTTTGCCGGGGCAAGTTCCACTATTGTACTTGATTGTACGAGTTTTTACTGCTTGAGTAACCAAAGGAGGCGGTCATACGAGACCAGGTAGTGCAGCAGCGCAACGAGACCAAATATCCAGCCATAGATCGGGTTGAGCACAGACAAGGCCCAAATCGCTGAACCAAAAAGTGCCAGTTCCAACAACAGGCGAACGAATCCCGGTACCGGCACAGGTGCTTTCCCCGAACGGCTGGGATCATTTTTGACATTGAACGTTCCCCAAACGGTCGCCGCCAGCAGTGGAAGGGAGATCATCAAAATAAAGCCTAACGCGCCAGGAAAACGGACTCGGGCCCAGGCGCCGATGGCAACCAGGGCGATGATTTCTAACAGAAAACGAATGGTGAGGTTAAGTGGATTCTGACTCATGGCTGTCCTCAATTTGCCCAGCAGTTGAATTATGGTTCTTTAGGATTTACCGTGAAGGAGGCCGGATTTAGGGGTGGGGGGGGGGGGGGGGGGGGGGG
>DAOTXM010000265.1:0-33004 GCA_034435215.1 Anaerolineales bacterium
AATTCAGGCAGGAACATGGTAGAAATCAACAAGGCAAAGAAGAAATACTTACCCGGCCAGTTAAGACGCGAGAAGCTGTATCCAACCATGAGGGAAGAGACGATGGTTCCAATCACAGCCAGACCGGTGACAATAAACGTATTCATGGCAAATCTGGCAAAGGGCAGGATTTCGAAAATTTTGGCGTAATTTTTCCACTGGGGTGATTCCGGGATCCATACAATTGGATGCGCGAACACTTCTGTGGAAGCCTTCAACGAAGAAGAAATCATCCAAAGAGCAGGCAGTAGGAAGGTGATCAGCAGCAAAGAAAGGAAAATTTGCAATACCAACAGTCCAATTTTCCGCATCAATTTTGGACTGATCAAGGTTTTTTGGACCGGCTCAATCGCCAAGTCGCGTGTTGAGAGTTGGGTTGCCATGTTTGCCTCCTACGTCTCGTAAAAGACCCAGCGGTTCGACATATAGAATTGGGCAATGGTAAAACCCAAGATGATCACAAAAAACTCCCATGATAGCGCCGCGGCATAGCCCATGTTGAAATAATCGAACCCTTGTCTGTAAATATTAAGCACTGCAAAGAGCGTGGAATTTTCCGGCCCACCCTGAGTGATAATCTGCGCAGGAATGAAAGTCTGGAAGGAATTGATAATAGCGATGACCATGTTATAGAAGATGAGGGGCGTCATCAAGGGGATGGTCACGTGGCGTAAGCGTCCCCAAACCCCGGCGCCATCCAGGCTGGCCGCCTCATACAGGCTGGGTGGGATGTTGCCCAACCCTGCGATGAAGATGACCATCATGCGCCCAATCATCCAGAAGGACATGATGATAAACGCTGGCTTCGTCAAACCTGGGTCGAAAAGCCATTTGCGGGGCTCGATACCAAACCAACCCAGGGCTTCGTTCAAAATGCCAAACTCAGGATGGAAGACACGCTGCCATACTACTGCACTGGCAATGATCGGGATGAGGATTGGCATATAAAAACCGCCCCGGTACAGGTCACGGAATCGCAATGGCTGGGTCAATGCCAAGGCCAGGGCAAAGGCAAAAATCAACTGCAACGGTACAGCGATGATTGTGTAATAAGCGCTGTTGTACAGACTCAAATTTGCCACTGGGTCTTGAATCAACTTTGTGAAGTTTTGCAGGCCGACGAACTTTGGTGGGCTGAGCAGGTCCCACTTTTGGAAGGCCATCCAAAAGGAATACCCCATTGGGAACGCGTAAAACGCCAGAAAACCGAGTATGAATGGCGCAGCAAAGAGATACCCGGCTGTCCAATCGCGCAGACGACTTTTCCTAATCACAGGGAGTGAAAATCTTTTCGCAGTCATTCGCGTCTCCTGATTTGTTGGACCATCATGGTGGTCACCAGGGCTGTTGTGCGGTTTACTGTAGATAGGTCTATCTCCCGGCGGCCGGGAAAGCCAACCGGGAGATTCGTAACGAAGGAACCAGCCTATGCGTTGGCCCAGTACTCGTCGAGCAGAGCCTGCATGGCTGCATCGACTTCGGGCAGCACTTGGGCAGCCGTGGCGGAGTTGTTGACCAGCTTGTCATAGGCAAGCGGTTTGACCACTTCGCCGTTTAACTTGCTGCGCGGTACACCACCGACCACGTCTACTTCAGAGCGCTTGAAGGCTTCGACAAACGCCTTGGCATTGGAGATCTGGAACTTCTCCTCGACTGTAGGAATCCACCAGCTCTCTACAAGCTCCAGGTTATTGGGCAGGCGCCCAGTGGTTTCAGAGTAAATCTTGTCGCCTTCCTCGGATGCCATGAAGGAGGCAAAGCCCCAGGCTTCCTCGACGGTGTCACCGTTGAGCAAGGCAATACCTTCAGCCCAGCCACGGTGCGGGCGAGCTTCGTCGGCCATCTTGGGCATTAGGACAACATCAAACTCGATCTGCTTGTTTTCGGCGCGCAGCTCAGGGCTGTTCATGGTCGGGAACCACCAAGCACCCTCATACTTCATGGCACAGTTACCGGTTTGGAAGGTGTTAGCACCACCAGATGTGTCAGCCGGAGAAGGAGCAATCTTGTCGGTGTAGATCACATCCTGAGCCATCTTCTGCACGATATCCACGATCTCGGGCTGGTTGAACATAGCCTTCTTGGGATCAATCAGCGAATCGAATTCCTGTTTGCCTGTGCCACGGATCCAACCAATATCACGGAACCAAGAGCCATTGGCCTGCAAGCCAAACATCTTTTGTTCGCCGCTGGTGTTCGTCAGTTTCTTGGCGATTTCCATGAACCCATCGAATGTCCAGTCATCGGTTGGATAGGGGATACCGGCATCATCGAAGGGCTTCTTAGCATAGAACATGAGCATCGTCGCTACCTGTAGCGGGATCAGATAGGTCTTCCCATTGCGCGCGGTTGTATCAACCACACCCTTGACATCCTGCGGATAGAGGAAATCAAAGCCGTCACGCTTATACAGATCATCGACGGGCGCTAGCAAGTCCTTATCGGCATAAGTCTGCCACTCCCAACCCTGGAAGGATGCCACATCGGGGGGCGTGCCGCCAGCAATCGAGGTTTGCAGTTGCTGGTAGAAATTCGCATTGGGATCGGCAACCGGTGAATAATTGATGGTTACATGCGGGTTGCGTTCCGTGTACATCTGAACGAGTTTTTCCCAAGCTGGCAGGTCGGCGTTATCGCCCCAGGCCTGGAAATCCAGGGTCACAGGCTCTTTAGGCGGGACAGCAGTCGGTTCTGCAGTCGGGGCAGCAACTTGTGCTTGAGTTGGAGCCGCAGCCGGGGCTTCGGTCGCTGGTTCAGCTGGAGCACAACTGGCGACAACTACGGAGACTGTGCCTAGGGCGCTCAGCTTGAGAAAATCTCGCCGGGATATTTTTCTTTCCATGTCTTTCACCTCCATTGAATATTTATACTCGGACAGGTTGAAACCTGCCTCTCACGATATGTATATTGAGCAGAATATATGTCTTTTTGCGCATGCCTCCTTTCAAATAGTTATTCTGAAAATCTATCCGGTAATGAATTGCTAGAGCAGCAAGACGGGCAGTGAAGAAAGGCGGGCAAACGCCTTTAACTCTGCAAGATAATCGCCATACACCAGGGAGACATGGTGTTCCAATCCTTGTTGCATCAACACATCGAAGAACTGGCGTACCGGTGTCTCCAAGCGGAGTAATCCGGATGTGCCGGAGTATGGCGCCGGGGTATCCAGCATCTCGCCGCGCCCCAAAACCAGACGCAACATTCCAGAATGGCGGTTTAAACGGGCAATCGTCACCACACCCGGCTTGAGGGGGAATTCCATCACCAGGGGCACTTTGCGATTAGAATGGATGGTACCGTGTGGCTGGTATTTTGGGTTTGCCATCGATAGGGGCGCTAGGCCGCAATGCCAGAGGGCAATCACATCTTCGTCAAAATCCATGGACACAATGTCTGTGCCAAAAGCCGGTTCACCAGCCAGCCAGTGAAGTATCAATTGAGTCACTGTACCATTAGCATCTGCCTCGCAACTACACGGGATGGGGGAGTGTTCGTCTAGGCCATCGCTTAGCATCGACATCGCCCCGCAGGCGGAGCAACCCAGGTCGGTGAAAAATTCAGGCCAGCAGCGTACCGCCATGCCAGATAGTTGCTGTTGCTCTGCCAACGTGCGCAACGCCTGGTAAACGCTCAAGGTCCCGCTTAGCGGTTTTTGCTCTAATTCAGCCAGGTTGTCCAGGCGGGTATCTAGCAACTGACGTATTGTCGCTACCTGCTCGGGCGCTGTCTGACGGGCCATCGAAAAGACCTGCTCGAGTGACAGGCGTTTAACATCAATGCCGAGGGTTTCTTTTAGTTGTCGTTCGTCAAGGTGGCAGGAATCCATACCAGCCGGATGCTCCCCTACCACGCCCAGGCAGGCCTGTGCAAGACGGCGGCGTAACATGCCAGCCCCGGCCAAGGTTTTGATTTGCTTAAGTACAGCCGGATCTCCGGGTTGGGCATAGGCATATTCGTAGCCTTGCTGTCGTTGGCTGAGCGCATGGCCTGCCAGGTTGATGCCGCATAGGGAATTCAGTCGCAGCCTGCCACCAGTGCGTGGTTCCGGTACCGCCCAGAGAAAGACTGGAGGTAGAAATCCTCGTGAATTGAATCCCTCGACCAAAGATGTGATCAGGGTGCTGTCTGCAAAGGTTGCCTGGAAGACAAGTAACAAATCAACCTCAACTTTTCCCGATTCATCTAACTTTGAAAGGAAGGCTTGAATCCCAGTTAGATCCTGGATAAGACCGTCGCCTGTAAGCAACACAACCCCTGTTTTTTTTAGTTGGTCAAGCGCTTGCTGGGTGACATGTTGAGCCAGAGGAATATCAAAAGTTGGGCGGGCTAGGGCAGCAAATGCGATTCGGAAATGAGGGCTCGGCATACGGTTCTACCGTCTCAGAATGGAGGTGTTGGAATGGTGGTCGTTGTGGCCGGCAATTGAGCAATTGTGGGCTGGTGGTAAAAGAAAGCTAATAATGCCAAAGCCGCCGCACCGGTTACACCGGCTCGCCAGCTAAAACTGGTGGTGACCAGCTTGACTTTTTCGCCCAGTCCGGCAAATGCCAGACGATTGAGGGTCTCACGAACAACTGGCAAGAGCAGGTCTTCAGCCTGGGCAAATAACCCGCCTAGGATAATCAACTCAGGGTTGAAAATATTGACCACGTTTGCCAGTGCAATCCCAAGGTAATGGCCAATCTCTTTAAGAAGCTGTAAGACAGCAAGATCACCTTGCCGGGCAGCCTGAAAGATGCATTCCACAAAGGATCGCTCTCCAGGATTCGCTGCCAATTGTGCCAAAATGCCATTTGGTTCCGTTTTAGTGATCTCTTGTGCCCGACGGATAATCACGGCTTCAGATACCAGGGTTTCCAAGCAACCACGATTGCCACAGCGGCAAAGCTCGCCGTTCTCAGAAACCAGGATCATATGCCCAATCTCCCCTGCGCCGGTGCTACTACCACGAAACAACTGATGGTTGATGACAAAACCGGCGCCAACGCCCGTACGGCCATAGACAAATGCCAAGGATTGCGCTTCGCGCCCCCAACCAAAGTATGCTTCACCAAGCGCCATGGACCGTACATTGTTTTCAACGACAACAGGCAAACCCAGGTGACTTTCCAGGTAATCACGTATGGGAACATGATGCCAACCCAGATTTGGAGCCAAGATGTTGACCCCCTTCAGGTAATCGACTAGACCAGACGCTCCTACTCCGATACCTAAAATCAGTCGCCGGTCTACCTCACAATTCGTCATTAATTCGTGGATGTCCTCACACATTCCTACTAACACATCTTCTGATGGGGTGTTGATAGCAAAATTGACGAGCTTGCTGCAAACGATTTCAGCCCTGAGGTTCATGACGGCGATACGGTACAGGCCAACCCCAATATGAACACCGATCACATAGCGTGCATCGGGAA
Source organism: Anaerolineales bacterium (assembly GCA_034435215.1). Lineage (GTDB taxonomy): Bacteria > Chloroflexota > Anaerolineae > Anaerolineales > Villigracilaceae > JAABUE01. The sequence continues at coordinate 5,454 of DAOTXM010000265.1, forward strand.
CCAGGTATAACCCGGTGCGTGGTCGGCCAACTGGACGTTGCTTATCCCCAGGGACATTCTTTTCCTCGGCCACAATACCCTGCTCGATAAGTTCAGCCACCAAGTTGGTAATCGTTGTTGAAGAAAGATGGGTTTTACGGGCAAGTTGGCTGCGCGAAAGCGGTTGTTCTCCCTCTGAATCCACAGAAGTTAGCAAGCTGAGCAGCACAGCCTGCATATTATGAGCCTTGACGTTGATAATATTACTGCCAAGGAAATCTTTCATGAGCACCGCTGATCATAGTATGACAAGGGAATTATTTTTTCAAAGTGAATAATTAATTTGTATTATAATAGTATAATATTTCCAAGTCAAGTGTGATTGATTTTACAAAACCAGGAGTTTGATAACTAGCATGCCGGAAAATATCCCCAAGGTGATTCTTCCTCCCCAGGCCAGGGGTGTACTCAGAGCTGGTTTCGACCAAATGGCCAAACTCCTTGCAATGACCTTGGGACCTACTCATGGTATCGTTTTCAACTCAACCGCCTTAAAGCCCACCCCGGAACCAATTACGGATGCGGCGACGATTGCCCGGCGAATCACTGCATTACCCGACCGCGGTCAGGATGTAGGAGCAATGTTGTTGCGCAGCCTGGTATGGCGCGTTTACCAACGTATTGGAGATGGCACTGCGACCACCGCCGTATTGGCACAGGCAATACTAGAGCAAGCCAGTCGATTTGTTGCTGCGGGAGCCAGCCCTCTCAGGGTGCAAGAGGGAATCCAAAAGGCAACTCAGCGGGCTATAGCTACATTGAAAGAAATGGCCTTCCCGGTTGTCTGCCAGGAACAAATGGCTTCGGTAGCTTTTTGCGTTACCAGGGAACCTGAACTAAGTTTTCTTCTGGGTGAAATGTTCGATCTACTAGGCGACCATGCGCATCTGGAAATCGAAAAGTACATGGCCCCTTACCTGGAACGCGAATATATTGATGGCAGCCAGTGGCAGGCAAAACTCGTGTCACCTCACCTGGTCTCGGCAATTGGGAATAACAAAGCGATCAGCAGGGATTGCAATGTGGTCTTGTTCAATGGGAACCTTGCCAGTGCTGAGGAGGTGCTACCCCTCATAAAGATTCTGAGCCAGAGCGAGCAGAAGAACCTGTTGCTTGTTGCGCAAAAAATCTCGGATGCGGCGTTGAATATATTGGTTGCAACATACGCCCAAAATAAGCAGAGATTGCAATTTGTGCTGGTCGACCTGGTTCAAGCCGGGGAGAAAGCCCTGAACGATTTGCAGGATCTGTCTTTGCTAACCGGCGCGAGACTGTTCAACCCAGTGGCGGGAGACAAGCTGGCAGCTATCAAACCCGCCGATATGGGGAGCGCAAAACGGGCTGAGGCAAATGCAGAGTACTTACGTGTCAGCGGTGGGAAGGGTGATCCGGTGCTGGTTCGCGAACAGATCAGCGCATTGCAAAAATATCTTAGCAATCTAACGTATGACGACAAACAAATTCCAGAAATTAAAATGCGTCTGGGACGCCTATCTGGCAGTCTGGGCATCTTGAAGATTGGCGCATATACTCAAAACGAACGGGACGTCTTGCATCAAAAAGCGCAGCAAGGCATCTATTCTTTACAAGCTGCATTGGATTCAGGCGTCTTGCCTGGAGGTGGAACGGCCTACCTGCACTGTATTGCGCCTATCGAAAAGATGGAATGTTCCGATGAGGATGAACGCATGGGGTATCGCGTACTGGTGCGAGCCTTACGCAGGCCGTTTGAGCAATTACTCCAGAATGCTGGCGAATCCAATTCCGGTAGATTGGCGCATGAAATCATGGTCGCCTCCCCCGGACTGGTGTACGACATCCAAAAGCGAAAAATTAGCCCGGCAAGAGAGTCTGGGGTGCTGGACGCGGCGCAGACTCTGATCATCAGCCTTGAAACAGCCTCCAGCGGTGCCCAGATGGCGCTCAGTACAGACGTTCTCGTGCTGAAGCGAAAACCAAGAATCTCATACGAACCCTGATAAACGTTTTATCCCATGATGAATAAGACTTGGCAAAAAAATACTTCCCTGCCCGAAGGTACCACTGTTATCGGGATTAGCAGTGCTAGAGACAAAGAGACCGATTCAGGCAATTTATGGATTTGCTCACCCGCAGGACTTTTTTGCGAAAAAAATGACAAATTCATTCAACAATTGAATGGTATTCCCTTTTCCAGCGCCAGCGCCGTGCTGGTGCTGAAAAAGAATGTCCTGGCGGCCGGATATCCCAATTACATCCTTCGTTCCCCTGATGGTGGGAATACCTGGTTCAATAGCCGGGTTGAGCAAATTTACTCGGCGGTCACTTGTTTTGCTGCTTCTCCTAATTTCAACATCGATGCGACTGTCCTGGCTGGTAGCGATGGGGATGGTATTTTGCGTTCAACCGACGGTGGGAACTCCTGGCAATTGTCGAATTTCGGGTTAGGTTCGCTCAATATCTTAAGTCTCATGTGTGCACCAGTTTGGAAGCGTGAGGTAGCATACAACACTACCGTGGATAACTATGAGATTATCTTTGCCGCAACGGAGGCCGGTGTCTATCAATCCCCCAACGCTGGCCGGGCTTGGCGTTTTGCTGGAAAGGGATTGCCCCAGGTTCCGATCTTATCCATTGCTGTCAGCCCGGATTTCAAGAGAATATCTACTCCTGAAGGGGCTTCTTTTCGCGGAGCTGTTTTTGCTGGAACAGACGGTGCTGGCTTGTACTGTTCGCTCGATGGTGGTCAGAGCTGGCAAGCGGTCATGTCAATCTCAACGGACATGACAATTAACACCCTATTCTTTGATTCACAAGGTGTGCTGTATATGGGAACGGGAAACCATGGCATCCAGGCCTCCCATGATCTGGGAGACACCTGGAATACTCTGATGGAAACAGGGGATGTCATCTTATGCCTGGCGGCACATGGCTCGAGTTTGCTGGCAGGTACGTCTGAAAATGGCCTCCTGGTTTTAGAGAACGGGCTTCTTAAAGATTTATCAGATTGAAAAGTTAGATCATTGTGGCGTGGGCTATCTATGGGACCCCTCTACCTGCTTTCTGGCGCTTGCATCTACGGTTGCATTTTTCCACCAGGATTCTGGTTAAGTTTCGCCTTTGCTGGCATCTCGTTCGCGTATGCCAAATTTTTGAATCCTGTTCTCGACGGCCATACTTGCCAGTAATACAACCAGACCAGGGCCAGCCAAAAAGATTGGAAAAACAGCCAGATGTAAGAAGACCAACACAGCTAACACGATCCACAGCACCAGGTTGAAAATTGGCGAGGCCAGGATGGTGAATAAGCCATTTTTCCAGGCAATCCACAGGGATTTTTTCTCCAACAGCACAAAATACGGCAGGGCATAGAACTGAACCGCTATCCACAAGAATCCCACCCCCAGGGCAAGCACTTGAAAAACACTCCCAGCACTGCTTGCAAACCTGCTGTAAAAAACGTAGTTTGAAAACACCAGGTAGAGCACAAGCAGGTTTGCCAGGAACCACAGCCAGCTGGCAAGAAAGTGTTTTTTCGCCATATGGTAAGATTGCTCCCATTTGATTTCTTTCTCAACCATCAACCAGCGCACGCCGTAAAAGAAACCAAATGTCGCAGGCGGTCCCAGCACCAGCGTAGCCCAGCAAAGCACCCATACAAGCCCAAAGAGCCACAGCCCAAGCCAGGCTTCCCACCAAGCCTTCAGGGCATTCCAAATCATGCGCAATGGTTCTGCGATGATCATGATCGATTTCCTGGTTGTGACCTAACCGACAATAAATACATGCAACTCCCCTGGTCCGTGCACGCCAATGGTCAGGGTCATTTCGATGTCGGCAGTACGGGATGGCCCGCTGACCAACGTCACCGCAGGTAGCTTCGCGATGTCCGGCCATCGCAGCGCCGCTTCCAGGGACGGCAAGATATCGGACGCGCGCAGCACAGCGATATGGATTTCCGGCAGCAGGGAAGCGCTCAACGGCCGCCCTGCCCCGCCCGGGATGACCAGCGTGCCCGTCTCTGCAATACCCGCCAATGCGCCGGTGATGCCCGCTTTGATATTTTCATCCGCTTCGTGCCGGACCGAAATGCCTGCTTCCGTTATATCATCCCCGAAGGAGAAACCTGCCCAATCCAGGCCTGGAACCTGCTCCCAGGCCTGCACCCGGTCGATCCCGCGTTCGCGCAAGAGGGAAATCAGTCGACCGGATAATTCGAGAGCATTCGTTTGTACCACCTGCCCGCCAAGCGCCAATAGTTCATCAGTGAACTGAGAAATCAAGTCTTTTTGATCGGGCAGGTTTTCCTGTTCAACTGGTCTCTCCGTGTGTTCGATCAATTTCTCCGTGGTTCCCGCCCGCCCCGGCGCTGCCGGTCGGGCCGGGGCGTCTCGGCGGTTAATTGCCTCCCATCTTGCCCGGAAAGGCCTGTTTGCCGGGCGAGGGAAGTCCTTGCTGTAACCCCAACCGGTGAAGGCGGGGAACTTCAGCCAGGTGGAAACGGGGGAAACGAGCCGCGCTCCCAAACCGGCCAGTCGCTGCGAAAGAGCGAACAGGCCCGGGCGGGTTGCGAGGCGGGTGTACATCTGCAAGCCAAATCGCACAGGAGTTGGCAATCCTGCGGCTGCCTGACCGCTGGTCACTGAAAACCAGTTGTTGACCGCACCCGCCCTGACCCGCGTCAGCAATTTGGGCAGGTCGATGTCCACCGGACAGGCATCCTTGCATGCCCCGCACAGGGACGAAGCCTGCGCCAGTTGGACGTAGTTTTCGCCCAGCAGCCCCGGCGAAACGACCGAGCCGATCGGGCCGGGATAAGGCGCGATAGAGCCGTCCGTCCCGAGGTAGCCATGCCCGCCGATCTCGCGGAAGACCGGGCAGGCGTTCAGGCAGGCGCCACAGCGAATGCAATACAGGATCTCGCGGAGTTGCGAATCGCGCAGGCGCGAGCGGCCATTATCGACGATAATGAGATGTTTTTGCTGGGCTGGCTCAGGTTGCTGGATGAGTTGTGTGTACACGCTGAGTTTCTGTGTGGTCGCCGACCGCGGCAGCAGGGAGAGCATCAGCGCCAGATCGTCGAGCGTGGGGACGAGGCGTTCCATCCCCATCAATGCGATGTGCACAGGCGGCAGCGTGGTGACCATGCGCCCGTTGCCCTCGTTGGTGACGAGAGTCAACGTGCCAGTTTCGGCCACGCCGAAATTGACGCCGCTGATGCCCACGTCGGCGGTCAGGAAAACTTCGCGCAGCACCTTGCGGGCAGTGTTGGTCAATGTGGGGATGTCTTCGGTATAGGGGATGCCAAGTTTCTCAGCGAAGAGCCGCCCCACCTCGTGACGGCGCAAATGCACGGCTGGCGTGATAATGTGGCTGGGACGCTCGCCGCGCAGTTGGATGATGTACTCGCCCAGGTCGGTCTCGACCACGCGGTGACCGGCGGCTTCGAGTGCATGGTTGAGTTCGATCTCCTCTGTGACCATGCTTTTTGACTTCGCGATCAAACGGGATGCTGATGCACGCCGATCTGCGCTGATTTTTTGCGGTGAATTAGCAATGATCTCCAGCGCTATCTGCCTCGCTTCCGCCGCGTCTCTCGCGCGATGGACAATGAGGCCGTTTTCGGTTGCCCTGGCGATGAATTTTTCCAAATACTCGTCCAGGCGCGCGATGACCTGCGCGCGGACGGCATGTGCGCGCTGGCGGCGTTCCTGTCCACCGGGCAGGGATTGGAAGGCAGCGATGCGTCCCTGTACACGGCGCTCGGCGTTGGCGTCCAGCGCTGATTGCAAGGCGTTATTGGCGATTTGCTCGCGGATTTTGGCATGGAATTGGGAAGATGTCATGGTTTCAATCCGACGTAGAGGCCGCGCCCGTCCAAACCCTCGGGATCATGGATCGTTTCGAGTCCGGCTTGATGGAAAGCATCCAGATACTCCTCGTGCGTGAACAAACCGAGTTCATGCCTTTCGGTGAAATATTCGATGCCTCGTGGCGTGCCGACTGTGTAGTGGAAAACAAAAAAAGAGAGACGGCCTTCCACCTCACTGATATTCATGCGGGAAATTTTCAGCTCAGGCTGGTCCACGAATAAGGCGCTGACCCTGCCCGGCTTCCATTGTTCCGGTGTGAACCACGGTTCCACGATGAGCACGCCGCCCGGCAGGAGATGGCGGGTCATGGTTTGGACGGCTTGATCAAGGCGTGTTCTTGTTTTGACATACCCGATGGAACTGAACAGGCAGGTGATTGCGTCGTAGCGCTTTCCAAAAGCGAAGTCGGCCATATCGGCATGGTGAAAGGAAATCGTCGGGTAGTCCTGGCGGGCGACCGCCAGCATCTCGGCATCCAGATCGAGACCTTCCACGCGATAGAATTGCTGCAAGATGGAAGCATGTAACCCGGTCCCGCAGGCCACTTCCAGCAACGAATTCCCCGGGGAGCGTTTGTGTTGTTGGATCAGGGTATGTACTTTCTGGGCTTCAGCGGCGTAATCTTTGCCCATCGAACCATAGAGCGCGTTATAGAATTTGGCCGATTTGCTGAACATGATCGCTCCTTAGCGGTGGTTGAGCACTTCCGCAATGTGTACTACTTTCTGTGGTTTCTTCTGCCGGTGCAGGCCGCCTGCGATATGCATGATGCAGCCTGTATCGGCTACGACCAATGTGGGGGACTGCGTTTTTTCCAGGTTACTGATCTTTCGCTTCAAGAATTCCGCCGAGAGCTCAGGGTGCGCCACCGAGAAAATCCCGCCAAAGCCGCAACAGTCCTGCGCTTCGGGCAATTCCACGATTTGCGCGCCCTTCACCCTGGCAAGCAGCGCGCGCGGCTGGCGGTCGATGCCCAGGCCGCGGGAAAGATGGCAGGAGGGATGGTAGGTCAGCAGGCCGTCCCACTGCGCACCTAAATCGGTAACCTCCAACACGTCTACCAGGTACTCGGTGAATTCGAAGGTCCGATTTGCCAGCGCTTGCGCGCGCGCCAGCCAATCCGGGTCATCGGCGAAGAGTTCCGGGTAATTATGTCGGACCATGTGTGCGCACGAGCCGGAGGGGGAGACTACATGGCAGACGTCCGACGTCTCGAAAGACTTCGGGAGTCTTTCGAAGGTTTCGATCATATGCTTGGCCATCCGGCGCGCATCCGCACGCAGCCCGGCGTTGAACTGCGGCTGTCCGCAGCAGGTCTGCGCGGCGGGGAAGTCCACGGTCACGCCCAAACGATGCAGAATGCTGACGATGGCCTCAGCAGTTTCCGGGTAGAACGTATCGACCAGACAGGTAGCGAAGAGTTGTACGGTAGACATGCCCAAATTGTAATATGGTTTCAGGAATCCCAAATCCCGGATTTGCTGGTATGATTGCGCCGCTATGACACAATTTCATACCCGCATTCCCAATCATTTCGATCTCCCCCGGCGCATCAACCGCCTGGGTGAACTGGCCTATAACCTGTGGTGGACCTGGCAACCCAACGCCCAGCGTCTCTTCTCGCGCATCGACAACGACCTGTGGGAGCGACTGTCACATAACCCGATCCTGCTCTTGCGCCACTTGGAACGTTCCGCCCTCAATGAAGTGGCACAGGACAACCAATACCTGGCGCTGTACGATAGCGTTTTTACCGCGTTCGATCATTACCTGACGAGAACGGACACCTGGTCGCACCGGACTCATCCCGAGCTTGCCAGCCGGCCCATCGCTTACTTTTCGATGGAGTATGGCCTACATGAAACCCTGCCCATCTATTCAGGCGGCTTGGGTGTGTTATCCGGTGACCATCTGAAGGAAGCCTCGGACCTGGGCTTGCCGTTTGTCGGCATTGGCCTGATGTATGCGGAGGGTTATTTCTCCCAGCGCATCAGCGAGGACGGTTGGCAGGATTCGCTCAACAACCCGCTACAGTTCGAGGATATGCTGGTACTGCCCATTTTGGAAGATGGCAAACCATTGACCGTTTCTGTGGAGCTGCCGGATCGTCAGGTCGCCTTGCGATTATGGGAAATCCGTGTTGGACGCGTACCATTGCTGTTGATGGATTCAAACATTGAGACCAACAGACCTGAAGATCGCATGTTGACCGCGCGCCTGTATTGGTCGGACCTGGACCGTCGCGTGATGCAGGAAATCGTCTTGGGCGTTGGCGGCGTGCGCGCACTGCGAGCCCTTGGTTATGATCCTTCGGTCTGGCACATGAACGAGGGACATGCAGCATTTTTAATCCTGGAACGGGCGCGTGAACTGGTGGCAAAGGGTAAAAAGTTTGCGGAGGCCATCAAAAAAACGCGTGGACAGAACGTTTTTACCACGCACACCCCGGTCCCGGCCGGCAATGACGAGTTCCCGCTTTGGCTGATCGACAAATATCTGGCTGCCTTGTGGCCGGAGTTGGGTCTGAACCGCGACCAATTTGTCGACCTGGCACGCAACCAGCAGGCCTGGGGCGAGTCGTTCAGCATGGGTGTGCTGGCATTGCGCTATTCGGAGGGCCGCAACGCCGTCTCTGAATTGCATGGTCGCGTAGCACGCAAGATGTGGCACTTCCTGTGGAAAGATGAAGAGGAAGATGACGTCCCCATTACGTATGTAACCAACGGTGTACACACGGCCAACTGGATGGCGCGTCGCCTGGGGGTGCTCTATGATAAATATCTCGGGCCGGAATGGCGTGAGAATGTAGATGATCCTACCATTTGGGACCGATTGGACAGGATCCCGGCTGAAGAGCTGTGGGCGGTCCGCATGCACCAAAAGCGAAAACTCGCGTTCCGCATGCTGGAATGGGCGCGCGCACGCTGGTCTAAGGGTGGCTTTCATCCCGTGCAGGTGCTGGCTTCGGGTACCTTGATCGATCCCTACGTGTTGACCATCGGTTTTGCGCGCCGTTTTGCGACGTATAAGCGGGCCAGCCTGATCCTGCGGGATGTGGAACGCTTGTTGAAAATCATCAATCGTCCGAATATGCCGGTACAAATCATCTTTGCCGGCAAAGCGCATCCCGCTGACGAACCTGGCAAGCATTTGATCCAGCAAATCTACCGTACGGTCAAGAGAGCCGAAACGGCAGGACGGTTGGTTTTCCTGGAAGATTACGATATGAACATCGCCCGTTATCTTATCCAGGGCGTGGATGTGTGGCTCAACACGCCGCGTCGCCCGATGGAAGCTTCGGGTACGTCAGGAATGAAGGCAGCTTTGAACGGCGTGCTCAATTTTTCCGTCCTGGATGGGTGGTGGCGGGAAGCATATAACGGAAAGAATGGCTGGGCAATTGGCGAGGACAAGGACCCGGATGTACCCGAAGTGCAGGATGAAGCCGATGCTTTAAGCCTGTACTCTACACTGGAAAACGAGATCATCCCGCTCTACTACGACCGCAATGCCGACCTGCTCCCATTGGATTGGATCGAGCATATCAAGAACAACCTGCGCACGATCACGCCACAGTTCAGCACACGGCGCATGGTCAAGGAATATGTGGAGCGGTTGTACGCTCCTGCGGTCAAATGATGGAAACTGCGGGGCGGCCAACCGGCTGCCCCTTTTTTGTTTCAGGAGATGTTGTATGTCTGATTTGATCCTTTTTAGCAACCCTTGGATTGGCACCCTGGTCATTTTCGGATTTCGTGTCCTGAACATGACCCTGGATACGTTGCGTATGCTCTTCACCATGCGCGGAAAGAAAGTACTGTCATGGGTTATTGGTTTTTTTGTTTCGTTGATCTATGTGCTCTTGTTGACGTCTGTGCTTTCGAACTTGAACAATCCCTTATACATCATTGCATACTCAGCCGGGTTTGCAACGGGCGGAGTGGTTGGTATGTGGATCGAAGAACGGTTGGCCATCGGGTTTGTTCACCTGCAAGTCATCAGTCCCCGGCGGGGCGTGGTCATGGCGCAAAAATTACGTGAAAATGGCTTTGCCGTAACTGAAATCCCGGCACGTGGCAAGGACGGTATGGTCAGCATGCTGAACCTGAGCGTACGGCGCAAGCAAGTCATGGCTGTGGAGAAAATTATCAATGAATGCGACGAGGCCGCTTTTATCACCTCCGAGGATGTCCATCCGGTGCAGCGGGGATTCTGGAGAGTATGAGCCACCCTGAAATTCCCGAAATCGACGTCCATGCACTCGCACGCAAGTTGCAGTCAGAGGCATTTTTTGTCCTGCTGGATGTGCGGGAACCCTGGGAACTCGATTATGCACTAATCAACGATCGCAGACTCAAGGTCGTGCCGATGAGCCGCCTGGCGCAGTTCGGTGTGGAGGCGTTTCCCGAGGAAGTGCGCCAGAAGGACACAGAAATCCTGGCCCTATGTCATCATGGCGCTCGTAGCGCGACCGCGACAGAATGGATGCGTACCCAGGGCTGGACGAATGTTTTCAGCGTGCGCGGCGGGATCGCGGAGTACGCGCAAAATATCGATAGCTCGGTGGGAAAATATTGAAAAATAAATTGTAGGGACGGGGTTACCCCGTCCCTACAATTTATTTGAAAACGAATTCCCCGTTCTTATAGAACAATTCGCCGTCCACCAGGATCTCGCTGTCCGTGCGCATGTCGCAAATCATATCCCAGTGAATGGCGCTCTTGTTTTTCGAGCCAGTTTCGGGATATCCTGCGCCAAGCGCCAGGTGGAAGGAACCGCCGATTTTTTCATCAAAAAGAATATGACCGGTGAATTTGTCGATTTCGAAGTTCGTGCCGATGGCAAATTCTCCCAGATAACGCGCCCCCGCGTCGGATTCGAGCATTTTAAGCAGATAATCCTGATTTTTATCGGCATGCGCCCGCGTGACCTGCCCGTTCGAGAAAGTCAGCTCGGCGCCTTCGACCGAGACACCCTGATATATTGCCGGGTAGGTGAACTTGACCCAGCCGTTGACCGAGTCTTCGACCGGACCGGTGAATATCTCGCCATCGGGCATATTGTGCGTGCCACAGGAATTCAGAAATTTACGCCCTTTGACCGAGAGCGTCAAATCCACGTTCGGGCCGCGCAAAATGACCTGGTTCTTGCCTGCCATGAAATCGACGGTTGCCTGCTGGCCTGCCTCCACCTTTTTCCAGTAAGCGACAGGGTCAGCTTCGGTGGCATGTACAGCCCGGAAAACAAAATCAGCGTATTGCTCGAAACTCATTTCCGCATCCTGGGCATAGGCATCGGTGGGAAAAAGTGTGGTGACCCATTTGAAAGCACCTTCCGCACCGCGACGCATCTGTACTTCGGTTATGCAGCCGGTGGACTTTCCACGCCGTTGTATGCGGGACGAGTCGATGCCGGTCTGTGAGCGGGTATTGGTCGCCGAGTGTACCCGGATGCGCCCTTCGAACTGGTCATAGGCCAGTTTTTGGAAGGTCGGCACGAAGTCGATCTGGCTATAGTTGCCGTGCAGCAACAAAAGGTCCTCGTGGCCGGGAAAGAACGTATCCGGTAGTTGCAACAGTGGGTGAGGATGTCCGCCCTTTTCCAGGATCTGGATATAAAGTTCACGCACCAGCGGTTCGGCCGCGGTGGAGGCCTCGATCAAAATGCGATCCCCTGGTTGTACGCGTGTGCAGCGTTCAACCAGGACTTTTGCAAAATTTATGACACGGGAATCAGCCAATAGATTTCTCCTGTTGATCGTTTGAACGAATTATATTATTGTCTAAATTGACACCGTGCTGTCCCTGGTTTGTAAAAAAGGCTTATCCCTTCTTGTATGTATGGTGCAATCCCTCGTCATCACTTGATTGCATCGCTTCGGACATTTCTTTTGCCATCGCGATGCCATGACGGTATTGGAACGGCCACATACTTTGCAAGTGAAAGAAAGCCACTCTGTCATTGTCATGCAGGGGATGATCGAGGTCCGGTTGCATGTTTGGCATGGCGCTCAAGTCCCCATTTATAAAGGTGATACCGCGTTCTTCGGTTGGCATCTGAAGATATCCGAGAAGATCGCGCATGGTACTGCCCTCAGGCAGCTTGACTTTTGGATTTGCGAAACTACCTTTGTTGGCCTGGCCACCATATTTTGCCAGATCACCATATAGCCAAACATCAACGAGAATTTCAGTCATTTCGACTCCTCCAATTCGCAGGAACTTTCTTGCATGATATATTTCAGTGCTTTCAACCAAGCTCTTGTATAGCTCGATAACGATCGTGCTGCAAGTTTATTCAGGCAGAATTTTCAATTGACAAGTCAAATCATGGCTTGAAATGTCCACCTGCCATGCAAATCGAAAAAGGCCACCCGATCATTATTTTTCAGGTGATAATCAAGGTCAGGTTGCACATTTGGTCTTGCAGTCATATTTCCATTAACGAAGGTTATGCCGCGTTCTTCGGTATGCATTTTCAATTTGGCAAGAAGGTCTCTGATTGTGCTGTTCTCAGGCAGCTTGACCTTCGGATTTGCGTAACTGCCTCGATTTGCCTGGGCTCCATAAAGTGCCAGATCCCCATACAACCAGACATCAATAAGAATACCACCCAATCAGCCACCTCCAATCGGTGGGAACACCCCTATTTCATCACCATTTTTGAGCCTGCAATCAGACTCTTGAATGATACCATTCACGAACATTATACGGGTTTCTTCGGGTGGAATATTCAATTGGTGCATCAACTCGAGCAAAGTTGCATTTTCGGACAGTTCAATAATAAATGGTGTACCTGCCCGCTCGCCTCGTCCGTAGCGGGTCAGTGTTGCGTAGAGTTTCACAGTTACTTGCATGTTCGTCCCTCATGGGCAACGGACGATACCCTGCGCCCATAAGCAATCCGCGCAGGAAGGATTCCAGCCCCAACACCCTTCATTGTTTGCACGCAAATCACAGGTTTCGCGCAGATCGCAGTCAGGGCAGGATGGAAAATGGAAGACTTTCACATCGCTGCGAAAGCGTACATAATCCTCGCTCATCCATATTTCAGCAAGGGAATTGTCGTTCACATTGCCAAGGATATATCGTTCGACCTGTTTTTTAAATCCATCGATAGCATAATAACTGTAATTGTGGGAAAGTGCATAGCACGGTGAAATGCCTCCATCCCAACCAACGACAATAGCATGATCCTGAACGAATCGGCAGCGTCGTTCTGCTCCCCAATGCATGCGCGGTAATTCCTGGGTAGCCCACGAGATCCAGGCACCCAGTTTAAGCGCCCAACCACTGGCCTTGAGAGGCGGAACAGGCTGATAACCGTAAAGGATCTCTTCTCGTAATTCTTCAGTATAAGGCAGGACGTTACTGACCAACAATCGAGAAACGTTCAGATTTGTCGCCATTTTTACTAGGTCATCCAATTCAGACACGTTGCTGCGCATTGCGACAAATTCTATTCCTATTGCAGGAAACAGGGAATGAAGCTGAAGCTTGGCTTCGTTCAGCCCACGCATGTGTTCGATCACCTGGGCGAGCATCGCCCCGCGTACGCCGGCGTACGTTTCGGGTTTGCCGCCGTCGATTGAGATAGTGACGCGATCCACACCCAGCTTGACCAGCTCTCTGGCCATTCTTGAATCGAGGAGCAGGCCATTGGTCCCGATGGTGATCGCCAAGTCGCGTTTTCGCATGGCCTCGATCATGTCCAAAATGAGCGGCTGGGTAAAAGGCTCCCCGAAACTTGTAAAGACCACGCGTTTGAGGTCGGGTAAATCTTCTAGGCTGTCGACAATCCGCTGGAAAGTTCGCATGGACATGTGCTGATTGGGGTCCCCCCAGGTATTCCGAATGCAAGTACGGCATTCCAGATTGCAGGCAGTGGTTGGTTCGATATAGAGCTTGCCAATATCGGGAAGACAGGGATGAAGTATCAGTTCCCCATTGCGTTCGTCCAGCCAGTATTCTGATTGTGGTTCGATGTGCCTGCGTTCCAGGAAATCGGCAGGCAACACCATCCCCTTCCCATTGGAAGTCTTCACTTTCGGCATATTCTCACCTGTAATAAAGGGACAGGGCAGATTTTCTGCCCTGTCCTTGCTTGGATCAAGGGTTTCTACAATTCGCCGTAGACCGAATCCAGGGCTTCGTCGGGGATATCGAATACCTGGTTGTGCGGCGGCAATGGCTCCAGCTTCATGAATTCAGGCACGCGATCCGCTTCCTTGCCAATGCCAGCGGCTTCATTGAAAGCGCGTTCCTTCTTCAATACAGCTACGCCATAGGCTGTAACATCATCAGCCGTCCATTTGGTACCGAAGACGCCGTTGCACTCATCGATCATGCCTTGGAAGCCACTGGCAATATCCAGGATAGCGAAGGCAATGAACAGGCAGTGCCCGCTGGAGTCGATGAAGGCAGTAGCGGTCTGGAAGCCGCGGCTCAAGGCAGCCTTGCCCTCATTGCTGAGCGGATCCTGCTTGCCGCTGACGCCCAGGATTTCAGGGGCAATGGTGTAGCCTGCGGTGTGGTCAGCGCCCATGGTGGTTGTGGCATATGTAATGCCAATGCCTTTGACCGCACGCGGTTCGTAGGCTGGCATGGACTGGCCTTTCACGGTCGGGACATGGGTAACGCCATAGGCTTTGCCAGTGCCTTCCGTTCCTTGGCCCAGGATTCGGCCAAGAGGTGTGCCTTTGCCCATCTCGTGGACAAGATTGATGGCGCCCTTGCCATCCCCAAAGGGGATCACCCCCGCTTCCATGGCGACACCGATGGTTGTTCCCGTTTCGATGGTGTCGAGGCCGTATTCATTGCACAACCTGACCAATTCACCCACGTCATCCAGGTTGTCGATGCCACAATCCGCGCCCAGCGCCCAGGCGGACTCATATTCAACGCAGGAGGCAATTTCCTTGCCGTCCTCGCCGAACCAGGTGTTCGAGCATTGGATGATGCAGCCCGGACTGCAGGCGTGGTTATAAAGTTCTTTCCCAAGCCGCTTCTTGTTGCCTTCGAAGATCGCTTCGCCGGCAATATTGGGGGCGCCTTCGAAACGACCGCTGGAGAAGTTGCGGGTGGGCAACCCCCCGGCCTCGTTCAGGATGTTGATCAGTACTGCTGTGCCATAAGTATTGAGCCCGCCCTTGGGTTTGGAGATATCGTGGGTTTGGAGGGCTTCGGTCATCTTCTTGCGGCCTTCGTCAAACAAGGCCTTGTCCGCGAGTTCCACAGCAGGAGCCTCTTTACGGTCGGTGATGATGAACTTCACACCCTTGCTGGCCATGACCGCTCCCATGCCGCCGCGTCCCGCGTAACGGGTGGCGCGTTTGGATTCATCATTGAATACCACACCAGAGTTGCCATAGGCATGCTCGCCAGCTAACCCCACACCGGCGATGGAGATCCGATTTCCGAACTTTTCGTACACGCCCGGGAACACTTCCATCAATGGCTTCCCTGTGTATTTAGTGGCATCAAAGAACTCGATCTTGGGCTTGGCTGCTTCCTTGTCAAATGTGATAAGCATTCCCCAATACTTGCCCTTGGGAGGTTGCCCTTCCAGCACCAAAGCCCTGATTTGCAGGTGGGCCAGATCTGCTGCCCAGGACGAACCGGCATTCGCCTCCTTGATACCGCCGGTGAGCGGGGACTTGGCGCCCACTGAAACGCGCGCCGAAGTCGGTGCGGCCGTACCGGTGACGATGCCGGGCGAGAAGACCAGTTTGTTGTTCGGTCCGAGCGGATGGCACAGCGGCGGGACTTCATCCGCAACAAGCGTAGAAGTCATGGCGCGCCCTGCAAGATACTTGTAAGCTTCAGGTATCCCCTCAATCTTGTAGGATTGGTCTGTCATGTTGACACGTACAATCCACATATTATCCTCCTTCTCATAGATTCCTTGAAATATTCGCTGTTTGCATAGTTGAGGCAATTAAATTCAGTGCTTGGTTTATTGCGCCTCCTTTCTAACTGCTGCTCTAAGCTTATGATATGGCGCTAATGCGGGAGCGTTGCGAGAAAATTTGGTCGTTTACCAGTAAGGGGAATTAAATAAAAAAACAACAAAGCGAACAGGGCTTGCGGATTTTGTGCAATACCATTCAAGATCAGTATGCACGTTTACCAATTAAATTTCTACGAAACAAGCATAGCATTTTTAACAGACCACAGTCAATAATTAAGTTTTTCCTTAACCGAAAAGGTTACATTCTTCCTCATTTTTCATGTGATTATTTGCGTTATACTTCTTTTTTGTAAATCCAATTTCAAGAAAAACGATTCGAAACCCATGAAACAACTCCTCCAGAATATGCGCGCTGGCAAAGCCGTCGTCGAAGAAGTCCCTGTGCCCACGCCGCAGGCCGGCATGGCGCTCGTCAAAACGGAAGCAAGCCTGGTATCCGCTGGAACCGAGCGGATGGTGGTCGAATTTGCTGAGAAATCGCTGGTCGGCAAAGCACGCTCGCGTCCCGACCTCGTCCGCCAGGTGATCGACAAAGCCAAACGCGAAGGGCTGCTGGCAACTGCTCGTGCTGCATTCGACCGTCTCGACCAGCCCATGGCGCTGGGCTATTCCTCCGCGGGCACCATCGTTGCCCTGGGTGAAAATATGCACGGCTTCAAGGTCGGGCAGCGCGTGGCTTGCGCGGGCGGGGGCTATGCCGTACATGCCGAGTACGCGGTGGTGCCGCGCAATCTGCTTACTCTCCTGCCGGAAAATGTCGATTTCGAATCGGCTGCTTTCACCACGCTCGGCGCGATTGCCCTACACGGTTTCAGGCTGGCTGAACCGCAGATCGGTGAGACAGTAGCCGTGATCGGAATGGGATTATTAGGATTATTGACAGGCCAGATCGCCGCCGCTGCCGGATGCCGGGTGTTGGGCATCGATATCGACCCCAAACGCATCGCCCTCGCTTCCTCCCTCGGACTGGAGGCCTGCCTGCGCGCCCAGGCCGAAGACTCAGCTCAAAGTTTCACCCTTCGGCAGGCTCCGGGCAGCGCCACCAACCGCGGCTTCGATGTGGTCATCATCTGCGCGGATACGCCCTCCAACGATCCGGTGGAACTGGCCGGCACAATTGCGCGTGATCGGGCAAGAGTGGTTGCGACCGGTGCAGTTGGCCTGACCTTCCCGCGCAAGGTTTACTACGAAAAGGAGTTGTCGTTCGTCAACTCGCGTTCCTACGGGCCAGGCCGCTACGATGCGACTTACGAGGAGGAAGGAAAAGATTACCCCATCGGCTACGTCCGCTGGACGGAAGGCCGCAATTTCGAAGCCATTGTGAACCTGCTGGCAAGCGGCAAACTGCAAGTCCAGCCGCTCATCACACATCGCTTTCCCATCGAGCAGGCGGCCGAAGCGTATGAAGTGATCACCGGCAAGAAGGAAGAACCGTTTCTGGGTGTTCTATTGACATATGAGAGTGCAAAGTCTGAAGTGCAAGGCGTGCGTGTTGCGTTTCGTACATCCGCCGCACCCCGCAACTCGCACGTGACGCTCGGGGTCTTAGGCGCCGGGCTTTTCGCGAATGCAACCCTGCTTCCCGCCATCCAAAAAGTGGACGGCATCGAATTGGTTGGCATTGCCTCCGCAGGCGGACTGCACG
The DNA here is from genome assembly GCA_034435215.1 of Anaerolineales bacterium. Lineage (GTDB taxonomy): Bacteria > Chloroflexota > Anaerolineae > Anaerolineales > Villigracilaceae > JAABUE01. The sequence goes on from DAOTXM010000265.1 coordinate 22,959, forward strand.
CCCAGCATGCCGCAAAGAAATTCGACTTTGCTTACGCTGCTTCAAACGATGAAGAAATTCTCAACGACCCGAATATCAACACAATCGCTATCCTCACACGCCACGATACCCACGCAGAATTGACCGTCAAGGCGTTGCAAGCAGGAAAGCATGTGTTCGTGGAGAAGCCATTGGCAATCAACAGGGACCAGGTATCAGCAATCAGTGAACAGGTATTGATCACTGATCACTGTTTACTGATGACGGGATTCAACCGCCGCTTCGCCCCTCTGGCTGTACACCTGGCGGCGCACTTCGCACACCGTACAGAAGCAATTTACACCCATTATCGCATCAACGCAGGTTATCTTCCCCACAACCACTGGACCCATGATCCTGAGCAGGGCGGTGGACGGATCATCGGCGAAGGCTGCCACTTCGTGGATTTCCTCACCTTCCTGGTCGGTGCGGTTCCGGTCAGCGTCAGCGCGGTGGCCCTGCCGGATGGCGGCAAATACCGCGAAGACAACGTCTCGATGACGTTTACCTTCCCGGATGGTTCGGTCGGCGTGGTGGACTACCTTGCCAACGGGGACAAATCCTTCCCCAAGGAACGCATCGAAGTTTTCTGTGGCGGTAAGATCGCGGTACTGGACGATTTCCGGTCGCTTGAGATGGTTCACAACAGCAAGCGCAAGACCACCAGGCAGGCGCAGGATAAAGGCTGGAAGGACGAATGGGTGGCCTTTGCCAAGGCCATTCGTGAAGGCGGTCAGCCGCCGATTCCCTACGAGCAGCTGGTTGGTGTGACTCAGGCAACTCTTGCCGCGGTGGAGTCGCTTCGGATGGAAGGTCAAAAGTTGAAAATATCAAGATAGTTTGCAATCTTCGACCTTCAACTTTCACCCTGTGAATTAGAACCTTTATGGAATACATCCAATCCCTGCGCCAACATATCGGACACTTGCCCATTTTCATGGTGGGAGCGGCGATCCTGATCTTAGCAGCCTGTCGGAGAGCAATTAAGAATTGTGCTTTTGCTCTGCTGGATTGCCAAATCCAGCGGTTTACAACGCAATTTTGCCCGATTCCGGCCTGGATTTGGCAATCCAGGCCAGCAGTTGAGGCAATTTTTCTCCTCTCCGACGAACTGCTAGATAAACAAAACCGCCTGCTCCTGATGAAACGCTCGGATAGCGGCTGCTGGGGCCCGCCCGGCGGGGGGACAGAGCCGGGGGGAGTTTCCGGAAGACATCAGCCCTCCCATCCAGCCTGTGATCGAAAAGTTCAAAGCCTCCGTGTAAATCCGTGCAATCATTGTATCGGTGCTTAAAGTTAATGGCCAATCCCCGGACTAAGCAAGACATTGATTTGATACGGAGGACGCATAGCGCTATGTCAATCAAAGCATGGAAAGTTTTAGATACGAAATACCTGATCAAACGAAACGGCATGGCAATCCGTCTTGACCAGTGTATGACCAAGAACGGGAATGTCTTCGAGCCGTACATCATTGAGTGTGGCCCGTGGGTGAATGTCATCGCGCTCACAAAAAAACGGGAGGTCCTGCTGATCAGACAATATCGCCATGGCGTTAAACGAGTTCTCTTGGAAATCCCTGCGGGCGTCATGGATGAAGATGATGAAAGTCCACAAGAAGCTGCAAAAAGAGAACTGCTGGAAGAAACCGGATATACAAGTGATCGGTTCATTGAAATTGGAAAAGTGTATTCCAATCCGGCTACGCATACCAACCTGACATATTCTTTTCTGGCTTTGGACGCTGAAAAAACTGACCAACAAAACCTGGATGAAACAGAAGATATCGAAGTTTGTCTGCTTCCGTTGGATGAAGTGGTTTCCCTCGCGAAAAGCGGTGGATTGTCTCAAGCATTGCATGTATGCGCGCTTTTCTTTGCATTGACATACTTGGAGTTGAATCACTGAAACATGCTGCCTTCTAGATTCAAAATTGCTTTTAAGACTTTCTGCCAGTTGGGATTCACCCAGATGGCTCTATATGCTTTGTACAAATTCGGGCTGGAAACAGGGCATTACAAGAGAACAGGGCGTAGAGAAATAGAGACTGGTCAATCCTTTACCATTCTCCGTTCTTTATTGTCTCTCCCCGACCGCGAGCAACTCAGACGAATCTTAGGCGAAGACGGCCAACGATCCCTGCTCGCCGAAGCGGACGAGATCGTTTCGGGCAAATTCCGCATGTTTGGCGACGAGCCCGTTCCCCTTAACCTGACCGGGGACTGGCCGCTGGCTCACTGGACACTTTTCGAAAGCGGTAAAATCAGACTCGAAGGCGACATCAAGTTTATCTGGGAACCTGCCCGCTTTGGCTGGGCTTTTGTGCTTGGCCGCGCCTACCACCTGTCCCAGAATGAAACTTACGCTGAATCCTTCTGGAAATATTTCGAGCTATTTACGAAGGCCAATCCACCTTATCTTGGCCCACACTGGATGAACGGGCAGGAGGTCGCCATCCGGTTGATGGCGCTGGTGTGGGCGGACCAGGTTTTCGAAACGGCAACAGTTTCAAACCCAGAACGACGCGCGTACCTGGCGCATTCTGTTGCCGCGCACGCTGCCAGGATTCCGGTCACGCTATTATACGCGCGGGCGCAGAACAACAATCACCTGCTCAGCGAAGCGGCGGGCTTATATACTGCGGCGCAGGCATTGCCCGATCACCCGCAAGCAGGGTATTGGCAGCGGTTGGGTCGCAAATGGCTGGATTGGTGTTTTGCACATCAGATCGATGGAGCAGGCGAATATATACAGCATAGCACGAATTATCACCGCCTGATGTTGCAACTGGCCCTGTGGGTCACTTCGTTTGTGGATGACGCGCCCCGCCCCGTCCATGACGAGAGACTTGCTCCCGCTACCCGCTGGCTGGCTGCGTTGACAGATCCCATCAGCGGGCAGGCCGCCAACCTGGGCGCCAATGACGGAGCATACATTTTCCCGCTGGCCAATGGTGGTTTCCGAGATTTCCGCCCGGTGGTGCAGACCGCCAGCCGTCGATTCCTCGGTGCAGACGCGTTCGAGGGAGGCGTTTGGGATGAGATGTCACTCTGGTTCGGGGTAGCAGACTCAAGGTCCCGGAGCGAAGCGCAAGACATCCTCCCGAAATATCCTGTCATTCGCGCAGAGAACTCCTGGGGGCTGCTGCGTGCTGTGGAAGGGAATCTACGTCTGGCGCATGCTGACCTGCTGCACGTCGACTTGTGGTGGCGCGGGTTGAATATTGCGCTTGATCCAGGCACATATCTTTACAATGGAGAGCCACCCTGGGACAACCCCTGGCCAGCTACGCGTTTTCATAATACTGTCACCATCAACCAGGCCGATCAGATGACGCGCGCCGGACGTTTTCTATACCTCGATTGGGCCCGGGCGTCTTGGGGCTATGGCGCGGATTTCAAGCGTGGCGAGCAGGAAATTCAAGCCAGCCACAACGGTTATCATAAATTTGGCCTGTGGCATCACCGTACTTTGATCCAGGCTGAAAATCGCTGGGTGGTGCTGGATCATATCTATCCGAGCGGTGCAAAACCCATTACACCCTTCAGTGTACGGCTGCACTGGTTGCTGCCGGATTGGGACTGGAACATAGAGAATAGAGATAAGGGAGTGGCGATCCTTGTACAATCCCCGTATGGATGGATCACACTGCTTATGGAATCCGACCCGAAATTCGAGCAAAACGATGCCCAAATAGTTGTGGTCCGCGCTGGTGAACTGGTTTACGGCAAAGGACAGGCATACGCACATGATGGCTGGGTTTCACCAACCTACGGGAGAAAAACACCCGCGCTTTCCCTGGCTTTCGAAGTACGATCTGTGCAAGCTACACACTTCACATCGGAGTTTAAGTTCCCACATGAGAGTTAGAGCCGGCGTTGTATTGATCGAGAATGGCAAGGTCGCGCTGATCGAGCGTCATCGCGCGGGCAATCATTATTATGTGTTTCCCGGCGGTGGCGTAGATGCAGACGAAACCCCGGAGCAAGCGGCCATCCGCGAAATGGAAGAAGAAACAGGGTTGCAAGTAAGCGTGCAACGCAAGGTAGCCGAAATCCATTTTGGATTGAGCGAGCAGGTCTATTATCTGGCCGAGAGGCACGATGGAAGGTTTGGCACTGGGATAGGGGAGGAGTTCACCGACTCCGATCCCAACGACCCCACGGAGGGAATTTACATTCCCATCTGGATGTCCCTGGAAGAACTGGCGCAGCATGATAATGTCTATCCTGCTGATGTGGCGAAACTGGTTGTAAATTCCGTGAAAGCGGGTTGGCCGGTCGCGCCGATCGTGGTGGTGGAGTATCCAAAATAGACCATGGCCGATGGACAGTAGACCAGTACCGAAATCTACTGTCTGCCGTCCGGGATCCGTAGTCCGCTATGCATATCCTCATCATCCATCAAGCGTTTGCTTCCCTCGATGAACCGGGCGGGACGCGTCACTACGAATTTGCGCGTTTGCTCTCAGCGCGTGGGTACCAGGTGACGGTGATCGCCAGCCCGGTGAGTTATATCACGGGGACCCCTACCCCCCCCTCGCCTCCCCCATTTTCGCAGAAAATGGGGGAGGATAAAGGGGGGAGCGAGGTGAGCATAATGCGCGCTTCGGTCTATTCCGCCCACCACAAATCGTTCGTACACCGTGTTTTTGCCTTTCTTTCCTTCATGGCTTCGTCCTTTTGGCTGGGATTGGGCGTCAAGGATGTAGACCTGGTGTGGGGCACGTCGCCACCTATCTTTCAAGGCGTGACCGCCTGGGCGCTGGCGCGGCTGAAAGGGGCGAAATTCCTGTTCGAGGTGCGTGATCTGTGGCCGCAGTTCGCGGTTGCTGTAGGGGTGCTGACCAACCCTGTGCTGATCCGCGCATCAGAATGGCTGGAGCGTTTCCTCTACCGTCAAGCGGACCGGGTGATGGTCAATAGCCCGGGGTTCAGCGAGCATGTCCGGGCTCGGGGGGCGAAGCGTGTGGAGTTAGTCCCTAACGGTGCTGACCCTTCCATGTTCGATCCGGCTGACGAGGGCGCGTCTTTCCGGACCCGTTACCGGCTGGCCGATAAATTTGTCGTTCTCTATGCAGGCGCGCACGGCATCTCCAATGATCTGGGCGTGGTGTTGGAGGCAGCGAAGCTTTTACCGGAGGCGGATGTCGCTTCCAACATCCAAATCGTGCTGCTGGGCGATGGCAAGGAAAAACCCAATCTACAGGCGCAGGCAAACACGATGGCTTTGACCAATGTGACTTTTTTGCCGTCCGTGCCAAAATCGGAAATGCCGGGCGCGCTGGCAGGAGCGGATGCCTGCATTGCGATATTGAAACCTTTACAGGAGTACATGACAACTTATCCGAACAAGGTCTTCGATTATATGGCCGCGGGACGGCCAGTGGTGCTGGCCATCGATGGGGTGATCCGCGAGGTGGTCGAGGCCGCGGGATGCGGGCTCTTTGCCGAGCCGGGGAATCCGTCCGCGCTGGCTGAGGCGATTCGCGTGTTGGCAACTGACCAAAAGAAGGCGCGCTGGATGGGATTGCAGGGACATGCCTATTTGGAAAAGCATTTCAGCCGTACGGTCATCGGGGAAAAATTGGTGAGTCTGTTGGAAGAAATGACATCGATATCTCACTCGAGGAACTCTTTCCAGGGATGAAACGAGTTCGTATGGAGGAACAAAAGTAAGCTGTCTATGCGACTTTCGTAAGTCCTGATTCAGGACAACATTCCAATTGAATATGTGACTTCATTTATGTTAAACTGTCTATAAGGACTATCCCTCCAAATTGTCCAGACAGGCAGAAAGGACGATGAAGCTATCTCGCCGGGATTTCTTGATTTTCTGTACACGTCTAGCGGCTACCGTGGAACTCAGCCGCTGGTTCAAACCGCTTCCCGCCAGGGCGGCAGCATCGCGGGAATTCCCCTCGGTATCCGTGGCTGAAGGGACAAGCGAAGACACCCCAGCCCAAATCCTGCAAACCGCCCTGGAAGGCCTGGGCGGTATCGAAAGGTTCGTAAAACCCGGCCAAACAGTCGCCATCAAGCCCAATGCGACCTGGGCCTATCCGCCCAAGACGGCTTCTTCAACGGATCCCGACTTCTTGACCGCCGTCATCCAGGCGGTACAGGATGCTGGTGCAGGGCGTATTATCGTCATGGACCACTGTTCCATCGAACCTGGAGCAGATGAGGCTTTGCGGATATCGGGTATCGGTCGAGCAACGAAAGATGTAGGCGTAGAACGGCTTTTTCCCGACCGTTATAACGCGCCAAAATCCACCTATACAAAAATCGATTTGCCCTTTGGACGGGCCAACCAGACCATTGGCGTGATCAAAGCAGCAGTTGAAGCTGACCTACGGATTAACCTGGCTGTCGCCAAGACCCATAACGTGACAAAATTGACCATGTGTCTCAAGCACATGATGGGGTTCTTGCAGCAACCCGGCTTGTTGCATGCCAATCTTGAACAAGGGATTGCTGACCTGAGCACTCCCTCTGCTATACAGGCGCAGCTGCACATTCTCGAGGCAATTCGCGTGCGCGTACCCTATGGAAACTATCGGGTATGCGCGGGTCCTGAAACCGACGTTACCCATCCGCATATTGTCGCTCGCCGTAATACGGTCATTGCCGGAATCGATCCCGTGTTGATCGACGCCTACGGTTGCATTCATTTCTTCGATACGCAACCGCAAGAATTGACCCACCTGCTGCGCGCGTACGAAAGCGGTTGTGGCGACATAAATGTGGAAACAGCCCTGGCCGATGGGCGCGTCCAGCGCTTCAAGGTCGGAAAACCTATACCGGTCCTACCGGTGGCTACTGACGAAGCTGTGGATGCAACACCACAATCCCTGGCGCCAAAACCAACTGAAATATACCTGCCCACTCCCGAACCAGCTGGGCTGCCGGCTGCCCCTCCAGCGCCGGAGGGGGAGTACTGTTCGCCCGCCGACCAGGTAATCGTCCCAGGCCCATTGCTGAAAACAGCTCTTATTCCGGTAGCAGCCATCGTCTCGGGCATCGGCCTGGCGGTTCTCAATCGCATGCGCCGGAAACTACCAAAAGGTGGTTCGTTGTCCGGGAGCCAGCAGACCGGTCAGGCCGACTCGAAGGCTAAAGAAAATCATGACTAAAACCCGACTGCACTCGAGCGGATTTTCTGACCGGCTAGCGCGGCGCTTGGTGCAGTGGGGTTTTTTGCTCCTGTTTCTCTTTCCCTTCCTGCCCCTGGTCGCCAAACGTCTGATCTCCCAAACTTCACCCGAATACGCATCCTGGCTGTTCCCATGGGATCCTTTGCTGGCTTTAGGTAACCTTCTACATGGGAATTTGTCAGCCCTGATCATCGGCGCGCCGTTGTTATTGTTAGCGCTCGGTCTGGTGTTAGGCCGGTCCTTTTGTGGTTGGGTCTGCCCGCTCGGAACGGTGATGGATTTGGTACGGCCGTTGGCCTTCTGGCACAAGAAAAGACGATCCAGACATGCTCGCGCTGATGGTCGACGTAACAGTTGGTTGCGGTATTTTTTGCTGGTGGTTGTTCTAAGCGGCTCGCTGCTCTCGATTAAGTTGCTGGGACTGATCGATCCTCTGATTATTTTCAGCCGCGCGGCCACAGCTGCGGTTGTCAACTTATTTGGCAGCCAGCAGGCTTTGGAACGCGGCGGGCTGACATATTTTTCACTGCTTTTCCTTGCTATTCTGGTGTTGGAGTTTTGGCAACCGCGCTTTTGGTGCCGGCATCTGTGTCCCCAGGGGGCCCTGCTCAGCCTGGTAACCCGGTTCAGCCTGTTCAATCGGCGCGTCAGCACGGCGTGCAGCAATTGTGGCCAGTGTAAACACATCTGTCCCATGGACGCCATTCCCCAGGACGCGCATGACACCGATTACAGCGACTGTACATTTTGCCTGGAGTGCGAATCAGCCTGTCCCGAAAAGGGTATCAGCTTCGGGTTTGGCGGTCTGGCGCTGGCGGTATGGCAGCCAGCGGCGCAAACCACGCCTTCCGGTAAAACCGAACGCCGCCTGGGGGATTATATTGCCAAGTCATCCACCATACCCGGCCAGGGATTATCCCGACGCCAATTTTTGCAGGGAATGGCTGCTGCCGTAGCGGGTCTGACGGTCATGCCCCTCACCCATCTCGAGGCACGCCCGGTGCCTTTGCGACCTCCGGGAGCATTGCCTGAAGATGAATTCCTGGATGTCTGTATTGCCTGCCAGGAGTGCATTCGTGTCTGCCCTACTCGCGGGCTGCAAGCCACCTGCTTGCAAACTGGCTTGAGCAGGCTGGGCATGCCGGTGCTCGTGCCACGCCTGGGTGGATGTGCACTTGGTGTAAGCTGCAACCATCTTTGTCAGCAGGTCTGTCCGGTGGACGCCATCCTGACCGTTAATCAAAAAGAGTTCAAGCTTGGAACTGCGCAAGTCGATCACTCGGTATGCCTGGCATGGGATCAGGGCGTGAAATGTCTGGTATGTGTCGAAGCCTGCCAATACCATGCTGCCATCCCGCACCAGGGCAGGGTGATCGTTGACCCTGATAAATGTGTTGGCTGCGGTTTCTGCGAGAGCGGTTGCCCGGTGCCGGGCAGTGCCATTCGTGTTTTTCCCCACGAGACATCAACGGTATAGGAATACAGCGCCATCTTTTCCGACCAGGATAAGACCGGCTCCCGTCAGCAATGGGCCATGGGCAATCCAATCGCCCGTATGCAGTTCACCCAGCAATTTTCCCGCTTGAGGATCTACAGCAAACAAACGCGGATCCCCACGGGTGACAAAGTACAACTGGCCTTTGAAAAAAGCCGGCGCTTCCGTGATGGGATGATCCAGAAACAGACTCCAAGCCGGCAGTCCGTCTGCATACTGGAGTGAAGCCAAGACCTGGCCACTGGAAGCAACGATAATCTGGTCATCCAACACCAACGGGCGCGCGAATATCGCATCAGGGGTCGAAAAACGCCAGTATTCTCCACCCGTCCCGGCATCCAGGGCGTAGAGACGGCCATCCCCTGAACCAACGAGGATCCTTCCATTTGCCGATGCAGGGACACTTTCCACTGCTCCCTGGGTCAGAATGCCGAAGGTCCATATTCGTTCACCGCTGGATGCATTGAATCCGTAGACGCGCCCATCGTTCGAACCGACATACACAGCCCCTCCGCTCACCAGTGGACTGGCGTGCAACGCTTCACCGATCTCTGTCTTCCACACCAATTCCAGACTGGCGCGATCCAGGGCATATAGTGTTCCGTCGTTGGAGGGACAGTACGCAATTTCAGGGGCTAGAGCCGGAGCAGCATATACTGCTCCGTTGGTAAGATAACTGCCCAGCATCCCTCCGGATTCGGCATCAAATACAAAAATCGAACCGTCTTCGGCACCCACCCAGACCTGGTGCGTATCGGCAGCGGGCGGCGTGACGAGAGCAACAGGAGCCTCCGCGATCCACAAGACCTGACCTGACGATTCAGCCAACGAGACCAAATGGCCGCTCCTATAGGCAACGAAGATTCTGCCCGGTGAGACCGTTGCGCCTACCGGCTCAAAGTCCATCCCATCGGCAAACCAGGCCAATGCCAGGGACAACCCATCCTGAGGCCGGGTTATCAGATCTGCCAGGGTTTCTTTTATCGCAACATCATCCGGTTTCTTGCTGGCTGCCCGATTCAGGACGCGGGCAGCGGATCGGTCGCGTCCCTGGGCTGCCAGGGCCATCCCCAAACCGCTCAATAGATCAGGGTTATCCGGATCGGATGCCAGCGCCTGGCGATAGGTCAAAACGGCTTCCGCGAAGCGACCCTCTGCCAGGAATTGGTCCGCCTGGCGCTTATACTTGCCAGATTCATTCGAGCCAGAACAGGCCGCCAGTATGAGGCAGGATAGCAAAACGCAACCAAGCAGACGGTTTAGACCAGATTGCGGCATGGAACACTCCTAAAGGGCCCATTGGCTATAGCACACTGGAGGATCTCTTCAAGTAGTAAGGAGGGTGTGGGGTGTTGTGGATGGGCTGCGCCCGTCCAC